>JAJDEJ010000305.1 GCA_029259815.1 Planctomycetaceae bacterium | reverse complement strand
CCTGCTGTCAGCGGGTCCGGACTTTCGCAGCGTATCCACAAGCTGCTCTCCCAAAACTCACTGGAGGATTCCAAGATGAAAAAGATCACGATGCTTGCCTTAGTCGCAGGAGTCTCGTTAATCGGCGTTCTGAACATTGATCTCACCGCAGAGGAAGCGACGTCTCCAAAGCAAGCCAGCAGTACCGATGAGCCAGCGGCAGATTCTGATGACTTCGAGCTGGGCATCGTGACTGTCGTTTGGAAATCCGACGAGGCGACCGTCGACATGACCATATTGTTTGAGCATGACGACATATTTCGCCGAGATCGTGAACTGCTGCAGGATGCGATTGAGCAGAGTTCCAAAGAGTCAAATCAACATCTCAAAACAATCCAAGAACTTAGCAGCAAACTGGAGAAGCTGAAAAAAGAGCCGGAGAGTAAGTCCCAACGTGAGGACCTGAACGAAGAACTTGCAGTCGAAAGAGCAGGCTTTGAAGCTCGGCGAAAGATTCTGCGACAGCGCTTTCTCCGCCGGGAAGGAGAACTCTACCAAAAGGTTTATAACCGGATTCAATCCGAAGTGGCCGCCTATGCGAAGGAGAACGGCATTCGCGTGGTCCGACGCCTACGGCGGTCTCAGGACAATCCGGATGCAGTGACGGCCTCGGGATTGAAAGTCGATCAAATCATTATCGACGATATTACCCTGGCCAATGGAACACGCACGTTCGCTTTGGCAGCGCCTGCGACAGGCAATCCAGCGTTTGACGGAGATCGGATCATCATCGGCAGGCCTGTTCAATTCGATCCGCAGAACCCCCGAGAGATCATCAAGCGAATGAATCAGGAGGTGGTGTACAACAAAGCGGAAGAAGCCTCGAACATCCCCGACATTACCGAGGAAATCCAGAAGCGGCTGAAAGCGAAAACAGCCCTCACTGAATAACGGTGAGCTGAACCAGCCTCGTGGTTCAACCGATCTGGATTGACAGGTCGCAGCACCCCGGCTGCTCAAAGCAGCCGGGGTGCTTGTCGCATTGTTGCCCGACGATTCAACTCGGATGCCCCACTTGTGGCCTGTCATCCCCAGACCCTTCTCAACCCCGACAAAAGCGGCACTTCATCCGCAGCGGTGACAAACGTTCCCTCATCCGACCGGGGTGCATCCGTTCGTTGGTGGGGAGCGAAGCGACCAGTGACTCCCTCTCCCCCGCAGTGACCTCTTTCACACGTCGGAAAACACAATGCGGGGGAGAGGGGCCAAGCCGCCGCAAGCGGCGGGCAAGAGGCCGTGTCTTTCTGCGACAAAGCTGCATCGGTAAGATTTTAGCAAGCTCAAAGTCCTCTCGATCGACCTGCACCTCGTGACTCCCCTTGAGATGAATCCATGCGAGTAACTTACTGTCTGCTGATTGTTGCGATCACGAGCCAGCACGCTGCGAACGCCGACGATCCCCCGACGCACGACTTCGACCTCAGTCATCCTCACCCAGTCACCAACCCACAGTCGCAGCTTATGCTCCGGGGTGCCTGGGTGCCGGACGATCCTCACACGATCGACTTCGACCAGTTGCCGAAGGTGCCCGCTGAGTATGCCTTGATCAGTGACGTCCGTGGTGATCGCAGCCAGCCACCCCGGGAATCGACGGCCCAGCACGCAGACCACGAGAGCGGTGGGGTCAACCAGCACAATTACCTCGTTCACCACGACGGAGAATTCTGGGCCATGTGGAGTGATGGTCCGGGCGTCGAGGATCGCGTTGGACAGAGGGTCAAATTCGCGAGAAGTCCTAACGGCCTCCAGTGGAGTGAGCCGCAGTTCCTCACGCCACCCCCTCCGAATTCGGGCCCCGACTCACCCCACTACGGCACGCGGAACGCCGATGGCTTCCGTTATATCTCACGTGGCTTCTGGCAGCGCGAAGGCGAACTTCTTGCGCTCGCCTCCCTCGACGAGGCCGACGGCTTCTTCGGCCCCAGCCTCGATCTCCACGCCTTCCAACTTGAGCCAGACGGCACATGGAAAGACCTCGGCGTCGTCTTCGACAACACGATCAACAATTTCCCGCCCAAGAAGATCGTGTCGGGCCAGTGGATGATGTCACGACGCACCTGGGACTACAAGAAGTCAGGGGTCCACTTCCTCGTCGGCGGCACGACAGGCATCGACCAGTGGGAATCCTTTCCCGTCCTCGGCTCAGGCAGCGAACTTGCAGCCGAAGAACCCCTATGGTGGGCCCTCCCGGATGGCGAACTCGTCGCCCTCTTCCGCGACAACCGCAAGAGCGGCTACATCTATCGCTCATTCTCCACCGACTCTGGCCGCACTTGGAGTCGACCAGTGCAGACCAACTTCCCGGACGCCACCTCCAAGATCCACGGCTTACGCCTGACCGACGGTCGCTACGTCCTCGTCTCCAACCCCCGCCCCCGCAAACGCGACCCGATGACGATCTCCCTCAGCGACGACGGCAAGGTTTTCCACACGATGGCCTACCTCGTCGGTGGCCGCCGCATCGACTACCCCCACGTCCTCGAACACAACAACCACCTGCTCATCGCCTTCTCTGGCGCCAAACAAACCGTCGAAGTCTTGAAGGTCCGCATCAGCGATCTCGAAGGACTGAGCAATGCGTATGTTAAGTGAGTGAAATAGCCAACGAACAAGTACACTCGTAACATGGAGGTAAGGAAGTGGAATCCTCGACTCCCATTACGATGTGTTATCCGATCACTGTATCGTATCCGCCCTACTTCAATGCATGTTCACCCTGCTGCGCAATGTGAGCATGACACCCGGCACGACTTATTCATAGTTGCGGACACATTGCAAAATGTTGAGAATCCATGACGGGTGACTCGCTCCTTTCGTAAGTTTCACTCGATGTGACGATTTCACCCTCTGTTTGGACAATGCACGATGCGAATTCCCATTCACCCACCTGCCATTCTCAGTATCCTCTTTTCAGTCGTAGGTTTCCTGTCCTGTTCAATCGCCCTTGGCCAAACCATTGACATCAAGTCTTCAGAGAGGGGTGCAGTCGATCGTCCCAAAGTCGAAGAGGTGCTGAGCAGCAGTTGGATCGAAACTCTCCTTCGCTTCAAGCATGAGCAGCAGTCCCCGAGTCGTTCCCGCAGTCCTGTGAGAGTGACACCGGACGGAAAGTTCGCTGTCTTCATCACGGGATGCGACTTGCGGGTGTGGAGCCTAAGGATCGGCGAAGAACTACGACGGATGGACCTTAGTCAAAATGGTGAAGAGCGCACCACCGATCATTGGTATCTTGGTCTCTCACCCGATGGAACACTTGCCGTCACCACAAACCCTAATGGAACATATCCACTCCAGGTCTGGCATCTTGAGCGCGGAGAGGAGATCCATCGTGTCGACCGTGAGCAGGTCCAATATGGCGATCAAGGGTTTACCTTCTCCGCTGACGGCAAGCAATTAGTCGTCGAGCGGATTGGCGAGAAGCACCATCTTGATTTCTATGACACGCAGACCTGGCGGAGGATAAAGTCGCTCCCCGCACCGGACATCTCGCTGGATGGCTATGGCGGACTGCGGTTCTCGAATTCGGGAGACTGGCTGCTGGCGATCTCACACAAAGGCCACAACGCCTATACCTTTGGCCAATCACACCATTTCATCACCTGGAATGTGGCGACTGGTCAGGTCGAAGCGTACCCAACAGACGACCTCTTTGGTGAAGGCATGCGACTCTGCGCGTTTTCGCAAGCCCCGAATGGTCATTGGGTGACGATTCATATCCACAACCTCGCGGCCTCAGGATCCGTCGCAACGATCATCATTTGGGAAGAAATCGGCAAACGCAAGCTACGCGAGTGGAAACTTCCAAAGTGGTTGATGGTCTCAAATCGGGTTTCGTTCACACCGGATAGCCGGAAGTTGGTGGTCACAAACACTGACTTCCGGAACGGCCTTCACGGCATCGTGCTCGACGTTGAATCCGGCGCGGTGGCAGGCATCACTGGCCTGACTGCAGCCACCATGTTGCCGGATGGCAAGCATATGATTGGAGTCGCCAACGAACAGATCGACATCTGGTCACTCGAAACGCGTCAGCCAGTCGTGCGATTTGTGCATCTCCAGGAACCGCGGCATTGGGCAACACTTGCAATTGGCAAAGCATTCACAGCCAGCCCAGATGTCATCAGATTCATTCGCGACCAAGATGAACGCACGTGGAAATACAAGTTAAAAGACATCGATGACGAGTATGAGACTGCGGTGGACTGGATGGATGCGTGTCACAGACCAGAGATCATTGCCAGCACACTCAGGAGCATAATGACCCCACCCCGTACTGAGCCATCGCAGCAGATACGGCCCACCGAGGAGGACAACGGCATCGCTCGGCATCTGTTCTTCCTCGGCATGGGGATCGCCAAGCATAAGTACGAGGAGTACAACCTCGCCTACTGCGACCGAGATGTACAGGCCGTTGCAGCCACCTTGAAGAAACAGCAAGGGAAGCTGTATGGTCGGGTGCATACACAAGTCTACACGAACGAGCAAGCGACACGTGACAACCTCGAAGCCGGTTTGAACTGGGTCGCCGAAGGGTGTCAGTCCGGGGATACCGTTGTTGTGATGTTTGCCGGACACGGACTCAAGGGGCGGCGAGGACTTTACTACCTCCCCCACGATGGCGACTTCGAGAGCTTGGCAGCGACATGCCTCAACTGGGACAAAGTCGGTGAGGCATTGCAACGCTGTAAAGCGGAAAAGATTTTGTTCCTGTCCGATGCATGTCATGCTGGAGCGTTCGGCAAGAGCACATTGCCCTTACAGGAAGATCTTGTCAACGGCTTGGTGAAGGCTGCTGGCGTGATGTTGCTGGCCAGCTCAAGCGGCACGGAAGAGTCATTCGAGGTCGATAAACTCCGGCACGGAGTCTTCACAGCCACGCTGCTGAAAGGGCTCGAAGGTCCAGGCGATGCGAACCAGGACCAGCAGACCACACTCGGCGAATTGGCTGATTATGTCATCGCAGAGGTGCCTATCATGACGCAACGAAACCAGCATCCGTGCATTCCGGACGTGGGCACGTTTGACCGCGAACTCGTCATGGCGCAGACGGTCACTGCCTCCACTGATGCTCAGCCCTCAGAGACAAAACAAAGTCCAGTCGAAACAACGCCAACCGCTCCTAAACCACTGCCAACAACACTACCTAAAGCGTTGTGATCCATGATCGAGTGACGGTTGGCGGGAGTTGAGAGATAGCGAGCCCCAGCCACCCGTCCCCTCTCTAAAATAGGGTGTCACACTCCATGTGCTGCGTGTGGTTCTCGGCTGTTGCCGTTGGTGGCGAGGCTTTTGTTGAGGGCTTGGAGGTAGGCGAGGGCGCTGGCTTCGATGATGTCGGTGCTGAGGCCCTTGCCGTGGTAGGTGCGGCCGGTGCAGTCGATCTCGACGGTGACTTCGCCCATGGCGTCTTTGCCGCTGGAGACGCTGCGGACGTTGTACTCTCGCAGGGTCGCTTCGATGCCGACGATGCGTTCGAGGCAGCGGAAGGCGGCGTCGACGGGGCCGTCGCCGGTCGAGGCGTCCTGGCTCGTGTGGCCGTCTTCGTGGGTGAGAGCGATCGTGGCGGTCGCGATCGTGCCCATGCCTGCGAAGACGTGAAACTTGGTCATCGTCCACGTGGTCGGGGTCTGGTGTGAGCGTTGCTCGACGAGGGCCGAGATGTCGGAGTCGTAGACGTCTTTCTTTTTGTCTGCCAGCGCGATGAAGTCGTCGAACACTTTTTGGAACGTGTCGTCGTCGAGGGTGTAGCCGAGTTGGACGACGCGGTCGCGGAAGGCGTGGCGACCGGAGTGCTTGCCGAGCACGAGGTTGGTGCCGACGTAGCCGACGTCTTGCGGTCGCATGATCTCGTAGGTCGACGCGTTCTGGAGCATGCCGTGCTGATGGATGCCTGCCTCGTGGGCGAAGGCGTTCTGGCCGACGATGGCTTTGTTCCGCTGAACCTTCATGCCGGTGATGCTGGAGACCAAACGGCTCGTCGGGAACAACCTCTCAGTTTTGATGTTGGTGGTGACGCCGTAGTAGTCCTTGCGGGTGCGGATGGCCATCACGAGTTCTTCCAAGGCCGCGTTGCCCGCACGCTCGCCGAGGCCGTTGATCGTGCACTCGATCTGCCGGGCGCCCGCTTCGACACAGGCCAAGCTGTTCGCGACGGCGAGGCCGAGGTCGTTGTGACAGTGGGTCGAGATGACAGCCTTGTCGATATTGGAGACGTTGTCCTTGAGCGTCTTGATGACATTGAAGAAATGACTGGGGGTGGCGTAGCCGACCGTGTCTGGGATGTTGACCGTCGTGGCTCCCGCTTCGATCGTCCGTTCGACGACTTCGCAGAGGAAGTCGAGTTCGGTGCGAGCAGCGTCTTCGGGAGAGAACTCGACGTTGGGCGTCGTGATATCGGGCCGGGCGGCCATCTTGTCGACGGTGTATTTCACCATCTCGACCGACTGCCGGAGGATTTCTTCCTTCGCCATCTTGAGCTTGTGCTCCCGGTGGATGGCGGACGTGGCGAGGAACACGTGCACGCGGACGTCTTGGGCGTCTTTGAGGGCGTCCCAGGCCCGGTCGATATCCTCGACACGACAGCGGGCGAGTCCGCAGATGGTCGTCTGGTCGCCGAACTTCTGAGCAATTTTCTGAACCGCTTCGAAGTCGCCGGGGGAGGCGATGGGGAAGCCGGCCTCGATCACGTCGACGCCCATCTCGACGAGGGCTTTGGCGACTTCCATTTTCTCAGGCGTGGACATCGAGCAGCCGGGGGACTGCTCGCCGTCGCGGAGGGTGGTGTCGAAGATGGTGATAGTGTCGGACATGGGTTCCAGATCTCAGATTTGAAATTTCAGATCGAATGTTGGCCAATCGCCAGATACGAAAAAACCCCGAGGCTCCACGGGAAGCCTCAGGGTGGGTGTGCGTTTGAAAACAAGTCGAACCCGGCCTAAGACCTCCGGTGGGGAGGCAGGGTAAGTAGCAGGCCGAGGTTGAGAGTGTTTGGGTTCATGGTTGAGAGGTGATAATACGGTCAGAATGCCGTTCGGTCAACGACGATCGTGGGTGGCGCTCGCCGATGGGTGCATCCGTTGGTTGGTGGTGATGCGGATGGACAGAGGAGTACCCTCGATGGGTGTGCGTCTGTTTGTCTGAGGCTGGGAGCCTGACAGCCCCAAGGAGGGTGACCCCATGAGCGTTGAAGTGATCGTGCGAATTGAGGGACAGGAAGTGGCGTCGATCGAACAATCGGTTTCGACCTCCGAGGCGTCGGAGTTGGAAGAACAGGTCGAGCAGCTCAAGGATCGGCGGGAGCGGGTGGTGCTGGAGGTCGGAGGGGACGGTTGGGCCCGCTCAGGGCAGCGAGGACGCGTTTGACAGGACGGTACTCGTCTGAAACTGCAAGGATCGGTCTCACACCCTGTTCGACGAGCCGAATTAACTCCTCACTGCCCGACTCCAACCATGACCTGAATGGACACTCGCCCGAGATTACGGCGAGAAAAAACAATAAAGGGTCGCTCGGCATATCGCAAATGAACACTTCTTGGCACAATAGCGATCTGAAGGTCGTACCTTGGCGGGCTGTCAAGACGGCTCTGCCCCTTTCGCTCTTGGAGTATTGGATTCCGGAGTTGTTCCTCGGATCCATCGGTTTGGCGTAACTGTTCTTGTAGAGGGGAGAAGTCAGTATGTTGAGACGAAAACGCGGATTTACCCTGATTGAGCTCTTGGTGGTGATCGCAATTATCGCCATTCTGATTGCTCTCCTGCTGCCCGCTGTGCAGCAAGCGCGCGAGGCGGCCAGGCGGACGCAATGCAAGAATAATATGAAGCAGATCGGATTGGCGCTTCACAACTACCATGATACGTTCCTTGTCTTCCCACCAGCAGCCGTCTATGACTCGGCAGTGGCGGGGGCCCCCCTGCCAGACCCGGTTGTTGGTGGTGGGAATACGTGCCACCCTGGTGGTTATAATCATCAGGCTATGCATAATGGTGCGCCGTGGACGGTGCTGATCCTGCCCTACATTGAGCAGGCCAACCGGTTCAACGAGTTTGACATGAGTGAGCCATTCTTTGGTCGTGTGGATTACCAGTCGGATCCTTCGACGAACTATGTGCTTCAGTTGACTGATTCTCCAACCGGGTACAGGTGCCCGTCGAATCCCAATTTTCACTCTGACAAGTACATTATGTGCTATTCAGCCTGCATGGGAGGCGGTGGCCCATCCTTCAAAGTCGATCCGGACACAGGGGCTTCGGACGTCGATGGCACGATTCCCGCAAACCCCATCGATGCCGACAATCAGCCGTATGCCTCTAATCCGTTGATGCCATGTTGGAATCAGCAGCCAGCCAGGATTCTCGGTCCCCTTCAGTCGGGAAGTTGGCGTCCGCTTTGGACAAACGGTCCTCTTCACCTTAACTCCTCACGGTCAATTACTGGCATTCGTGACGGGACGTCTAATCAAGTCCTGGTTGGCGAGACCATGTATGTGGGGTTGGCTGAAAACTACGGTGGATCTCATCCGGCCGTGCCGGGTGCGTACTGGACGTGGGCTTCTTCGATCCGTCCGAGGGCCAGTATTACAAGTAGTTCCCCCGTGATCTTCCATACTACGGCGATTTTGTGTGGGATGAATAAGCCTCAGATTGATTTCACCTGGGAGCAGGCGTTGCTTCGTGGTGGGCACGCAAGAGGCCACAGTATGCTTATGGAGGGTTACAGTAGTTGGCACACCGGTGGTGGTCACTTGTGTCTGGCTGACGGCAGTGTGCGGTTCCTGAGTGAAAATACTGACCAGACCATTCAGCAGTTGATGGGATCGGTGGCTGACGGAAAGATTCTGGGCGAGTTCTAGTCAGAATCTCTCTCATGCTTGATTCGAGGTTGATGTCCGCGACACCCGGGGTGTCGCGGACTCTCTCCTTCTTGTGCCTTCAGCGTGGGCGTGGCTTTCATCGGCTTCGTGTCGTCTCGGCAATGAAATGGATTCTTTAACTGTGGGGATGAATCGAATGGCTTGTAATGTCCTGAGGCGTTTCCCATCGGCTGCGGTGTGCGTGGTTCTCTGTCTCTTGCTGCCCAGTGGTTTTGTAGGTTGTAGTGGGACGGAAGTGGATGTGGGCAAGAATCCGCGAATTACTGCATCTGGCAATGTTGAGTTTGATGGTCAGCCGGTTCCCGCTGGCACTGTCAGCTTCATGAATATCGAGACTGGTTACACTGCGAATTGCACAATTTCCGGTGGGTCATACGAGAGTGGCTCCAGTGATGGTCCCAATCCTGGCGAAAACCTTGTGATGGTGGACGCAAGGGAAGATGCGGACGGTTATTCCATGTGGTCAAGGCCATGGACTAAGAAAGTGGTGGTGAGTGAGTCTGGTTTTTCTGAGGATTTCTCAATCACATCGGATGAAGTGCAACCCTTTGATCCCGCAATCCTAGAGGATGATGATTGACTAACTAGTCTTGTTAATACTCATTCGGCATTCATCAGCCGCCAGGTGTCGCAACCTTGTGCTAGCCGGGTACTCCTGATTGACGGGTTGTTGTGCCACTGCTTCGGTTGGGCACAGACGACGTCCACTCGCTTCTCGGCACTGCTTGCCCGACCGAAGCAGTGACGATTGGGATTTCGACACCGACTCTCGGTCGGTCATGCAGTGGCACGTCGACAAAGAAATCAATGTGCGCATCGCAGGGACACCCGGCTGAGCGTGTGGCTGCTTGCAGCGAGGGGAGGGAGACGTTATCCTCTCCGGCTTCCCGATTCCTACAGATTCCGAACAGACGATTCTGCTCGCCTTCAGATTGCTTGGTGAAGACGATGAGTGACGACATCACAATTGCGGCTGAAACACGAACCAAAACCGGCACGACGGACGCCCGACGTCTGCGTCGCAACGGTCGGATTCCGGCGAATATTTTCGGCCATCAAAGGGAACCGATTGCAGTTAGCATCGAAGTGGACGCCTTTCGTCCGGTCCTGGCGACTGGTCACAAGGTCGTCGACTTGCAGATCGAGGGACGTTCACAGAAGGCACTGGTGCGTGACGTCCACTGGGATACGTTCAGCACCGAAGTCCAGCACATTGACTTCCAGCGGGTCGATGCGACCGAGCGGATGGTCGTCGAGGTGCCTGTCGAATTGCGTGGCACACCACAGGGGGTCATCGACGGTGGAGTGCTCGATCAGCAGTTGCACACTCTCGAAGTTGAAGCAACCGCGAGCAGCCTGCCAGAGAAGATCGAGATTCGGGTCAACGACCTGAACATCGGCGACAGCATTCACGTCTCGGACATCACGGATCTCCCCGAAGGAGTGACGTTGCAAACGCCTGCGGAATTGCTGGTGGTGCAGGTCAACGAGGCTGTCGAAATCGAGGAAGAGGAAGAGACGGGCGAAGAGGGAATCGCACAACCGGAACTCGTGGGCCGCAAGGAAGAGGACGACGAGGAGTCGAGCGAGGGATAGGCTTTGCACGATCTTCGCCAAGACTCCTTGTGTGGTGTGTTGATTCGCCCATCAGACGTCGACGATTCTCACAGGCTTGCCTTGCGAGGAGACGTGCGGTGAACAACTGGAGTGTTTCTGTCACCAGACTCCGGTTATCATCCAGCATTTTCGTCATTCCCGCGAAGGCGGGAATCCAGCGCCACAGGCAGACTGTCTCAATGGCCTCCGTGATCAACACCACCTCGATTCCCGCCTTCGCGGGAATGACATGACGAGTTCTAGGCGTGACGAGTTCTATTTTACAACTCACCAATGCGAGGAGCCGGTCTCTTGATCATTCCATCTTTCGAGCGATTTGGTGACTCGGAAGCCTCAGCCCGCTCCCGTTATGAGCTGTGGTGATACGATGAAGGTCGTTGTAGGACTCGGTAATCCGGGCCGAAAGTACGTTGGCACACGACACAACGTGGGATTCGACGTCCTCGCCATTCTGGCTGAGAGGTACGGTGCTGACGCACCACGCTCGAAGTTCGAATCTGAAATGACTGAGATCATGGTCGATGGCGAACGTCTGTTGTTGGTGGCCCCGCAGACTTTCATGAATCTCAGTGGTCGGGCGATCCGGCAGGTGATGGACTTTTACAAGCTGGAGACCGCAGATCTGTTGCTGGTCTGTGATGATCTCAATCTGGAGAACGGTCGGCTCAGGCTGCGGGCTGCGGGGACGGCTGGCGGCCAAAAGGGACTGCAAAACACGATCGAACACTTGGGCACCCGGGATTTCGCCAGGCTGAGGATTGGCATTGGTCGTCCTCCGGGACGTATGGACGCAGCCGCCTACGTCTTGCAGAAGTTTTCGACCAGCGACCGTGAGACGATGGACGTGATCATTCAGCAGGCTGCGGATGCGGTCGTGCAGTGGTCCCACGAAGGGGTTCAGGCCACGATGAACCGCGTCAATGCCCCTCTCCCGTCGGCCAGTGCCCCTTCAACACGGACCGGAAAGGCAGGAGAATCGACGGACCCGAGCAATCCCGCTCGAAATTGATTGCAAAATCGCTCAGAATCGCTACAACTGTCGGTTCGGCATTCTCCAACCATCGCCCTCACCACGAGGGCATTTTTTGAATTCAAGACCTCGGGAGATCGTGTTGGCACAGCGGAACTACGAGTGCATGTTCGTCCTCAACAGTGGCAGATATGCCAGTGACTCAGCAGGTGCGGAAAACAACCTCATGGAGTTGTTTGAGCGTCTGGGGGCAGAGGTGGTCGCGAAGAGTCCCTGGCAGGATGGCAAGCTTGCCTATCCCGTCGAGGGTCATCGGAAGGGGCTGCATTACCTCACCTACTTCAAAATGGACGGCAGCCAGATGACCGAAATGAGTCGGCTCTGCAAGCTGAATGATCTGATCTTGCGTCAGATGGTGATCGAACACTCGGACACGCTGTTCGATGCCATGTCGGGGGCGTTGCTCCAACATGGCAAGAGCGAGGAGGAGCCGAGTGACGCGAAGCCAGCTGATGGAGATGCGAAGCCCGCGGAAGGCGAAGCGGCAAAAAAGGGTGCTGAGCCTGTCGCCGCGAGCTAGTCGCCAATTCAATCGAGTTGGAATCTACGGAAATCCAGGGAGTGAACATCAGCCGACTGCAGGGGGCAACGGAGTGAGCCTGACCGCCGGCATCATCAGGGAGTTGTGCGATGGCAAGCTTCAATAAAGTCATTCTGGTTGGTAATCTCACTCGGGATCCCGAAGTGCGGTACATCCCCAGTGGCTCGGCGGTGGCCGACATCGGTCTCGCCGTGAATCGAACCTGGTTTGATAAGCAGAGCAACAGCCGCAAGGAGGAAGTGACCTTCGTTGACATTACCCTCTGGGGACGCACGGCGGAAATCGCCGGCGAATACCTTGCGAAGGGACGCTCGGTCCTGATTGAGGGGCACCTCAAGATGGACACGTGGCAGGACAAAGAGACTGGTAAGAACCGTAGCAAGCTGAAGGTCGTGGGTGACCAGATGACGATGCTCGGTGGACGCGGTGAAGGTGGTGCACCAGGCGGAGGACGACCAGCTGCCAGTAGTGCTCAGGCCTCAGCCGACGCATTTTACGACTCACCTCCGTCGTCGGATCAGGGTGGTGCCTCCGAGCAAGGTGGCGGAGACGTGCCCTTCTGAATTCCTGAGTCATCCGGCACACAACGATTCGACAACCGAAACAACATTGACTGGATAACCGGCCCGCTCCCGACTTGATCTTGGGGCAGCCGGTGGAGATTTGACACGAGATGACCAAGCAACGCGCACCCAGAAAACATGTCAATCGTCTTCGTTCAGCCGACCGTCGAGGTGGGGTTGAGTTGCTGTTGGCTGAAAATGTTCCTGCAGTCGGGCAACAGGGCGATATCGTCCGCGTGAAGCCCGGGTTTGCTCGCAACTATCTGCTCCCTCAAGGACTGGCAACGGTCGCCACCGACGAGAACAAGCAGATGGTCGAGAAGCACCGTGAGCGTCAGGCTGCGGTCGCTCGCGAAAAGCTCAAGGGCGTGCAGAAGCTCGCCAGGGATTTGGCGAACTACAGCGCCACCATCGAAGCCAATGCCAACGACGAGGGTCACCTCTACGGGTCAATCCTCGCTGCCGACATCAGCAAAGCACTCAAGGCGGGTGGTTATGAAGTCACGCCGGAACAGGTGCGGTTGGAAGGTCCGCTGAAAGAGCTCGGGATGTACACGATCAAACTGCAACTGCATCAGGAAATCGAGTCAGATGTGAAGGTCTGGGTCGTGCCGGTCGCGAATCAAGGCTGACAGCCGACGTTCCGGTTCAAAGATTTTGAGAATCCCAGCGGCTTCTTGCCGGTGGGATTTCTTCGTCTCACTCACCCAGTGTGAGTATTCTGTTCACACCAGCTCTTTTCATCGATCGATCGCACGGATGCCTGCAACCGCCGCTCCCGCCAAGAGTCTGTTCGACCGTGTCCCGCCTCAAGATCTGGAGGCCGAACGCAGCGTGCTCGGCAGCTGTCTACTGCAGACCGACGTCATCGACGACGTATTGATGATGATCCGTGGCAGTTACTTCTACAGTGACGCCCATCAAAAGATCTTCGGTGCCATTCTCGCAATGTACGAGCAAGGCATCCGCGGGATCGATGCGGTCACTGTGAATCATGAACTCCAGAAGCGGGGCCAGCTTGATGACGTCGGCGGACCGACTGCCATCATGCAGATTCTGGCGACAGTCCCTCACGCGGCCTATGCGGAACACTATGCTCGCATTGTGCGTGACAAATGGCTGCAGCGCACGCTCATCGATGCCTGCACCGAAACGCTCCGTGAGTCCTACGATTCATCGGATGAGACGGACGACATCCTCGCACGTGCGGAGCAGCGTGTGTTCGCCATCGTCGAGCAACAGGAGTCGATCGACAAGTTTGCGATTAAAGACATTCTGGACGATACGTTCGCTCGCATTTTTGAGCGGATGGATCAGGAAGGCACGATCAGCGGGCTGCACACGGGCTTTGACAGTTTGGATGGATTGACCAGTGGGTTTCAGTCTTCCGAACTGATTGTCCTGGCGGCTCGCCCCAGTATGGGCAAGACGGCCCTGGTCTGTAACTTTGCGCTTTCGATTGCCCGGGACGCCAACGCGGGCGTGCTGTTGTTCAGTCTGGAGCAATCCAAGCTCGAACTGGCCGAACGTCTCCTGTGTATCCAAGCCCGCATCAATGGTCACAAGTTGCGACAGGGTGATCTCGATGAAATCGAACAGCACAGTTTGCACGAGGCGTCCAATGAGATGCGGAACTTTCCGATCTTCATTGATGATACCGCAGGCCGCACGATCTCGCAGATCGCAGCCGTCTCACGTCGACTCAAACGGCGGGATGGCATCGGGATTGTCATCATCGACTATCTGCAGTTGATCGAGTCAGATGACAAGGGGATGCCGCGCGAACAGCAGATTGCGACGATCACTCGACGCCTCAAGTTTCTGGCGAAGGATCTCAGCATTCCGGTGATTGCACTCGCTCAGCTGAACCGGGGTGTCGAGCAGCGAGAGGACAAGCGTCCGCGTCTTGCCGATCTGCGTGAATCGGGTGCCATCGAACAGGACGCTGACATTGTGATGTTCCTGCACCGACCGGAAGCCTACAACCCGGAAGATCGACCGGGTGAAGCGGATCTGATCATTGCCAAGAACCGCAGTGGGCCGATCGGCACAGCGCCGCTGGTGTGGCTGAAGGAGCAACTCCGCTTCGGCGACAGAGCGCCTGACGCAGTTTCGGAAGCGCTTAACTTCTGACACATCCCAAGGCGAGCCGGAGACGTCAGTCTTAGGATCGTTGCAAACTTGCACTGCCCCTATCCTGTCATTCCCGCGTAGGCGGGAACCCAGACGGCGTTGAGTACGGAGGCACACTGGGACAGCCCATCAGTGGCGCTGGATTCCCGCCTGCGCGGGAATGACACCTGTGTGGGAATGACGCCTGTGCGAGAGTGACAGAGCGCCTGACGCAGTTTCGGAAGCGCTCAACTTCTGACGTGTCCCAAGGTGAGCCGGAGACGTCAGTCTCCGGATGCCTGGAGTCTCGTGAGTTCCGCTCTGGGTTCATCACGTTATTCCCGTGTAGGCGGGAATCCAGAGGACGCAGACATGCCTTCCAAGCGTGCCTTCTTGCTCGACGGAAAGTGGATTCCCGCCTTCGCGGGAATGACTGAGAAAATACAGTTTGCTAACACGTCGTGAACGGTCAGACAAATCGGGGGATTGACATCCAATCACGTTCGGCACGGAATTTGCGCTGGGGGTTCTGGTGGGGTGGTTTCCTGTCAGGATGGCGGTATGACTGAACGAGATCAGCAGAAGAAGTTGGTTGTCAAAGGGCTGCGGCAGCTCAAGCAGGTGAGCCGGCTC
>JAJDEJ010000304.1 GCA_029259815.1 Planctomycetaceae bacterium | reverse complement strand
AGGACTGCCCGTCCCCTTCGGCATCGCGAAACGCGCCCAGGAAGAGGGCGTTGCCGGTGATGACATGCCGTGCGCCATCGTTGGCCAGCGTGGTCGGAAACGTGGCCGAGTCGGGCGCATCACCGAAGTCCAGTTCGGTTGCGGTCAGTACCGCGTCGAAATTAAGTGACAGTGGCACAGTATCGTTGAAGTTGACATCGCCGTTACCGTCCGCATCGCCCGGCCCAAAGATCGGTCCGCCGGTCACACCAATGTTCACCATCAGCGGACCAACATCATCGAGATCGACATTGCCGTCGCCATCCAGATCAGCCGACAACTTGTGAAACTCGAACGCATGGTTCTGTAGCAACGGTACCCCGAAACTGTTGCTGGTGGCACTGGCCAACAGCTCGACGGTATATCGTCCGTCGGAGAGCGTGACTCCCGTAAGATTCCATCCGACCGTGGAGGTCCCGTTGTTAACCAACGTGGCTCCGGTCAGATCGATCGGCAGCCCGGTCGTGTGGTTGAACACATTCAAAGCGTCCGCCGCTGAAGTTGTTACGTTCACATATTGGTCGAAGGTGAACTCCAACTCGCGAATGCCGGAGCGGTTGGTATCGCCGCTGTTGACAGCAGTCGCTGTCACGAATCGAGCGCCGGGCACACCTTCCAGGCTCAGGATGTACACGGCCCCACGGTTGGCGCCACCGTCATCGTCTTGCCAAGCCCCGACAGCCAGATCGCTGATACCATCGCCGTCCAGATCACCCAAGTTCGTCAGCGAATTGCCGAAGAAATCAGAGTTTTCCAGCGTGGCAGTGAAGCTGCCAGCTGTATCGCTGATCTTTTGATGCGAGTCGACTGTGCCGTTGGCGTTCAGGAACAGCACATACACAGCCCCGCGAGCGGTGCCGCCGTCACCGTCTTGATAGGCCCCGACGACCAGATCAGTGATGCCGTCGCCGTCCAGATCCCCCAGGTTCGTCATCGAATTGCCAAAGCGGTCATTGTCATCCAGTACGGCGGTAAAGCTTCCCTCTGTATCGCTGATCTTCTGATGCGAGTCGACTGTGCCGTTGGCGTTCAGGAACAGCACGTATGCCGCCCCGCGACCAACGCCACCGTCACCGTCGGTACTCGCCCCGACCGCCAGGTCATTGATCCCGTCGCCGTCCAGATCTCCCAAGTTCGTCAGCGAAACGCCGAAGAAGTCGGAGTCGTCTAACGTGGCTGTGAAGCTACCATCTGTGTCACTGATCTTCTGGTGCGATTTGACCGTGCCGTTGGCGTTCAGGAACAACACATACACGGCCCCGCGATTGCTGCCGCCGTCATCGTCTCCAAAAGCCCCGACAGCCAGATCATTGATCGTATCACCGTCCATGTCCCCCAGATTCGCCACCGAACTTCCGAAGAGATCAGTGTTATCCAACGTGGCGGTGAAGCTGCCGTCTGTGTCACTAATCTTTTGATGCGACTTGACCGTGCCGTCGGCGTTCAGAAACAACACATACACAGCCCCGCGGTTGGCACCCCCATCGTCATCGTTGCGAGCCCCGACGGCTAAGTCGGTAATGCCGTCGCCGTCCAGATCCCCCATATTCGTCAGCGAACTGCCGAAGATGTCATTGTTATCCAGCGTGGCAGTGAAGTTGCCGTCTGTGTCGCTGATTTTCTGATGAGACTTGACCGTGCCGTCCTCATTCAGGAAAAGCACATAGACGGCGCCGCGAGCACTGCCGCCATCATCGTCCGCTCTGGCCCCAACAGCCATATCGGCAATTCCATCGCCGTCGAGATCTCCCAAGTCGGCAACTGAGGTGCCGAAATTGTCAGAGTCATCCAGCGTGCCAGTGAAACTGCCAACCGTGTCACTGATTTTGGAGAAGGACGAGACCTCACCTGTTGCCCCAGCAAGCAGCACACGGGATTCGAGGGCTTCGGTTGTGTGAAACCCCGATCTCTTCACTCCTCGTCGAACTCGGGTCATACGTCGTGAGGAAAGGTGTGCAGATGCGGGAAACCCTTCACGCAAGTCTCGAAGCCAGTTAAAAAGCATCTCGGGCCCATTCCTAAAGTGAATTGCGAATTGCAAGGTGCGGCAAAACCAAACGATTACCAGCCTACGCAGTCCCTCTAACCATCGCAATCATAAATGTAGGTTCGACCGTAAAATTGTCGCCCAAAGCTTGTGAATCGGCCCAGTTGGAGCCGTCAGAACTCGAATCTCTCGGCCAGAGAAAGAGTAAGGAGTTCCTTGTTCTCTGAAGTCAGAAATCAGGGGGCATCAGCCTGCGCGGGCCGTCAATCAGTGAGAATTCAAAGGGTTTTCAAGTACTCAACGACCGCTCGCTTCTCGTCGGCACTCAGGACGTCAGGGAAGGGGTGACCCGCGGCGCTGTTGCCGGTGTGCGTCGTATCGTAGTGCATGCGGCGGTGGCGAGGGGAGAGATCCGGCGGCACGGCATCGAATGTCTTGACTTCAAGACCGACCTTTGTGCTGTCGTAGCCGTCTTCGGTGCGTTTCCAGACGACGGGTCGCTCCTGCTGATTGAGCACGCCCCAGAGTGTGGGCACCGAGCCGTTGTGGAAGTACGGAGCCGACGCCCAGATGCCGTTGAGTGGTGGGGCAACGTAACCGGTCGACTCCAGATCGAGGGGTTGCTCGCCGTGATACTGCATCCAGCGATTGTTGTTCCATTCGCGGTTGGGCCTCGACACAGCCGTCAGTCGCACAGGATCGGTGCCGATCTCGCTGATCGGGATGATGCGGCCCGGGAAGTTGACCTCTTCGTCATGCGTGCCGTGACACTCGGCACACGTCTGCTCGAACAGCCGCTGTCCGCGCGCGGCGAGCGACCTGTCAATCTCCCATGGATATTCAGGTGCAGTGACTTCCTCGATGTATTGGAAGATATGCACAAACGTCGGTTCGAGTGCCTGCCATCTGGCCTCCCAGTCCCATTGCTCAGTGTTGCGGGCAAAGGGCATATTCTGACGGGGCGTCTTGGGCGCGAAGCCGTCGATATACAGCCGTTCCTTGTGTTTGGTCGTCCACCACGCGGGGGCGTTCATGTCGTGATGCTGGAGCATGTCCGGCTGCACGAGGACTTGCAACAACACTTCCGGGTTGAGCCGCACATAGTTCAGCACCTCAATGACGACCGCATTAGTGCTCCCTTTGTGATAGTTCGTCTGCACATTGAGCGGCGGCGTGGTGTCGATCTCGAACGGGTCCTTCCCGGCATTGAGTGCCCGCAATCGCAACAGGTCGACGCGGAACGTCTCCAGATCGATGTGCGTGTTGCCTGCCCCTGGTATCGTCTTCCCGGCGACTTTGCCTCCATGACAGGCGAAGCAGTTGATCGTCAGCCCTCCCTGCCCGTCATCGGTGTACCCCAACGGCAGATCGAACGTGTCATCGTCAGGCCGCTGAACCCATCCATACCGCTCGAACAACATCCGCCGCCGTTCGTCAGATGCCGCGACTTCCGCTTTCTCCCGCTCCTCCTCTTCCCACACCTGCCAGATGCGATCGAGGTCCGCAATCGCCATGACGCGGCGACCCATCGGCCGATTGAGAATGGCCTCGTACCCCTGCCGAGCATCTGGCGTCAAACCGAGGAACAGGTCACCGGGAGACGCTGGTTCTGAGGCGTTCGCAACGCAGCACAGGACGAGCAGGCAGCACACCATGAGCAGTTGGTTCCAATGGCAGTACAGGACGTCGTGTGACATGCGAATTCCCCATAATGGAGATCTCTGAGACTGTTGAGGCACCAGGTTCGATTCTGGCAAGACCGCAGCGACGACACAATTGCAACAGAAATTCTCGACGCGAGAGAAAACGCATCGAGCGGTCTGTCAACGCATGTGTAGAACAACAGTGACAATACCTGGAGGCAGCGCGACCGTCGACGGTTTTTGTCGACCTGGATAGACGCGCAACACCGCACACACCGGCGTCGAACGAGGGTGACGCTGGCAATCGGAAGGCAATCGTTTGGTTGGTTGAAACCCCGCGTGTTAAGCTGATGTCGAACGTGGCTCAACCATCAACGTCGACCTTCATCACATGCCCAGACCTTCCAGCCAAAGCGACCGATGCCAACACCAATCTCTCCCTGCTTGTGGTTCGATGGCAACGCCAAAGAGGCCGTCGACTTCTACACCTCGCTGTTCCCCGACTCCCGCATCACGCAGACAACACACTACGGCGAGAACGCCCCGCTCCCTGCCGGAACTGTGATGACGATCAGCTTTGAACTCGGCGACCGTCCGTTCATGGCAATTAACGGCAGCGACCAGTTCCAGTTCTCGCCCGCCATCTCGATGATGGCCCACTGCGAAACCCAAGAGGAACTCGACCGACTCTGGGAAGCACTCCTCGACGGAGGCGAAGCCCAAGCCTGTGGCATTATTTGAAGAGCGATTTCTGGAGCAACCGCACCTACGCCGACTACGACGCGCGGGAAGCCGCCGCCATGACGGCCTGGCAAGCAGCGGTCCTCAACCAAGACCTCATGAAGACCGACTGCGCCACCCCCTACGCCGAACGCGCTACTTCAGACTGAAGTGTGTATTGGATACTGGATATCGCTGGCAAATGGGGAGGTAGACGCAGTGTAGGCTTGCGTTCGGACATGGCTGTTGCATATCTTGTTATCCATCAAGCGACAGTCGTTTGCGGCAGGAGAATGGAGGTTCTCTTGACCGGTTTGCTGAGTGAGCGGCGAACACTCTTGGCAGGATGCTCTGCACAGTGCTCTTGCAAAGTTGATCCGCCTTCATGTTCAGGCAAAGCTTGCAATGCTGGCTTCTCGTTTCAACCCTGATCGCTGCAACGATCACCTGGTTCGAAGCGATTCTCCCTCTGCGACTGGTCACTCCGCTGACAGAAATCTTACTGCCAGTGACCGCATCGGTCTGCCGCCCGGAGTTTCACAAGTATTCGGTCCCTTGCCTTGCGAGAAACCTCGCGGCGAGTGATTGTTCCACGATTCGATTCTGTTGTTAGAAATGTTCCTGAGACGAGATGTCTTTGTTTTCGACTGCAACTCTGCAAGACGAAAGCAGCCGATGGTGAGGCATCACGATCAATCAACAAGTGAAAAAGGAAATCCACATGCTTCGAACGTTGTGGGCAAAACGAGTTCGTCAGCGACGCCGCACTGAGAAGCAAACCAAAGTGGCTATTCAGGTCCAACTTCTCGAAGACCGGACATTGCTCTCGGCCTCTCTGGTTGAAACAAATGCCGCCGCCGAAGCTCCAGCCGCTATTGCCGTCGGGCAATTGCCTTCGACGATCTCGACCAGCGCCTCTCCGGATTTTGTTCCGGAACTCATCGGTGTGGCAACCACGGTTGCTCAGGAGGTTACGATTACGAGTGTCATTCCCCTGGACTCCTCAGATGACCTTGTGACACAACTGAGTGCAGTGAATGAGCCAGTGTTGGGAACACACGGCAATGACACCCTGGAAGTGGTCAACGGTGTTGTGTTTTCACACATGGCCGCTGGTAATGGTTACTCTGCGTTCGCTGCCGCTCCAGGCTTCATCGGGGAAGAAGACTATGACTCGATCAATGACGCCCCGATCAATCTGACGTCGATGCGATTCGCCGGATTTGTGGACGTTGCCGGAAACGTACAGTTTGACTTCTACGACAGCACTGGTGTCACTCTGCAGGCGCAGGTAACCGCAAGCCTGCCTGCAGGAACTCCGGGCTTTGTGACCTTCTATTCAATTTCTGGACTCTCTGGAATCACCATCCCGGACCAGGGGGTTCTGAGAATCACCACTCTGGGTGGTGTCCAAGGGCGTTGGTTCGGAACTGACGCGGCGCCGACCGTCGGCACCGAGAGTGCCGGGTTTGGCGATATCGAGTTTGCCGGGCTCAGTCACAACTTTGAATTGACGAATACCGCAAATCTCCCCGATGACTATGGAGATGCACCGTCGCCCTATCCTACCTTGTCGACCGACAATGGTGCCGTCCACACAATCGGCCCGTTGTTTCTGGGTGCCTTGGTGGATGGCGAATCCGACGGTCAGCCGGAAGTCAATTCGCTGGGTGATGACAATTCGGGAAACGACGAAGATGGAGTCGTGTTTAACGACATCCTGGAGACGGGCGTTTCCGCAACGGTCACGGTGACCGCTTCGCAGGGCGGGGGCGTGCTCAACGGCTGGGTGGACTGGAACCAAAACGGGAGCTGGCTGGACGCCGGTGAGCAGGTCTTCACCGATCAGGCACTTTCGGCGGGAGCGAATTCACTCAGCATCGCTGTGCCCGCAGGGGCTTCTTTGGGGCAGACGTTTTCCCGGTTCCGAGTCAGTACAGCAACGGGTCTGGCTCCTACCGGTGCGACTGCGGACGGGGAAGTGGAAGACTACAAGGTCACCGTTCAGACGGCTCAAAACAGGATCAACTGGGTCAATCGCGGATTAGCGAGCGACAATTTTGATTCGACGTTCGGCGGTGCTGTCAATCTAGCCCGTGGCGTGATTGACGCAGTCATTGCCTCTTGGGAACGAGTCATTACGAACTTCAACCAGCCGGGTGGTGGAGATCAAATCAACATTACCCTTTCGATGAATGCAAGTGGGACCGGTTTTGGTGCGGGCGCTAGCGTGAGCTCATTTAGTAGCGGATTTCCGACGGCCGGCTCAATCACCGTCAGCCGGGGAAGTGACACAACCGGTGACGGGATCGGAGACGGGGCCGGATACTTCCTCGATCCGACACCACTGGATAACTCCGAGTTCGCTGGCACTCTCAACCAAGGGGCCTTCACCGGCAACGCGCAAGCTGGCAGCCCTGCCCAGGGTCTGTCCGACTTCTTTACGTTAGTCAACGCAGAAATTACCCATGTCCTGGGACTGTTTTTGTCACCCGCATTGGCCAACAACCCGATCAGCGGCACGGTCACCGCGACAGGCATTGCTGATGACGCCGAGGGGGGTGGCATCGGCACCTACCGTGTGTTCGATGGCCCGAGTGTCACCCATCTCTTTACAAGCAACAACGGTGGAGCAAGCGGCAACGATTTCGGACAATTGGTTCACTCCGCAGGACCGCCAAATGGCCCCAATCAGCCGCTCGCGTTCAACAGTGCCACTCGTGGCGCCCTCCAACTGGTCGGTGCCAATGGCCCTGGAAACGCTGTCTATGAATTCGGTCGGCGTTACCTTGCAAATGATGTGATGGCTTTGTTCTTCCAGGACGCATACGGCTACAGTATTACATTGCCGCAAACGTTTGGAACCACCTATGCCAGTCTGAACGACAACTCGGGTGAGTTGCTGATTCGTGGAGGCTTGAGCGGCAGTGCTGACGTCATTTCTGTCAGCTTGAACGGTGGCGACGTGGAAGTTTCGGTGAACATCGGCAACGACATCGCTGGCACCGGGCCGAATGGCGACGCTTCCGACATTGCGGCGTTTATCAGCCGATTCCCGGTGTCTTCGGTGTCATCGGTGACGATTCAGTCAAGCGATGGCAATGATCAGATCTCCGTCACACCCCTCGTCGGCATTCCCATCACGATCGATGGTGGCACGCCCGCCTTCCCCAATGGGGGCGTTGGTGATGAACTTTCGTTCGACATTACTGGTTTTTCCTCGGGCACATTTGTTGATAACAGCAATGGCTCGGGTTCTTTGACTGATCCCGCATTCGGAGCCATCGTGTGGTCCGAGATTGAAGTCGTCACCCCACCAGTGTTCACAACCAATGTGGTCAGCACCAACATCAATGGCACCGGGAATCTCAACCGTTCGGGCATTCGGGAATTGACGTTTACCTTTGATCAGCCGACGACGGTTTCCTCGGCGACGTCGTTGAATGTGTTCAACCATACGACGGGGTTGCCGGTGGATTTGAGTAATGCGACGTTGCTCAACAATGGGACGGCGGCCGTCACCTGGGTGCTCTCGGATGGACCCGGTGGCAATGCGGATGTGTCGCTGACGGATGGGCGTTACACGGCGGAGCTGCCGGCCACGGCGACCACCACCAATCTGGCTCGGCCGCACACATTTGAGTTTCACAAGCTGGGCGGTGATCTGGATGGGGATGGCACGGTCAACTTCAATGATACGGTGCCGTTGTCGCTCAACTTTGGGCTGACGGGGGGGCCGATCTACGGGCCGGGGGACGGCGACGGGGATGGC
>JAJDEJ010000303.1 GCA_029259815.1 Planctomycetaceae bacterium | reverse complement strand
CAAATCCGTCCATTCCTTGGTCCCTTGCTCGTCATCACCGTTTTGAAGGTGTTTCTGGACGGACTTGGAAGTCCGTCCTACGGAGTGTGTGTCCGCTCTTCAAAAACTGACACCCTCTCCGCGTGATGTCACGATCAAGGGGTGCTAATTATTGCACAGCCGCGTTCAGATATGAGAAGCTTCTCTCTCTGTCATCACGCGGGGGACGTGGGATTGATGACTGTCGCATCTGTGACTCATGGGAGGGAGAGGCTCCTGCCGAACCGCGTCGTGACGAACTGCGGCCATCAACCGCTCGACGTCGCTTGCGGGAGAAAACTCCTGCAGGATCATTTCCCGTTGTCAGAAACGAACTCCCACGGCGCGGCTCAGCAGGAGCTTCGCCCTCCCCTGAAAACTGACAGTTGTTGATCCCACGTCCCCCGCGTGATGACTACTTTGTACATCACTCAGTGTCGAGACCCCGTTCGCGACGAATGGCTTTCACAGACGACATAATTTCGTCCACGAGTCGACCGTTTCGCTGGATCGTCTGATACTCGATCACGCTGACGGTCACATTCGCAAGCAGCGACGCGCACGCTAACAGCATGTGAATCACTTTGGCGGACGAGAGATTTACGGAAGACCCCGGATCAGCGACAGCACCGAAGCCTCCCGTCACGATGAGAAGCACGATGCAGGCGACCATGCCGGGCATCGTCTGGTATTTGAGTTTGATGTTCTCCTCACGCGAGTCGATGCCCAGTTTGTAGGCCTGCGACGTCTCTTCGATCCAGCGACCGGTCCCCATGAAGTACGTCAGCACGATCGCATGAACAAGCATCGTCAATGTGAGGGCAGCGAGAGCACAGAGAAAGTGAACTGACAGCGGCAATCCCGTCGCTCCCTCGATTCCAGGACTGATGACGGCCCAGCCGAGGAGAAACGTCGCCATGAGACCCAAATTGCTGATCACAGCCAACGTCGAAAAGATGCGATTCACGGTCTTGTGTCAGTCTGAGAACGCTGCGAACTGTGTGAGGAGGGACGCCCGCCTGTGAGAGAGCCTGTCAACGACTTCGGAATCATACTCCGAAGATTCAGGATTCCAACTCACTTCGCACGCTCATGTGCCCGTCAGCGTCAATGTCGAGGGTAATGACATTCGGGTGACAACAGACGGGACAGTCTTCGACGTACTCCTGCTCCCTCCCAATGGATAAATCCACAGGTATGACGATCACCTCGCCACAGCTCTGACAGACATACTCGGCTTCCATGAATGGCTCCTAAAGATCGGTTGCTTGGGCGTTGGAGTTTTCAGGGAGTTTGTACCCAGGAAGTGTGCGATTCAGGTGCCAGTTGATCATTGTGATGCCGAGAGACAACGCGATTCCGGGTCCTGCGAACCACAATTCGACCAGAATCAGATTCGGTTGCGGTGCGATTGTCAGGTAAATCAATAGGCCGAGATACAACAGAGCCGTGCCGATATAAAGGCGGAAAACACTTCGTCTGCCGCGTTGGGCAATTCTCTTCCCATCTTCATTGAGCATCTGGTCAGATAGACGCATGTATGATCCCTGCGATTCATCTTGTCACAACAAATGCATTGAGAAAAGTCTACCGATCCTACTTCAACACAAGGTGCCTCACCGTGAAATGACTGATGTCCTTTACAGAAGATCAGGAGTTCAGTATCAACAATCAGAGTTGAAGGGACCATCGTTGAAGAATGAGAACTCGCAGTCAGGAGACGTTGCGTGTGGGAAGACCTGCGGGGGCATCATCGGACGTTGGAGCAATTCCGACAGGCGTTTCGCCGTGGACGATCTGCCCATGCGTATCTGTTCATCGGCCCCGAAGGCATCGGCAAGCGGACGTTCGCTTTGAATCTGGCACAATGCCTGTTCTGTGAGCGGACGTCAAATGAAGAGTTGGACGCATGTGGCGAGTGTCATGCCTGCGTGCAGATGCGAGCGGGCTCCCATCCCGATCTGCTCAGCGTCGCCCGGCCCGACAGCAAACGAGAATTGCCGATCGAGTTGATCGTCGGAGCCGCCGATCGTCGCGGACGTGAAGGACTGTGTCACGAGTTGGCCATGCGACCCATGTCGGCTGAGCGTCGGATCGCCATCATTGACGATGCCCAGACGATGAACACCGCGAGTGCAAATGCGCTACTCAAGACACTGGAGGAACCGCCTCCCGGTTCGATGCTGATCCTGCTTACGCCATCAGCTGATGCCATGTTGCCCACCATTCGCTCGCGGTGTCAGCCCGTGACGTTCGCCCCTCTGCCGGACGACGACCTCAGCGCACTCATTATCTCGCTCGGCATGACCTCTGATCGGGATGAAGCTCGACAGCTCACAACCCTCGCCGGCGGGAGTCTGGTGACGGCCCAACAACTCCTCAAGCCCGAGTTGCGGTCGCTCCGGGAGCGTCTGTTCACAGCTCTCGACCAGGCAGAAATCGATCCCTTCGCGACGACATCTCAAGTGTTGGCCACATTGGAAGAGTTGGGGGGCGACTCTGCCACGCAGCGACGTCACGCCGGATGGATCGTGCGATTCTGCGTCGAGTTCTTTCGGACACAGTTGCGAGAGTCGTCCGTCACCGACGCGGACGATCCCCTGGCCAATGCGGCGGAGATGGACCGACTGATCGCCCAGATGGAACGGTGTGTCGATGCCGAACTCCACCTCCAGCAATCAATGCCCCTGCCGCTCTGTCTCGAAGGGATGTTCGACGAACTCTCCCGCATCCGCCGCGGCAACGTTGCGGTCTGATTGATGGATCGGATCCTAGAAAAATCAACTGCCAGGTGACTCACACACTTGGTAAACATCTGTCATCGTCCCACTGTCATTCCCGCGCAGGCGGGAATCCAGACCGGCGTTGTGCAGGGGATTGCACTCGGATGACACAGCAGTATGCACTGGGTTCCCGCCTGCGCGGGAATGACACGCTGTGGAATTCATTGGAAGAACACACATTGGACAGAATGCAGACTTCCCCCGACCCTCTTGGCTTCAGTTCTCGCTCACCCACACAAGCGAGCCACCTCACGAATGTCATCCAGCACGTCGTCCAACTCAGGCACGACCATGCCGGACAGGCGACCATCGCGATCACACTCGCCCAGGAGCAGCAGGTCGGGGTAGTCCTCAGACTCTGCGAGGCGTCTGCGAGCACGGTATCCGATGCTGCCGTCGTGAATACGGTGAGCTTCCATATGATTGGCGATCAGCCATGTAGTACGATCGGTGATAAACCCATCAAGTGCCTCCAGCCCGGCCTCAACATGGTCGTCCGGGTCGATGGCCTTGCCGACATCATGCAGTAACGCTGCCAGCAGCAACTCCTCGTCGTACGGCTGCTCGTCACGCGCCAGTTCAAACACCTGCAAACTGTGGTACAACGCGTCTCCTTCTGGATGATGCTTACGAGGCTGCTCGACCTCCGCGAGTGGTAACAGCAGTGATCGGTAAACTTGAAACCGATCCACCGCGTCCAACGATGCTGACAAGGCTTCCTCGAGCGTGACGTCTGGATGCTCTTCTGCGATGCACATTTCCAGTTCGTCGATCGATGCCCGCTCGATCGTTGTACCGGTGATCGAACTCTTGAACCGGTAGGACACCAGATCGGCGGCATAGCATGTAATCTCGACAGGGAACCGGTCCCGCACATGAATGTGCGTGAAGACTCGCTCTTCCCCGTGCTTGCGGACTCGTTTCCTCTCGACCTCACAGTCGTACCCCTCATCCTGCAACGTCATCACCACGGCGTCGGCGCTTGAAGTGAACACATGCACGTCGATGTCGCTGCCATGCCTGACATGGCCGGTCAGCGTGCTGCCAATGAGTCTTGGCCTAAAGCGTTTCAGCAGTCGCATCATGCGCAGAGCGTCGAGCCGCATCTGCAACAGGTTGTCGAGCCGCGACTCGCCTTCGTGCAGACAGGCGAACCGCTGAATCTCCTGCCGGATTTCTGCATTGGACGGCAAGTCACTCGGCTTGACCCACCCACGACAGAGCTTGCGGGCCGCCTTCATTTTGGCTCGGTAATACTCGGACTCCTGTCGGGAGTACATCAGACGGGCAGACTCAAACACGATCTGCCGCCGCAGCTTGTCACTCGCCATAAGTTGATGTGCCGTCACAACGCCCATCAAAGCGGCACCGGGCTGAGAGCATCGTAAGACGTAAGCGGAGGAGGGACAAGACAGTTCTGTGCTCGCGCTGGCAATGCCTGCTGACCATGACAACGATACGGTCGAAAGTGTCCACGGATTCGAGGGAGACTGGCCATCACTCGCGCAAAACGTCATTCCCGCGAAGGCGGGAATCCAGCGACTGACAAAGAACCGTCTTCTCGCATCTGGGCACTCGATGCCATCTGGATTCCCGCCTTCGCAGGAATGACGGAGGTGCCTACTCGGCGATCAAATCAAACGGCGTCTCACCTGCGGCATCGGCGAATTTCTTTGTCTTCAAGATGGCGCGCCCCACCTCTTCATCGATGACGAGTACCATCTGCTTGCCGTCTTCCTGATACTGTTCCACAATTTCCCGCAGTGCTTGCTGTGCAGTGACGGTACCCAGCGTGAATGTCTGCGGCATGTTCTTGGTGTATCCGGCATCCTTGAGGGCGTCGCCGTCGATCACGATGGAGACGTTGATCTCACCGGCAATGTAGTCGATCGCTTCCTGCAGAGGCGTACGGTTGAACTCAGCGTCGACGGGTAACTGCAGTCGTTGAGCGATGGTGAGAGATTCGCTGACGGCAGTGGAATCCGGTGCGGATGAGCCTGCGGAGAGTGGCAGGCGCGTCGACTCGGCCCATGTCAGGACTGATGTCAATGCAAGGTTTGGCCCCGCTTTCGGAGGCAGAGCGGTCACGAGTCTGACAACACGCAGATCGAGTGATGACTGGGTTGCTTGTCGGTACACCTCCAGCATGGCGGGGAATCGTCCGATGAGTTTTCGAACTCCGGATCGGGTTGGATGCATGCGTCTGACCGCGTCAGTCAGTTGGGACGGCAATGCCTGCATGCGCGACGTCACCAGCTCTTCCAATGTCGAAGCCGACTGCGTGCTTGGTCCGCGGAGGATGATTTCCGAGCGAAACTCGGTCCCCGTCTCCACGCTCCACGCCATGGTTTCCACCAGTTCGGCGAACCATGAGGTGGTCGCGCGCGCGATGTCATGGACAGTCTGCGGGAACAACATCTCGACATGCCGTGAGACATCGGCAGGCTCACAGATGACCGTCAGCAGGCGGTTGCGGTCGGTTTGTTGCAACAAGGCAAGAATGCCATCGCTCGTGTTGTGATTGGGCACGTCAACCCAATCAGACAGGTCATCGGCCAGTTCTCGGGGGGCGAATGCGAGTGTGCGGCAATCTCGAATCAGCACGGCTTGTTGTTCGTGCAAGTAGATCTTCGGTTGTGCGAACTCATCGAGCGGTTCGCTGCCAAACTCATTGATCAGATCAGAAAGCCGCTCTTCGTGAGCGAGATGCACGACAGCCGCGAGCTGAGGCTCAGTCCCGCGTGCCCCCAGAATCCACGCCAGCAGCACCTCCTCGATCTGTTGTGGATCGCGATGCGTCACGTTTCGCAGGAAGTCTGTGATCGACGACACCACATCCTCCGTCAGACACGCCCGCAGTTCGGCAAGACGGGCGTCGTCACTCCACAATTCGGCTGGCCTGAGATTGACGATTAACCTCGCCCCCGAAGGCACCATCAGCAGTTCGATCGGATCGTTGTCGGTCGTTGTCTCCTGAGAGTCGGGGAGAGAGGGAACCGTTGCTGCCTGTACGGGCGCCGGGGGTGCATGCGGTTTCGAGACAACCTGTTGCCGGGGATGCTCGTTCACACCGGTCATCAGATAGGCCGCTGCTCCGCCAAGCCCGCAGAGCGTCAATACGAGACCAATCACGATCCTGGTTCGACCACGCCCCTTCGAACGACGTGCTGAGTGTCGATAAGGGGCTTGGTCTTCATCGGTCAGTTTGAGTTCGATCTTCGGGACATCTGCAGGTTGATCCGACGCAGCGACAACAGTCGGCACAACAGGCAGATCGTCAGGGACGGACTCCCCTGCAACGCCCCGTGGTAGGGGTTCAACGAGTTTTCTCTCCGGTTTCTCGGACGCAGTGAGCACAAAGCGGTGACCGCACTTCGGACACTTCCCCTTACGCCCCAAGAGAGAACGATCCTTGAGCACGAGACTTTTGTTGCACTGCGGACAGGTGACGCGAAAGCCGGGCATCGTTACTCAAAAGTTGGAAACAGATTCAGCGTTCATTACACAATGGTCACCGCTCACACCAGCCCACGGCGTTTGCGAACGAACCATTCGGTCGACATCATCAGCACAAAGAGCAGCAGCAGCGGCCAGCCGTCCCAGAGGTTGACCTGGGTGTGCTGCGTCAGCTCGGTCGTGAGGCCAGACTCCAGGAGGTTCTCGATGAATGACGGGAACAACTCGGCAGTGACCGGCAACGTTCCCGTGACTGAGGCGATTTCCTCCATGAGGTCTGGATCAGCGGCCGGATTGTCACGTTCGATGTCACGAGGGTCGATAATGAATCGGGTCGTTGCTGGAGGACCGACCGCCTTGCCACTCTTGGTTGCTGTCACGGTCACCCAGTAATCACCGGGCAGATCCGTCTCCTCAAACACCGACAGACCGTTATCTCCGTCGCGCCCCGGAGTGAGTTGGCGGACTTCGCCGTCCGGCTTGGTGAGCGTGACTTTGAACTCTGCATTGCTGATTGGCCGACGCGCTTCGTCGCGGGCACCGAAAGTGATCGACACGGCCGACTGTGGCGAGAAATTGCGAGGATCAACGAGCACCCACACCGGCTGATCGCCTTCCAACTCCTTGCGAGCGAGCCAGAGAATCATCTGCTGCCAGAAACGCTGATGCTCCTCTTGAAACCCATGCATGTGCCAAGTCCATGTCGAATCGGTCGCCATCGCGACCGACCGTGCCGAACCAGCATCTGTGACGACCAACAGGGGAATGCGGTCCGTCGACTCGGCGAGCACCGATGCCGATTCCTTGGGAGTAATCCGATTGGCACCCAGGAGCGGAGCTTTCGACGACATCCTGGCCCAGGTCCCGGAGTTGTCGCGTGGGTCGATGTTCATCACATAATGCAGAGAGACGCCCGCACGTGTCGGCAGCATGGGGAGTCTGCGGACCAGCTGTTGATCGTTGTCGACTGCATCATCCGGGATGCGTTCGTCCGCTCGCATGACGACAGGCAGGAAGTCGGCCAGTCGCGTCTCGGCGTACCCGCCTGCTCCAAAACTGTGTTGACCGCCGATCATCATCAGACCGGCTCCATCTTCAAGGCGGTCCGCGAGCTTTTCCAACAGATCCGTATTCCCTTTACGAAACGCACTGGCCGGCACGTCACCGATGATGAACACGTCATACTCTCCGGGCTCAAACCACTCTGGTGTAATCTCTGTTTGGGAGGCGAGCGGTCCAGGGAGCAGCACCTGCCAGTCGAGTTGAATGTTGGCCGTCTCGTTGAGCTTCATGATGAACTTTGACTCGTTCCGGCCCACCACATCGAAGTACGCGACTTTGAGTCCTCCTTTGCGGACCGTGAGCAGCGTCTCCAGGCGATTGTTCGTGTGCTTCAACTCGCCATCAATCGGCACTACCTCGGCGGCAATCTTGTATTCACCGGGCTCTTCAGCGATGAGTTCGAGATCGAAGTCAATCGTCTCATCGTTGGTGCGCGGTGTGTATTCTTTCCACGCCTCACGCAGGGGAATGGACCGCAACTCGCCCGATTCCCCCGTACGCTTACCACGACGGTCCTCTTTAAGAAGTTGCAGCTTCATCGGGCGTCCAGCAGCGCCGAGCAAGCGAACCTGTACGCGGACAGGCACGGTCTTTTTCTCAAAGGTGATGGGATCGATCAACATCTCTTCGACGACCAGATCGAGTCCGGCGGTCGACAGGTCTGACGTGCCGTAGGTCACGGTATGGATCGGCACTCCGAGTTGTTCTGCGAACCGGACAGCAGCTGTGCGCGGATCGATATCATTGGGGGCAACGGCTCGTTGAGCACCGTCGCTCATGAGGACGACGCCGATCAGACGTTTGCCCGTGTCCTCTCGCCGCAGTTCGTCAAGAGCGGAGCCGATGGCGGTGAAGTCTCCGTCCGCAGACTCTTCCGGGCTCTCGACTGGCACCGGCTGCTCCGCAAAGTCGATCAATCGGAGGTCGACGTTCTCGGTCAACTGCTCCAACATGGGCGAAGCGTCCGCGAGCGTTTTGAGCACGAACTCACGGCGAGTGATGCCACCGGGGCCATCGGGCGTGCTCATACTGGCCGATTTGTCCAGGAGAATGACCAGCTCAGCCGATTGTGTGTCAGTCTCAGTGAATCGCAGGGCCGGTCTGAGCATGGCGAAGCACAACAGCAGCGCTGTGAACAGTCGCAGCCCGATCAGCAGTCTGCGCCGGAATGTCGCCAGATGCCGTACCCGAGGCGGGTACGTCAACAGCACTACGGCGACTAGACCGATGCCGACGATCGCGACAATCGGCCAGGGCCAAACGGGTTCGACTATCAACTCCATGACAAGTCCTACGTTGCCTCCAAGACGGGTTGTGGGCGGGATTCTGGCATTTTCGATTCCCACGAGACATCACTTGGCGATGTGCCGGGCTCGTCATCATAGAACCAGTTAGCCATGAAGTGCTCGCCACAGAAAATCAATACGACCACAACGAGAATGAGAGGAAACAATTCGCGACCGAGATCGGCGATATTGATGTTCTCTTGAAGTTCGCCGATTGATTGAGCGAGTTGATAGCGTCCTTCGCCGATGATCGTGTCTAACTCCTCGACGGACGCCCGTGTGAAGTCACTCTCGCTGGCAGGCGGATTGACACTGAAACCACTGATGGTGGCTCCGTCCTCGGCTTGCTGTTTCAAGATGTAGGCCCCAATTTCATCAGCATCGGGAATCCGCAGCAGTGTCTCTCCTGCGGGAAGCGTGAGTCGCGCCTGCCGAAACTCCGGCTGTTGCAGCAGGAATGCTTGCGGCTCGTCTGCTGCTTCCAACCGCAACACAGGCTGTTCACCCGCGTCATAGGTGAGGTGTACGTCAGAGTCCTGTGCGAGGTGCCTCACCATCTCGTCTGCGAATGCGAGGAAGGTAAAGACGGGGCCACTGGGGCTCGGCAACAGGTTCCACTCCCATTGGTGTCCCTTCAGGTCGACGGCTGTGGTGAACATCATCACGCGGCCCTGGCCATGCATGCGTTCCAGCAATGCAGGTGTGTGGCGGTCATCGTTGTACTCGGCAATGACAGCTGCCCCCTCAGTCGGCTCGACTCGCCAGTAACGCATGATGTCGATCGACTCAATTAGGCCGATGAGGTCTTCCTCGGCCATCGCCTGCATGACCGGATGTTGCTCATTCGTCACACGGAGGAACTGTACGCCCGATTTGGACGACGTGTGAACCTGAGGAAGACCTGGCAGGAACGCCTGCGGTTCGTCTCGGGCGTAGTTGAAGGACTTGATCTCTCGTGAGCCAAGGAACACTCCCAACCCGCCCCCTTGCTGGACGAATTGGCCCAACTTGAACCACTCTTCATCCTTCAGCGAAGGCACGTTGATCAGGCAGACGACCTCGTACTCGGACAAAGTCTCACGGGACAGGTTTTCGGGGCGTATTGTCTTGGGTTCATATCCCTCGACTTTCAACGCCAGGTTCCATTCATCGGCGTCTTCGATGTTCGCTGGGATGCTCAAGATGCGGATCGGTGGACGCACTTGCAGGGTGAAATAGCGCACATCATCAAACGGCAGAGGATCGCTGGAGACGAGCTGGACTTGTCCGTGGACGATAGGGCCGCCGTTCATCGGCAGCGGTCCGAACTCGACAATCTGTGGGGCATCGTCAGCCAGTGGAATCGATTGCTGGTCCGCCTTCATCAATCGTCCCGTTCCCTCGTCCATGAGCAACTCAACGATCTGCTCCTCCTCAGTCCGACCGACGCCCGTGACGGTGGCTCGAATGAATGCGTTGCCACCGCTGGTCACGCGTGGCCGTAGGGGGGCCACACGCGTGATTGCCGTATTCGGTGGGTTCGATTCGCCCACATCGATGATAAATACGTTGACCGATTTGAGCCGTTCCAAATCGGCGGCAAGGCGTGAAGTGCCGCCGACCCGCCAGGCGGATCGAGACATGTCGGTCAGCACGTAGACACGCCGCAGGTAACGGTCGGTCCGCTGATCCTCTGCGACAGCACCTTGCTCGGCCAATGTTCGTTTGCGGTCGTCCTCATGCAATCGGACGGCTGCACGAATGCGGTCGTTGAGCGGGATTCTGACCGCCCGCAGTTCGAGGGCCTCAATCCGTGTCTTCGCACCGGCTAACGTCGACTGAAACAGGATGGGATGATCGTTCCCTACATCAGCGACAGCGACTCGGCTGCCACTCGGCAGATCGCTGAGGTGAGTCAGTGCAATCTCTCGCGCCACATCGAGCCGCGTCTTGCTTTCCTGTTGATACTCCATGCTCAGGCTCGTATCGAACAGAAACACCCCTGCGACAGGTAGTGAGATGTCACCGGCAGGCGTTGGCGACTTCAGTTCGGCCGCCACTCGTCGCTGGTACGGCCAAAGGACTGCCAGCAGCGTCAACAGGACTGCGGCTGCCACTAGTCGTCCACGCAGATTCGTCTGACGGGTTTGGACCGCATGAGCCGGCATCTCACTGGAACGCCAGAGGTGAGACAACACGTAATAAGCAGCAACCGCGAACAGGACAATGCCGAGAAACGTCAAAGTCTCACTCAGGCTCGGCGTGTAGTCTGCCGCCGGGACCGAAGGGCGTGCGATTGCAAACACAAACAATGCAATGATGGCAATCCGCAACAACAGGAGGAGCAGATGCCTGATCCGCATGCGGCGGACGTTCTGCTTGCGGCGATTCTGAATCAGCCGCAGGGCCGGGAACAGAAGCTTCTTTGGTTTCTGACGGAGCAGCAAATGCAGAATGACCGGAATCGCGGCCAGTCCCAGACCTAACAAGATGGCTGGATGCAGAAGCGTCATGCAGTCTCGTCCTCGTTCAACTCGTCAAACATCCCCATTCTAGGCGTCAATGCCACTCACGGGGAGGGTGAGTGTCGGATGCCGTCGTCCTCCGGGGGCATCTGATGCCAAGTGGGCACCAAGCTGATAGTTCCAAGACTTGAAGCGAAACGGGGGAAGCGAAACGGGGTCAGGCACCATTTCGTCCCAATTTGTTATCCGGTATTTGAGAGCGTTACGGACGAAATGGTGCCTGACCCCTTCCCCGTACATGGGTAACCGTTCACACCCCGAACGTGGTTGGGTGAGGGATTCGTCTTTTCACAGATGGCGATTTCTGCGACATCTCGTGCATGTCGCAGCGACCAACAGGACCGCCGATCTCTGAACAGCAGCCGGCCGGGTTGCCAGCCGAT
>JAJDEJ010000302.1 GCA_029259815.1 Planctomycetaceae bacterium | reverse complement strand
CGGCAGTTCCCGACACGTTCTGAGTCGAAAGCTGTACATCCAACTTGTCGTCACCGTTCCAACTGCACGAAGAGCCGTGAGGTTCCAAACAACAATGGGTGATGGCCTGAATGCCGTAGTACCCTTTGTGGACGACGGACGCTTTTTCGATGGCAGCATTCGCATCCCCGTCTTCACTCACCCGGTTTCCGGGCTTTGTCCGTTCCATCGCCTCAGCACGTGCTAAGTCTTCTCCATCGACGAAGTGTTCCAGCACTTCGTATTCGATGTTGATGGCTTTGACGCCTTGGGCCGCTTGCGCGGGTGTCTCTGCCGCAACAGCCGCGATCACATCGCCTTCCCAGTTGACCTCGTAGAGCGTGTCGCCTTCGGGAGCCCGCTGCGGGAAGACGTAGACGCCTTTCACGCCGGGGACGCTCTTTGCCGGCTCGACGTCGATGCTCTTGATGTTCGCATGAGCGTGTGGAGAGGAGAGCAGACGGGCGTGCAGCGTGCCATCGCCGGTGTAGTCGGTCGAGTACTTCGCGAATCCGGACGCCTTTTCGATGCCGTCGATGCGCTCAGCCGGTTTGTTGAAGACGGTGTTCTCTTCACGGGGTTTCCATTGGACATTCAGTTCGACCATCAGGCACCTCCTTTCGCTGGTTCGAGGGCTTTCGCGAGTTCGAGAGCACACTTGGTGATGCCGTCGTAAGTGCCGCAACGACAGATGTTGCCGCCCAGCCCCTTCTGAACCTCTTCCAGAGACGCATTGGGGTTCTGATCGAGGAAGGCACGAGTTGCGACGACGAAGCCGGGTGTGCAGTAGCCACACTGCATGCCGTCATGTTTGACGAAGCCGGTGATGACCGGATCGACATTGCGACCGTCACGCAGTGACTCGACCGTCTTGATCGCTTTGCCTTCGACTTGGAGAGCGAACGTCGTGCCGGCATAGGTCGCTTTGCCATCGACCATGACAGTGTCGGCTCCGTCAACATAGATGTCCTGCAAATCCTTACATCCGGTGAGACTGAGCTGATCGCGAAGGACTTCGAGCAGACTCGTGCGAGGCTCAACGGTGACGGTGCGATCTTCGCCGTTAACGTTGAGCGTGATCTCCTGAGGACCGCTGACAACCTGGTTGTCATCATCCGCGATCACCTGCTCGGCTCCCGTGGCAATCGCGGTCGCAGCAACTGCAGCTCCGGAGCCCTTCAGGAAAGACCGACGGCTGAAGCCGCGACGTGGCGGGTCGGATGACTGCGAAGTGGTCAATGGGGCCGAAGGGGGCCTCAGACCGGGGCCATTGCCGGGTGTCTTGCTTGAGCCTGACATCAACCGTCACCTCCGATGAATTCGAATGTTGAGTGTGTCGAACACGCATTGTAGCGTTGCGTCACAACCTCACAACCAAACAGGGAGCTTAACGGACAGGCGTCAATGGGAAACAATGGAGAGGCGTTTTCCGGCTCGACGCGATGGATGTTCGAGCGGTCGATGGCGCACTATCATGCTTGTGATCGTTAGGCATCCGACAACTCTCATCTGACTGGAAAGACAGAGGATTTCTGCAATGAGCACAGAGGAAATGGTGACCCCAGAGTCAGTCGGAGGCGAGCCGTTCGTCACAGTCCAGCAACACATCCTCCAGGAGCAAAAGCGTTTCCCCGGCGCGTCGGGCGAATTCTCATGGCTGCTCTCCGGGATCACTCTGGCCACGAAGCTGATTCAAGCGAAGGTCCGCCGTGCCGGTCTCACCGATATCCTGGGGGATCAGGGCGACGTCAACGTGCAAGGTGAAGTTCAGCAGAAGCTCGACGTCTACTCCAACGATATGCTGGATCACTGCCTGTCGATGCGTGAGAGCATTGGCGTGCTGGCGTCGGAAGAGAACGAGCACCCGGAGATCATCAATCATACCTCGCCGAATGCGAAGTACGCGGTTGTGTTCGACCCGCTCGATGGCTCATCCAACATTGATGTGAACGTCAGTGTGGGAACGACCTTCTCCATTCTCCATCGTCCGTTTGGTGAGGGGACCGACGACGCGGCGAGTTGGGTGCTTCAGCCCGGGAGCAAACAGGTGGCAGCCGGTTATGTCGTCTACGGGTCGTCGACAATCCTGGTGTACAGCGCCGGCTATGGGGTCCACGGCTTCACGCTCGACCCGGCCGTTGGTGCGTTCCTGCTGAGTCACGAGAACATTCGGATGCCGGACCAGGGGAAGTACTACTCAGTCAACGAAGCGTATCGCGACTCGTTTCCGCCTCAATATGTGAAATACCTGGACCATGTGCGGAGCGGCGGTCTGGGGCGAGGATATAGCTCCCGTTACATCGGCTCGATGGTGGCTGACTTCCATCGCACATTGCTGAAGGGAGGGATCTTCCTCTACCCGCCAACTGAGGAGCAACCCGATGGGAAACTCCGATTGTTGTACGAGGCGAATCCCATCGCCTTCATCGCCGAGCACGCAGGCGGAAAGGCCACGAACGGTCATGAACGTGTGCTCGACATCGTCCCCAAAAGCATCCATCAACGGACACCACTCGTGGTCGGCAGCCAAGTCGAAATGGACTCATTCGAGGTATTCTCCAATGGTTAGCAGCCAACGAGGGCACAGCAAGTGGTGCCATTCTTGCGTTGTTTGCGGTGACGAATTTCTGCCAAAGTGATGACGGTTGGGATTTCCCAGCCAGAATCAGGGTTGCAGGAACCGGTGCCCATCCAGAATCATCGAGGAGAACACTCCGGCTCTGCGGCGGTGACCACGGCTGTCCGGGTCTACTGCAGATCGGATGTGTTCACGATTTTTTCTGAGTCGAATCAAACCATAAGGCATGCGTCATTGGGTGAATCGTTCGAGAATCCGAACCCCCGCATTCCCGTGGGGACTCACTACCGGGTCTGGTGGTTTTGGCTGCCATTGATCCTGGGCGGGATCGGATTGCTCACGGCGATGATCCTGTTGCCTGTCGCAAAAGTCCTGGCTGCGCTGGTCGGATTGTGTGCGATCGGATGCTTTATCTGGTCAGCCATCTCGTCGATGGTGATCGTCAGGGGTCGCCGTTGGCTGGAGTTTGATGGCGACCGTCTGCGCTTGAGCGACCGCACCGGCAGCATCGAGTTCACCGATAAGGACGTGCTTGACCTGACGATCATCCGGACTCAGCATCATTCGGGCGGTCGATTGGTTGCAGAATCCCGTGATTTGCGAGTCGGATTGGAGACCCTCTCCGGCAGCCGTACCGTGCGCATGACGAATCGTATGCCTCCCTTCGGTGCCGATCCACTCGACGAGCTCATCGAACGACTGTGTGAGCACCTGACCAACCGAGCCATCACAACACTGGCGAGGAGGGAGACGGTCGAAGGGGAGAACTGGCGGCTCAACAGTGACTGTCTGACGGTCCAAGTGACGCGACAGGCAGCGACATTGCCTGTCGCGTCGATTTCCGCGGTCGAGACAATCGGTCAGGAGGTCAGGATCTGGACCGAAGGGAACCCACGTGCGGTCGTTCGCCTGCCACTGGCCACTCGCAACACCTGGCTCCTGCCCCGCTTGCTTGTTCAACAGCCGGTGGAGTCCGGCGATTTGAAGGTGACTGATGAGAAGAGTCCTCCACAGAATCAACTTGGCAGGATTCTGTTCGAACGGACATCCGGACCCGTCGCTTCGATCCTGTTCTTGATGATCGGCCTGATCCTTACCATGTTCAGTGTGGTGACGTTGTATCTGGCAATCGGAGGAGCGGAGCCTGTTGGCATTGTCCTCGGCCTGATGTTGGGAATCAGCAGTGTCATCTGCCTGATCGGAGCCTTCCGTGTCCAACGCACGCGGTTCAGTTGTTATGAGCACGGCCTAGAGCGAGTGGCAATGACATCTCGTCAGACGCTGCCATTCTCAAGCATTGATGTGTTTTCCTTCGAGTCACGACGCAACCGTTCTCAAGGACGCTACACGGGCACGACATACACGCTTGTGTTCGCGGACCGTTCACGCGAACAGGGTCGAGGTATCTTCTTTTCTACCACTGTTCGCAACACCGACGACGAACTGGAGATCCTTCGGGAAAGGGTCTCCGAAGTCATCGCCCGTCGAATGGCTCGTTCATTTGCCAGAACACGACGGGTTCAGTGGACACCCGAGTTGTGGTTCGGCGACGAAGTGCTCGAATTCACGCGACCGCGTCGGTTCCTCACGGGCCCTAAGCTGGCGATCATTCCCTACGACACGATTACCGAATTCGAGATTCGCGACGGCTTGTTTCATGTCTGGACAAACTACCAGGAGCGGGCTGTCATCTCCGTGAAGACGTCCTCAGCCAACTTCTACCCGGGTCTGATCGTGCTTGAAGGTTTGGTCAATGCGCACGTCCGCGAGTCGGTCGACGAGTGGACACCAAGTAGTCCTGTTCGATGATTGTGGCTACTCACGAGTTCGGTGTAGCTGTCCTGCCAATGTGATGACAGTCATTTTCATCAAACCTGGAAATTTGACTCGCTTGTGAACTGCTTGGTATTCTGTACTCGAAAACTACGAAGCCCCGGAGCGAACATCGATGTCCGTCACTCGCGATGAGTTATTGAGATTCAATCAGTTTGTCTTTGATCGCCTGGATAACGGCGGAGGCGAGCTGACGCTGGAGGATTGCGTACGCCAATGGCGCATCCGAGAGCGAGAGGCCGAGGACTTGACCTCGATCAAACGTGGACTGGCCGAGGCGGATGCCGGCCTGCTACACCCACTTGAAGCAGTCACGGAACGAATCCGCCAGAAGCATGGGTTCAAACCAGTCCAATGAGGTTCACCGTCACATTGACGAGTGAGGCGAAGCTTCAACTTGAAGAAGCCACGGACTGGTATGCAAGCGGTGACCATCAGGTGGCGGAAAGATGGCATGCCGGATTCGAGTCGGCACTCAAATCACTGGCCGACAATCCACGTCTTTGCGGGTTGGCTCGTGAAAGCGAACTTGTCACTTCCGAGATTCGGGAGTTGCATTACGGCAGCGGAAAACGAAAGACCCACCAGGCTGTTTTTCGTGTCGATGAAGAGTCGGCTCGCGTGCAGGTCATCGCCATCCGGCACTCCGCACAAGACGATCTTAATCCTGAAGACCTGACTTCCGACTGAGGGCGGCTCTCTCACACGTCATAGTACATCGCAAACTCCCACGGGTGCGGTCGCTCGTACAGGGCATTGACTTCGTGGGTTTGTTTGAACCAGATCCAGGTGTCGATGACGTCTTCGGTAAAGACGTCGCCGCGGAGCAGGAAGTCGTGATCATCTCGCAACGCCGTCAAAGCGACGTCAAGTCCGGTCGGCACTTTCGGGAACTCGCTGAGTTCCTCGGGGGAGAGGTCGTAGATGTCCTTATCGAGCGGCGGACCGGGGTCGAGTTTGTTTTGGATGCCATCAATGGCTGCCATCAGGATGGCCGACATGGCGAGGTAAGGATTGCACGATGGGTCGGGACAGCGGAACTCGAAGCGTTTGCTCGAAGGGTTTGCACTGTGCACTGGGATGCGAATGGCCGCTGAGCGGTTCCGGAAGCTGTAGGTCAAGTTGATCGGCGACTCGTAGCCGGGGAAGAATCGTTTGTAACTGTTGGTGGTCGGACAGCAGAATGCAAACAAAGCCGGGGCGTGCTTGAGGATGCCGCCCATTGCATGCATGCCGATCTCACTGAGCCCGCCGTAGCCCGATCCGGCGAAGAGCGTCTCGTGTTCTTTCCAGAGCGAAAAGTGCAGGTGCAGTCCGCTGCCATTGTCATTCCACAACGGCTTGGGCATGAAGGTTGCCGTTTTCCCGTGGCGCGCCGCGACGTTCTTGACAATGTACTTGTAACGCAGGAGCCCGTCTGCCGCCTGGAGCAGTGGTGCGTAAGCCATGTCGATCTCACACTGACCGCCGGTCGCAACCTCGTGGTGCTGCCCTTCCACCTCGACACCGCACGATTGCAGTGTCAGCATCATCTCGGTACGCAAGTCCTGAAGCGTGTCCGAAGGAGGCGTTGGAAAGTACCCCTCTTTGCGGCGAATCCGATACCCAGGACTTCCACCACGCCCGTTGGCAGCGGCCCCCCGGTTCCACTGCCCTTCGACACTGTCAACGTGGTAATAACCCTCGTGCTCGTTCTGGTCAAATCGCACGTCATCGAAGACAAAGAATTCGCCTTCCGGGCCAAAGTTGGCCGTGTCTGCAATACCGGTCGACTCCAGATACGCCTGCGCCTTGCGGGCAACATTGCGCGGATCTTTGGCATAGTCCTCGCGGGTGATGGGGTCCTGAATGTTGCACGTGATGCCCAGCGTCGCCTGCATGAACGGGTCAACGACCGCCGTTTCCGCCTGTGGCACGACGAGCATGTCGCTCTCGTTGATTGCCTGCCAGCCCGGCATCGACGAGGCATCGAACCCGAACCCATCGTCGAAACTCTTTTCGGTCAATGCTTTTACGGGAACAGTGAAGTGTTTGTGTGTCCCAGGGAAATCCATAAACCGCAGATCAACGGCTTGAATCTCCTCCTGTCGACAGAGGGCGAGAACTTCTTTGGGTGTCATGGCGAGCGCAGTCAGCGAGAATCCGAATCGGTCAGAAGGCAATATGTGCCTACATCGTAAGCACATCAGAGCAAAACGTGTACCGACCACAAAGTAGCCATCACGCTCCGCCGTGATGAGCGGATGAAGGGGAGACTCCCGAGAAGCGAGTCAGCGTGAGAGCGGCGATACCATGCCCCAGTTGCCATCTCGCATTATGTTACGAATACAAACACAAGACATGCGATCATCCAAAGCAATGGCAGTGAATTGAGAACCAAACCCATGAATATTATGGGGCTCCGTTCTCCGGACAACATGCCGACGATCGCAAAGATCACCCCGAGTGAGTACACAACCAATGCAAGCGGTCCCAACACGATAATCTCATAGCCGGCCATCTTGTACCAAGTACCCCAATTGGCCAGAAACACAGTGGCAATGACCGAAGAGGCGATCGCGAAAAGGGTGCAAGCCACTGAGCCCAAAGAGATGTCTCGACGAAACAGGGACATGGTGCGATCTTGGATATGGTGTCAATGTCCTCAAGGATACAAAAGTCGATGCTCCCATCCCTCTGGTGTCTGCTCGTAGACGTCACGGTCATGCAGTCGTGCCGGTTGTCCGTGCCAAAACTCGATTCGTTGAGGCACAATTCGATAGCCGCGCCAGAAGTCGGGACGCGGGATGTCATCGCCGGGAAACTTCGCATCGAATTCAGACACTCGCTGCTCCAGCGTCGACCGATCGTCGAGTGACTGCGACTGGTCAGACGCCCACGCTCCAATACGACTTGCGCGGGGACGTGACATCCAGTAAGCGTCGGCTTCTTCGTCGCTGAGCATTTCCACCGCTCCCTCGATCCTCACCTGTCGCAAGAGCGGTTCCCAATGAAAACAGACCGCCGCCTTCGCATTTGCAGCGAGCTCCTGTCCCTTCCGGCTACCGACATTCGTGAAGAAGTTTGGGCCACGCTCATCAAAGCCCCGCATGAGGACGATGCGTACAGAAGGCTGACCGTCGGGACCGACTGTTGCCAACGCCATCGCTGTCGGGTCTTGGATCGGCAACTGTTTTGCCTCAGCAATCACGGCACCGAAGCGCTCGATCGCCTGCTGATACAGCGGATCGTCTGACATGCTCACCCGTTCAATTCGTGCTGCAGGCATTCGCGGAGTTGAGGATACTGAAACTCATAGCCCGTTTCTTCTAATTTCTTCGGGACAACATGGGCACTGGCCAGCAGCAGATCATCTGCCATCTGACCAAGTGCCAATTTTGCAGCGAAGGCCGGCATGGGCAAGACCGTCGGCCGATGCAAAACACTCCCCAGGATCTTCGTGAACTCAGCGTTCGTCACGGCATTCGGAGAGACTGCATTCACCGGTCCCGATAACTGCTCGCAGTCTAACGCATGCAACAGCACGCCCACCACGTCATCGTGTGACACCCAGCTCCAGTACTGCTTCCCCGAACCGACTTTGCCGCCCGCACCCATCTTGAACGGCAGCAACATCTTTGCCAGCGCCCCACCCTCCTTGCTGATGACAACGCCGATCCGCACGTTCACCACGCGAATGCCTGCGTCCGCAGCGGGCTTCGTCGCCGCCTCCCACTCGCGACACACTTCCGGCAGGAACCCCTCGCCTGGAGGGCTCTCCTCATTAAGGACCGTCGTTCCACGGTCGCCGTAGTACCCGATCGCGGACGCACAGACGAGCACCTCCGGCTTGCGATGCAGGCCGGCCAGGTCACGACACAACTGCTCAGTCCCCAGCACACGGCTGTTGCGGATGCGGCTCTTCCTCTCCTCAGTCCAGCGACCGCCGGCGATGTTCTCACCCGCCAGATGGATCACCCCGTAGACGCCTTCCAGCCGCGCGGGGTTCACGAGTCCCTCCTGCACATTCCATTGGGCCTCAGTCACTGTGGACTTGGGCGTCCCCCGTACCAGCTTGACCACTGGTCGACCCAGTGTCGTCAGCCGCTTGACGACCTCCGAGCCGATCATCCCCGACGTCCCGGTCACGGCGACCTTGCGTGGCCGCGCCTGCGTCGACGTCTCAGTCGCATCGATCGTGTGCGTTTCCGTCTGCTTGCCGTCCGTCATGATGTCACCCCAGCTTGGAAGATGTTCGCCCTTACAGGGATCATTGCGTCCTGAACGACAATTTCAAGACAGCAAACAAAGTAGTCATCACGCTCCGCCGTGATGACAGTGCCGCTTGTACGTGTCCCCACATCGTGCAAGCTCTCCCTTGATCCGCTCATCACGCGAAGCGTGATGGCTACTATCCAGTCAAATGCTTTGCAAAGAACGCCCGAGTCCGTCGCCACATCTCATCACTCAACACATGACCGGAACCTTCCTCGATGTAAAACGAGAAATCCTGCTCCGCGTGCATGGATTCGTAGGCTCGATGGATCACCTTCACTCCCTTGCGGACCTCGTTGATCGGGCTGCCGCCATCGTGTTCGCCAAAGTTGAGGTGCAGAGGTCGCGGGGCGATCAACGCGGCAATGTCAGGCGTGTCACCATACTGGAAGATGCCGGGGATGAAGTTCGGAAAGCAGTGGAGCAACTCCTTCTCGTGAATGCCTGCGTACGTTGGCAGGCAACAATTCCCGACCAACGCCTTCAAGCGAGGCTCCCAGGGACCGACCAGCCACGTATGTGTCGAGCCCATCGAGTGTCCGTAACAGCCGATGTTCTCTGCCTGCACCTCCGGACGGCTGACGAGGTAATCGACGGCTCGCCGCATATCGAGAATGTTCTTCCATGCCATGCACTTGCCGTCGACGACGTACTTGAGAAACAGGAACCGCTCCAGATCCCGTCCCTTGAGCTTGTATCCCTGCTCCCGCTCCTCGAAGCCGAGGGCATCCGGACAGAGCACGACATACCCCTCCCGAGCCAGCGCAGCCCCCGTGTGATGCATCGCATTGCCTGCGAGTCCCGCCGGCTCACTCTTCCCCAGATGCCATTGCCCCGCATGCTGATGCCACACACAGACCGCCGCCGCAGGTTGTTGTGCACTCACCCCGTCCGGCACCAACAACAAAGCCGGCACCCGATCCCCCGGCTCAACTGCATACGTCACACTCTCGATCCGAAACCCATCATGCTCCGAAGTCCCCCGAACCTCCGCTTCCAACAGACACGGCTCCGGCCACTCGCCGCCAAGTCCCGCTAGCAATCGATCTTTGAAGTCAGCAGTTGCCATGATTGTCTCCAGCCGAGATTTTGTCTTTGGGGACGTTTTGGTCTTCGAGTTCTCGCGCCTTCGAAAGTGCTGACGCGACCAGTCCGGCAGGGACTGACACGACGCCCAGACCGACCAGAAGCACGCCAAATGTGAAAATACGTCCACCTACAGTGACCGGATAGACGTCGCCGTACCCCACAGTCGTCAGGGTCACGGCGGCCCACCACATGCTATGAAAAACGGAGGTGAATGTATCTGGCTGGGCTTTGTGTTCAAAGAAGTAGATGCCGACCGAGGCGAGATAGAGCAGGATGAATGTCACAAACAGATAGAGAATCAGTTCTTCCCGAGCGATATGCAATGCACGGTGAAATCGTCGCATCGCCTTCGAGTACCGAACGAGCTTGAAGATGCGAAACAGCCGCAAGAGTCGAAACGCACGCACTGAGCGCAGATCAACACCCGTGCTGAAGTAGAATGGCAAAATCGAAAGCAGGTCAATGACACCGAAGAAGCTTGTTACGAACTCGACCTTTCGCTCCGCAACGATAAACCGAGTGATGTACTCAACGGTGAAGATCGAAACCGTCGCGATTTCGATCCATCGCAACCATGTCCGAGCCTGATCCGACAGATCCGGGAGCGTCTCAATGGAAAACGTAACGAGTGAAATGACAATGAGAAATTGAATCGACAGATCAAAGACGCGCCCAGCGGTCGTGTCACTCTCTTCAATAATCTTTCGGAGTGTTTTCAATCGTCGTCCAATGTAGTACCCGTGTCGGTCCGGCTCACGCCGGACGCAACTTTAATTGCGACTTCAATCCTCATTGGCGGCCAGCCCTGCATGACTCACATTCGACAAATGATCTCATCTCAAACACCGGAAATCGAGTGTGAATCATCGGTTCTCTCCGAAGATCGCATGAAGTTGACGGGGTCAGGCACCATTTCGTCACTGTTCATTGTCGGATTTATTGAGAGCGTTCAGGACGAAATGGTGCCTGACCCCTTCTTTGCCGACTCCAAAGATCATCGCCATTCACAAAATCTCGGAAGTTTCGCTGAAAGGTTCTGTCTGACTGCTCGTAATGTTACTGACAGAACGAACTCCCTCGGACGTTAGAGGCACGCGAGCATGCTCGTATGTCTCACCCCATCAACTTGTAGCTGCTCGACTGCCGACACGGCGACAGGCGAGTCACGTTTGCAAACACCGACAAGTTGACGGTCCTGGCCGCGTCGCCTGATGACCGAAACTCGTTCTGCTCCTCGGGCCGGCCGGTCCACTTTTTTTGAGAGGTTCAAGACAACCGATCCGACACAGTCATCCGCGAGGCAATGCCGAGGCGGAGAGAATCGAGGTTCAAATCCGTCGCTCCGGGGAAGGGGTCAGGCACCCTTTCGTCCAAAACGCCTTCGAAAACTCGACCCGAAAATGTACGAAATGGTGCCTGACCCCCATTGTACTCCGGAGACACTCGGCGGTCGCTTGAATCCTGTCTTTGCAGGATCGTCAAGACGGGTTCGGTTGCAGTTTCGGGTGAGTTTGCTTCTCATTCGGGCCATGACTGCACCCATTCTCTATCTCGGCGACACCTCACGTGACACGGCAGCGGCGTATCTACTGAGTTTGCTGGCTCATTGGGGGTGGGAATGTGAGTACGTGCCGAGTGACCAGCCGCTGAACAGCGAGGTCCTCGATCAAGGGCACTCGCTTTTCGTCTTGAGTGACTACCCCGCCGCTCAAGTCTCGGATGACTTGATGCAGCGGATGGTCGAGCAGGTCGCAGAGGGTGTCGGGCTGCTCATGATCGGCGGCTGGGAGTCGTTCCACGGACTGGGCGGCGACTGGGATGGGACGCCGATCGCTGAGACTCTTCCGGTCACGATGTCGGCAGAGGATGACCGGCAGAATTGTGATCATCCGGTGCTGCTTCGATGCGTGGGATCGCACGCGTGCGTGGAGGGGTTACCGTGGCAGGAACGTCCGCCATTGATTGGCGGTTTCAACCGCGTCACAGCCAAACCCGAGAGCACCGTGCTGTTAGACGCAGTGCACTTCATTGCGACAGAGACCGAAGGGCAGTTCACGTTCACCGCGCAGACGAGCGTTGACCCACTGCTAGTGGTCGGCCAGCATGGCCAGGGACGCACGGCTGCTTTCATGACCGACGTCGCACCTCACTGGGTCGGTCCGCTTGTCGATTGGGGATCGGATCGCGTTGCTGCGAAGCTCGATGACGCGGTGGCTGTCGAAGTCGGAAATCTGTACGCTGCCTTCCTTCAACAATTGTTGGGGTGGGTCGGCGGACGAAAGAGGGAATAGCGAATAGGGAGTAGGGAATAGTCGCAAGCGAGTGAGGATCACGCTTCGCAGTTTTGGTGATTCCCCATTCTCCATTCGCTCTTCTCCATTTCACTGTCCCGTCCCGGCCACATTCACTGAGACACATCAAGGACACATTCCATGCCCGCTGTGGGAAACGCCATCATTGGTCAATCGGGAGGACCAACCTCCGTCATCAACGCATCGCTGGTAGGCGTCGCCGATGCGGCTCGCAAGTCGAAGAAGATCGGTCGCGTGTTCGGTATGCGATTCGGCATTGAGGGGGTCTTAAACAACTTCCTGCTCGATCTGGACGCTGAGTCTGCTCAGACACTGAAAGCACTGCGCGCGACACCCAGTAGTGCGTTGGGGTCCAGCCGTCTTAAGTTGCAGGAGGATCACTTCGGGCCGATCTTGAAGCAATTGCAGAAATACGACATCCGGTACTTCTTCATGATCGGCGGCAACGACACGATGGACACGATTCATCGGGTTGTCGAATACGCGAACGCACATGGCTGGGAGATGACGGGCGTCGGTGTCCCCAAGACGGTCGACAATGATCTGTATGGCACCGATTACACCCCCGGCTATCCGAGTGCAGCGAGGTATGTGGCTCTCAGCGTGCAGCAGAGTTCCCTGCTCGCAAGAGACATGCAGCGGGTTGATCAGTTCACCATTTTTCAGACCGTCGGTCGCAGTGCCGGCTGGCTCCCTGCTGCGGCTGCCTGTGCCCGCAAGCATTCCAGCGACGCCCCGCACATCATTCTCTGCCCGGAACATCCGTTCGACCGCGATCGCTTTCTGTCGGCAGTCTCAGACACTCACAGCAAACGCGGCTTCGTCAGTATCGTCTGCGGCGAGGGCATCACCAACCCGGATGGCTCGCCTGTGAGTGCGTCACAAACGAAAGACAAGTTCGACAACGTCGAATTTGGAGCGATGGGCGGAGCCAGCGTTGGGATGCAACTGCATCGCATGATTGCTGACGAGTTTGGCTGGCGGGGCGAGTTCCAGGTGACGGAGTCTCTGCAAATGTGTGCAGCCGATCGGGGAGTGAAGCAGGACGTGGACATCGCCTACGCTTGCGGTCGCGAAGCCGTTCGACTGGCCCAACAGGGTGAAGGAGGCGTGATGGTGACGATCGATCGGACATCGAAGCTGGGTGAGAAGTATGCGTCAACATTCGGTACGAGTCCGCTTCGTGAAGTTGCAAATCACGAACGTCCCATGCCCGCCAACTACTTCACGAAGGACGGCATGAACGTCTCCAGGAAGTTTCTGGACTACGCACATCCCCTGATCGGCGACCTGCCAGAGCACGCCAGTCTGACAATCAAGCGAGCGAAAGCAAGGAGCACGGAATAGAGAATGGAGTATTGAGAATGGAGAACAGGGACTCGATTCTCTTCAGACGCACGACTTCAGAGCTGTTCCCTATTCACTATACTCCCTTCCCACTTTCGACCCAGTGCAGCGTCGCTTCCCGAGTACCCGAGGACAAATATGAACCCCAACGACGATACGTACACCTCCTTCGGCCTCGTGCGAGACATGCTCGCGGTCCCGCAGATCATTCGTGACTTCGACCCGGACCGGCTGGATGAGACGGCAGCGGCGATTGCAGGCGTCGGTCGACTCCTGATGACGGGCGAAGGCTCCAGTCGGTTGTTCCCTGCGAAGAGCGTCATGGCAACCGCTCGTCGCAGAGGTTGGCCCCTGGCTCTGCACACCGAAGCGGGGCTCCAGTCGCAGGAGTACGATCTGACCAACTGGGCGGTCTTCGCGCTCTCGAACTCCGGACGCACTGCAGAGGTGATCCAACTCTTCGCTCAACTCGCTGAGGCGGGACATGAGCACCGGTACAGTCTGACCGCCTTCGCGGACAGCAAGTTGGAGTCACTCGCCACACAGGGCTATGTGCTGACCTGCGGCGAGGAGAGTGCGGTCGCGGCCACGAAAAGCGTCATCGAACAGGCCCTCTGTTATCACGCTCTGCTCGAAGCGACTGCCGGTCAGAAGACAATGGCAGGCTCACTCGACAGTCTTGCCAAGAATGTCAACGACGCACTGACAACGACCGTCCCGGCTGAGGTGTCCGACAAGATTGCCGGGGCGCGGACCATCTACTGGTCTGGTCGCAATGATGGTGTCGCCGAGGAGTTGACGCTCAAGACCAACGAGATCACTCGCAAGTCGGCCGACTACCTTGAAGGCACGTATGCTGTGCATGGCATCGAAGAAGTCATGACACCGGAGGATGTTGTCATCTGGATCGATCCCGACCCGGGCTCCGAGGAGAAGTTCGATGAAGTTCTCGGTCGTGGCGTGGGGCTGAGTATCGTCGCCATCGCGTCACGAGAGACACGTTTTCCCACGCTTCGCATTCCGGATGCTGGTGAGTTGGCCGCGTTCGTGCAGATGGCCGCTGGCTGGAACATCCTCGTTGAGGTTGGGCTTCAGTTAGGAGTCGACCTCGACAAACCTGAGCGGGCTCGTAAAGTGGGCAACGAGTTCGCAGGGTAGTTTGTTGATGCTCTGAGCCCCCGAAGGCCGGCGTCAGGTGTTCTGATGATGAGTCGTGCATGACCAGTCTACCCGAAGGGGCCAACAATGACTCTGCGACATTGGGATTGGTGCTGGGACTGACTTCGGCGATCGCCTACATGGCGGCCAATCTCGGCTTGAGAAGCGTCGTCGGCTTGAACGAGGAAGTCGGAGATTTCGACTGGGCGATCTGGGTGTCGACCAATCGTGTACTTCCGGTCGTGACGACGGCATGGCTCGTTGTCGCATGGCGAAGGTTTCGCGGACGACCCGCTCTGCCCCCCCGAGGCCTCGTACTGCCGTTGATTGCCACAGGATTGATGATGCAATGGGGAGGCAACGTCGGCTTTCAGTTTGCCCTCAGCCGTGTCGGTCTGGCGATCACCGTCCCGCTGACCTTCGCAACAATCTTGATGAGTGCGGCGATCGTCGGTCGGCTGGTGATCAATGATCCCATGACGCCCTCCACGTTGTGGGCGATGGCTGCCATGTTGGGGGCGGTGACTGTGCTGAGTCAGGGAACGCAGCGGGCAACCGCGGCGATGGTCGAACATGCCGATCTGATGACAATTGTGCTCGGAGCCGGAGCAGCCTGTCTCGCCGGCATGGCATACGGATCGGGCGGCGTGATGATCCGTCGCTGTGTGGCGGGAGACATGTCACAATCGGCGGTCATTGTCGTTCTGAGTTCAACCGGACTGATCTCTCTCGGGACGACGTGCTTGCTGAGAATCGGCCCGGAGCAAATGCTGAGCACGCCCGTCGATCAGTGGCTGCGAATGTGGGGGGCCGGCTGTGCGACGACGGTCGCGTTCTTCGCAATTACCGGAGCCTATCGGTTCCTGACCGTTGTCAAAGTCAATCTGCTCAATGCCTCGCAAGCTGCAATTGCAGCCATCGCGGGCGTGCTGCTATTTGGGGAACCGAACACCATCTGGCTACAGGCAGGGACGATCCTGACAATCATCGGACTCATCCTGTCCGCCCGACGGGACGCTCCTCAAGTTGACTCTGAGGACTCCAGAACCAACTGACTCGAAAGTGCAACTGCAGAAGAGTGAGTTCTTGACGAAGGTGGAACACTGATTGTCACTCATCGCTGTTCAGCGACAAACACTGTTCAGCAAGGAGTGAGAATTGGTGGAGAATCGGGTTCAAGCACTCCGACAGACATGGAATGGTTTCAATACTCGCCCCGAAATGACAAACTCGCAACACAATCCTGGTCTGATCGATCGCGCACTCAGTGAGACATTTGTGCGGGCGGTCGAGTCGTACGAGGAGCTTGACTCAACCAATACCCGGGCACTTTCGCTTGCCGGCGATGCGGGCATCGAGCTGCCATGTCTGATCATTGCGGAGCGGCAGACAGCCGGGCGAGGTCGAGGCGCCAATCGCTGGTGGTCATCGGGCGGGGCACTCACGTTCTCGCTGCTGTTGACGCCTGACGTTGAGAGTTTGCCGATTGCCCGTTGGCCCGAGCTGTCACTCACGGTGGGGACTGCCGTGTGTGAGGTCGTGCGCGCTTTTGTGCCCGGAGAAGACGTGCGGTTGAAATGGCCGAATGATGTGTTCCTGAACGATCGCAAGACATGCGGAGTTCTTGTTGAGGTGCCGCCCTCGTCGAAGGACAGCATCGTGATCGGGGTTGGGCTGAACGTTAACAACAGTATTCAGCACGCCCCTGAAGATCTCCGACAAACGGGGATCGCGATGTGCGATGTCACTGACGATCCACTGTCGACCGACAGGGTGCTTGTCACGTTGCTGAACAAATTTGAGCAACAGATGGCATTGCTGGAGAGCGCTCCCGAGCAAGTCCGCAGTGGTTGGCGAGAGTACGATCTCTTACTCGGTCGCAGCGTCACCGTCGGTGATGAGCACGGTGCAGTCACCGGAACCGCACAGGGCATTGATGACGACGGAGCATTGCTGATTCAAACCGAATCGGGGCTTCAACGAATCTATGGCGGTGTCGTCCAGAGCTTTGGATAGCCATTGATGTCATACATTGTTTCGAGAGTATTTGTCGCTGGATTCGCAAGGATTCAGTCTCGTCGAGTCTCACTCATGTTCTGAACTCTTGCGAATTCAGCTCCGGGAGAAGATGAGTATTGAAACAGTCTCGTAGGACTGAATGGAGGGGACCATCTCATGAGATCGTCGGACGCGGAATGCCCGAGGGGCTTGATGGTTCGGTGTGAGAACGACGTCGCTCGAACCGCAGCGCGTGTCGGTCTTCGATCTCGCCAACATCTCCGTTCGTCGACTCGTTGACCGATACGCCCTCACAACACGCTGCGATCGTCTCTTTCCACTGTGGATTGCATCCGTCGAGATAGGTGAGTTCGCCGGCCACGATCTGCGCGACTGGTTGACCGTTCATCAAGATGACACGATTTGACGGACGGCTCGGCACGCGTGCATGTTCAGTGATGACGCCCACAAGATTGAGCGGGTCGACAGCAGAGAGCGACAGGAGTCCATCCGGTTCATTCTTCTCGGGCACCACCTCTGAACGCAGCCGACGCAGTTCGCGGACCGTGTCGCTCGTGGCAAACTGCTCTCCAGCGACACCCTGGACGAACCGACCGCCACGGATTTCCCCGCGGGCTTCGAGGCGCCGGTAGACTTGCGTCAGCTCCCACCAACGCGGTGCACCCGGTTCCTTCTGCAAGAGATCGCGAAACACGACACCCCAACGTCGGAGCAGCTGCCATGCCCACTCCTCGACAACCTCGCGGCGACGCTCACGGTCATCGTCACCTTCCTGCGTGTTTTCTGTTGCTCGGTCCCGCCACACCGACCATCGACCGACACCGGTCGCCGATCGACGTCTTGTGAGGGTTCGCGAGCCGCGTCGAGACTTCGACTTCTCGTCCGCCTCAGCACCTGCCCTTGCGACCTTCCGCAGACCGGCAAAGCCATCCGAAGTGACGAAGCCTCGCGTGACCAGTTCGCCTAACGCATCATCAACTTGTGCCGGCAGCATCCGAGTTTCGCTCATCAAGTCAGAGGCAAAGATGGCCCCTTTCTGTTGCAGCAGTTCAAGCACCTCTTGAGCCGGACTGCTCAATGAGTCGACCTCAACGGCTGCAGCCGTCTCTCGGAGCCACGAAAGATCTTCCCGCAGGAACAACGACACGGGAGCCACACGGGTGATAGACGCCATCGGACGCGATTTGTCTGCATCGCGAGACGGGGGATACAGGCGTCCCCATCCGACCTCACCGGTGTGGCAGAGTTCATCGAGCCACTCACCCCGATACCCACCTACCCTGCTGCGAAGCACGTCTCGCTCCCAGGCGACGGCCGACAAATCGAGCCCTTGCAGTTGACCAATCGTCTCGAACAGTCCATTCGTGCCCTGCTTGCGGGACGCCGGATGCACGCCCTGATGCCGGGCGAGAAAGCGAAAGAGCGTCGGCACATCGACCGGCTCGATCTCGCGACGAAGTCCAGCAACCGTGAGTCGATGGATACGGGCGAGCAGTCGGCGATGGCACCACTCGTTTGCAGGTTGAGGGTTGAGGGTTGAGGGTTGAGAGTCTGAATCAACGGATTCGTCGCTCGCCGGGTTCGTCTCTTCGGTGTCCACTCTCTGCAGTTGCGGTGTGAAGCGTCCGCGGAGGACAACGCCTTCGCCCTCAAGCGCCTCCAGGGCAGCATCCGCCTGTGGGACGGTCATGCCGGTTTGTTGGGCGACATCATTGGCTGTCACCGGTCCCGCAACTTCCATCAGTCCCCGCACGGCAGTCACGCGAGCTTCAATCGACGTCCAATCTGTCCGCACGCCAACGGGAACAGGGAGCGAAAGTTGACAAGTCGCATCAGGGAACATGACCTCAACGGCGGGCAGACGCTCAGCTGCGACCCAGCCGCAACGACCATCACTCAGTGTCACGGTCGTCGCACGGGCGTCGGCTTCCAAGGCGGCGAACTCCTCTCGCCACTCATGACTCGCCAGATCGTCGAGTGACAACCAGAGTCGGCTGAGCAGCACGTCATGCAGTTCGTCAGCGTTGCGAACGAGTGGCTGAGCCTCACGCACAACCTGAGCGATCGCTTCGGGATCGAGGCGGCCCAGGTCCTGCACGCTCTCGACGGAGATCGTCCGCCGTGTGGCAACTGCCCGGGCACGTCGCTCCTGAATCTCCCCACCGTCGAGAAACGCATACGGATTCGCGTTTAGCAACTCGTATGCGAACGGCGAAGGTTCACGGGTGTCTCTGGCAACAAACGTGATTTCGCCCTTCTGCACGCGATCCAGCACGTCGATCAGTCCTTCGAGGTCAAGCGCCTCCTGCATGCAATCATCGACTGTTTGCCTCACGAGGGGGTGATCGGGAATCTCATGATCCCCAGTGTGTTCTTCCTGACACCCGGTGAGCTTGGGGAAGACGGCTGTCAGCAGGTCCTCCGAGCGAAACCGCTGCAGGGCCGGTGCGACCTTCTTGCCGTTGCGACGTCGATCGACCTGCAAGGCCCGTGTGACGTTCCATCGCCATCGCATCTGGAACATGGGCACCGCAAGCAGAGCCTGTTCCAGCAGGCTGCGGACATTGTCCGGTCGCAACATGGGGAACAGCGACTCGATCGGAAAGCTATGTTGAGGTCCCAGCGAGAGGATGAAGCCCTCATCATCAGCAGATGCCTGCAACTCAAAGTCGAACGATCGACAGAACCGCTTCCGCATCGCCAGTCCCCACGCCCGATTGATCCGCCCCCCAAACGGCGCATGCACGACCAGCTGCATGCCCCCCGACTCATCAAAGAACCGCTCAAACACCACCCGTGTCTGCGACGGCACCACATTCACTGCCGCCTTCTGAGCCGCGATATACTCGACCGCCTGCTTCGCTGCATGCTCCGAACAATGCGTCTCCGCAGCGAGCCAGTCGACGACATCTCGATCCGAGAGAGGCTCGTCAGACGATGCGTCAATTGTGACCTGAGCATCAGAAATCATGGGTTGTTCTTCCACTGCGAAACCAACTCCTGCCATTCGTCGCTCTTGCCAGCCGTCCGTACTCCGTCATCGATGTACGACTGATCCAATTCCTCTCCCATTGTTTCAAGCACTGACAGGACGTCAACGCGGTCGCGGGGACGCTGTGCGATCAGTTTCAGCACAATGAGATCCTCGGGAGAGCAGAACCAGTAGTCGCGACCGGCGAACGCCCCCTTGCGACGCCGGCTGATGATCTTCGAAGACAGTTGCTCGTCAAACACCAACAGATCAGCCCGAAGTAACTCCGACGGAGTGGGCTGATGGTCGATCTGAAAGATGCGAACCAAAGTCGTCCTCGGCATTGGAGTCACACTGGGATCAAGCTCGAAGTGGGGAGACTTCTCAAACTCCGCACACATCGCATCGATCTCGGAAGGATCAACTCCGACCACAAGGTCGACATCGAATGTCGTCCGCGCCTCGCCCCAGACAGACAATGCGACTCCGCCGCAGATTGCATAGGGAATGTCAGCCTTGTCGAGCGTGAGACACACGTCGTCGAGCAGTTGCAGAAGCAGCTGGTTGCTGAACGGTGTCTCAGCCATCGAGGCCCCACTTCCCTTTGCGGCGCCGTGCCAGTTGCTCCTTCAATTTCCGCCAAATCTCTTCTTCCGAGGCATCCGGGAAACGCATCCGCAGTCCGGTGAGGGCCAGTTCACGGCCAACTTCATGAAGCTCAAAGCAGCGGGACAATCCTCGTTCGACACGTCGTTGATCAACCGTGTTTTCCATTGGACGCTTCCTAGACTCCACTTGAGTTTCCCCTTGCTCCGACATTGGCAGCGACGCAGGTCCGGCTGTGCTGGACGCGGATGACAGTCAGATATTCACAAGTTGAGACCGCAATCGCTGCACGACGGGGTTGGCTCGATCCTCAGCCAGTTTCTGCTGTTCGGCCCAAACTTGCTGCTGCCGATCAAGATACGCATCGATCTCCACCCGGCGGGACAGATACTCACCGATCGCGCCATAGACGTCCCGCAGTGACAATGCCGGATACTGCTGCTGGATGGTCTCCGGCGAATGCCCCTGCTGGAACCCCGCCACAACCGAGTCGACCATCACACGGGTGTCTCCCACCCGCATCACACCGTGTTCGTCTTCACGGAGGTAGCCTTCTGATTTCGACATGATCGATTCCTTGGAAACGCAGCGGATTGGATTATACGGCATACCAGCGCCCCGAGGTCGACTATTCCATCGACGGCGCTTCCCGATGGGGCGCGGATAAACGAGTGACGCGGTTGTTGATGTCCTCTCGCAGTCGCGAGACCTCCTCTGACAACTCGACCGTCCGGCCCGGGGCTTCGCCGCGCCAGAAGGGGATGGTGGGGGGCGCGCCGTGGGCGTCGGAGACGATGAGGTCGTTGCCGCGGAGTTGTTGCATCCGCCAGGAGGTGTTGCCCAACAGAAAAATGTCGCCGGCGGAGCCTTCGACGGCGAAGTCTTCGTCGACCGAGCCGACGACTGTCATGTCGGGTTCCATCACCACGCGGACGTTGTCGATCTCGGGGATGGCACCGGCGTTGTTGACAGCCGTGATGCGGGCGCCTTTGCGGGCACGCAGGCGTCGGTTCACGCGGTCGTGATGCAGGTATGTGCGTGAGCGACCGGCGATCGAGGTGACGCCTTCGCTCAGGATCTCGACGATCTCATCGAAGTGCTCACGGGTAAGATTGCGGTACGAGTAGGATCGCTGACAGAGGTCGAACAGTTCGTCGGTGTCCCAGTCTTCGGCGGCGACTTCGGCGACGATCTGCTGTGCAAGAATATCGAGCGGGGCTTCGGGGATCGGGGTGACGTCGAGGCGTCCCGCTTTGACGGCCCGGATGAGACTCATGCACTCGATCAGTTCGTCGCGGGTGAGAGCGAACAGGCGACCCTTGGGTGTGAGTCCGAGGGCGTGTCCTGAGCGACCGATGCGCTGCAGGAAAGTGGCGATCGAACGGGGTGTGCCCATCTGCACAACAAGGTCGATGTAACCAACGTCGATCCCGAGTTCGAGCGATGCGGTCGCGACGACCGCTTTGAGTTCACCGCTCTTGAGCTTGCGTTCAGTCGTCAGGCGGATGTCGGCTGCGAGTGATCCGTGATGGGCACCCACTGCGTCTTCGCCAAGGTGATCGGTGAGTTGGAACGTCAATCGCTCGGCAAGGCGTCGGGTGTTCACGAAGATGAGTGTGCTGCGATGTTGTTCGATCAGTTCGACCAACCGCTCGTTGATCTCGGCCCATTGCTCGTGCGAACAGACGGATGACAGATCGCTGGGCGGGACTTCGATGCCGAGGTCAAGGTCGCGCTGGTGGCCGACATCAACGATGGTGATTGGTGGTTGATGGTCGATGGTTGATGGTTGATCGATATCAAGCCCACGGGTTACACCCCGTGGGTCTGGTGACGAGGGCGTGTTGGTGTCCGAGACCCACGGGGCGTAGCCCGTGGGCTTTGCCAAGATGTCATGGGGATTTGTACATCCCACAAGAAACGAGGCGGTGCGTTCAATCGGTTTTTGCGTGGCGGAGATGCCGATGCGTTGGAGGGGGCGATCGACGACGTGTTGCAGGCGTTCCATCGAGAGGGAGAGGTGCGAGCCGCGCTTGTCGCGGACGAGGGCGTGGATCTCGTCGACGATGAGCGTGTCGACCGTTCGCAGCACCTCGCGGCTCTTCTCGGCGGTGAGCATCAGGAACAGGGACTCGGGAGTCGTCACGAAGATGTGCGGTGGACGACGCACGATCGCGGCCCGTTTGTGCGAAGGCGTGTCACCTGTTCGCAGACCGACCGAGATGGGTGGGACCACGACTCCCTGCTTCTCGGCTTCGGCGAGAATCTCCTGCAGGGGCGTCTCCAGATTGCGGTGCATGTCGTTCGAGAGTGCCCGCAGGGGGGAGACGTACACGACCCGCATCTCGTCGGCGAGTGTGCCTTCGACACCCTCACGGAACAACCGGTCGATGATGGCCAGAAAAGCCGTCAGCGTCTTGCCGCTGCCGGTCGGGGCAGCGATGAGCGTGTGCTCGCCGTTGGCGATCGGCGGCCATCCGTGCTGCTGTGGCTCGGTTGGTCCATCGAACCGCGTGCGGAACCAGTCTTGAATGACAGGATGGAACGTATCAAGGGCCATGCTGGATGTTCGTCGAAGGATGATGGATACTCAGAGGAGTCGAAAACGGAATCCACTCGTAGCTGAACTCGCCACAGTTCAGATATCCAGTGAAAGCCTGCACAGTTGAATTCTGGCGAATCCAGCTACTTCCGGATTCGTGCGAGTCAATTATCGCTAATCCACCACTCGACATCCATACACTATGTCTGATCTGACACATTTTGATGACTCCGGGGCCAGTCGCATGGTCGATGTGGGCGACAAGCCGATCACACTGCGGCGGGCACGGGCCGAGGCGGTCGTGCGTATGCAGCCGGAGACGCTGTCGCTCATTACTGACCGCAAGATGGCCAAAGGGGACGTGTTTGAGGTCGCCCGGCTGGCGGGCATCATGGCGACCAAACGGACGCAGGATCTGATCCCGCTCTGCCACTCACTCGGCCTCGACAGTGCCCAGGTCGACTTTGAGACACTGGACGAAGAGCGACTGCGGATCGAGACGACCGTCAGTGTGCATGGTCGCACGGGCGTCGAGATGGAGGCGATGACCGCCGCGAGCATCGCCGCTCTCACTGTGTACGACATGTGCAAGGCAGTCGATCGCGGGATCGAGATCGAGTCACTCCGCCTGCTGGAAAAAGAGGGCGGCAAGAGCGGACACTGGGTGCGGGACTGAGCAGCAAATTCCTGACTTGTAGGCCAAATCCAACCCATATTGCCTCATTGTAGACGTTGTGCGAAAATTTGAGCATGGGCGATCGTATTCGTCCGCTTCTCTCATCGGAAAAGGAGTTCTGATGGCGACGATCCTTGCTGCGGAGAAAATCGAAGATCGATTTGCGAGATTACGAGACCAGTGGAAGGCTGAGTCTCAATACCTCTCAAACACTGCTCAGATGGCACTGCTTTGGCCCTACCAACAGCTGATTGGGATGGGAGCCGATGCACTGCCGTTGATCTTGATAGAAGTCCAACGGGAGCCTGACCATTGGTTCTGGGCGCTCGAAGCGATCACGGGAGAAAACCCGGTCCCTGCAGATTTACGAGGTGACGTCGCGCAAAGCACCAAAGCGTGGATCGATTGGGGCAAGACCAACGGGCTGATCCAGCCATGATTTCGGATGATCAGTTCCCTCATCTAACGGAAAGCAATCATCGCCTGACGAGCCCTCCCGACGTACGCTACAACTGCATCGCATGGTCAGCCAATGACACTTCGCGGTGGTGGCAGCCAGGATACTACTGGCCAGTTGAAGGCTCGCGTGAAGACTGCTGGATCGGCAATCTGGTCGAAGCATTTCAGTCGCTCGGCTATCGAGAAGCGAGCGACGAGTCGCTGGAAGATGGCTTTGTCAAAGTCGCCCTCTATGCGAGCGGGATGTTCTACACTCACGCTGCCCGGCAACTTCCCAACGGGAAATGGACCAGCAAGCTCGGCAAAGCCGAAGACATCGAGCATGATTCGCCCGGCGATGTTGCTGGTGGGATCTCTGGCGAAGTGGTTCAGGTGATGCAGCGTCCCCTTACGTTTGAGGGTTGACCCTGACCACACGATGAAAGTGCAACTCGACTTCGCGGTCGACGACGCGGCGGAGGCCTTCGGCGAGGCATTGGGGTTCGTTGTCCGTTTCGCCTGTACGGATGATCTCTTCGAGTGACGTGCCCGGGGTGACGGTGAACGTGTCTTGGTGGATGATCTGATTGCCGGCGTCGAGTTCCGGGACGATGAAGTGGGCCGTTGCACCGTACGTGAGCATGTGGTGTGTGTAGGCGTCGTGATACGGACGGAAGCCGGGGAACGGCGGGAGCAGGCCGTGGTGCAGGTTGATGATGCGGCCACCGGCGTACTCCCAGCAGGCACGCGGCGGCATGATTCGCATGTAACGGGCGAGGGCGATGTAGTCGACGTCATACTCGTCGAACAACGCGACCATGCGTCGGTTATCGGGGTTCCCCTTCTCGTCGCCGATGTTATGGAAGTCGATATCGAACTGCTCAGCGATGCCGCGGCAGGTGTTGCGGTTGCCGATCATGACTGCTGCGGTCGCCTTGAGCCGTTTGTCGCGGATGTCCCGCAGGATGGCGAGAGCCGGTTCGGGGCGATAGGTGACACAGAGCGCGAGACGGGGCGGACGGGCGTGTTCGTCCCGACTCCAAGTGCGGATGGTGAGTCCTTTGAGGCGACCGATCTCGTTGAGCCGCTCTCGCAGAATGGCGACCGGCTCCTCGCCCTCCGGCCATTCGATACGGAGCATCATGGCGAACAGGTGCTCGTCATCTCGGTCGTACATCTGGATTTCGTGGATGTTGGCCCCGGCAGTTGCGACGTAGTGCACGATGGGGTCAGCGAGACCACGGTTGTCGGGACCGACGGCGGTGATGGTGACTTGCATAGGTGAGAGTGCTTCTCGCACAGGACTTGAAACGGCTTCTCTTTACCCTCTGGCCGTTTCGACCTCAGCGGTCCCCTCATACGTTCCAAGTTCTTCGTGCAAGCGGGCGATCATCTTGCGGATGCCAGCTTTCGTGAGCCCTTTTTCGTGGACAGGGTGTCCCTGTTCCAGACGATCGAGCCATTTCTCGAGGTCACGAAGTTCCTGCTTGGTTTTCTCGTATTCCGCTTCGTTTTTGATCATAGCTCGATTTCAATCAGCCCTTTACGGGTTCCTTCCGTGGTACGAGTCCGGCTGAAGAACTCAACCCACGCAGTCCAGTCATTGTCATCTTCGGCGGCAAAGATCTCTTGAGGCTGACGTGTCAGGAACATCATTTCCAACTCAAGAGCCGACTCAGTTTGCTCCTCGACCATCTCTCTAAAGTTTGGCGAGATTTGCATGACGGCGTCAATGTCATTCGGTTCAGATTTGGCTGTTACGAAACTTCCGTCCACAAGCAGACGGATCGCATTGATCGCCCTGGCGAGTTCGATCCAGCGCCTGAGACGTATCGCCAAACGCTTTCGCTGGCGTGTCGACGTTCCAAAACGAAACAAAACCTCAGACTCCAGAGCCTTGTGAAGTCCTTCCGGGAGGAATCCATCATCTCGAAACTCGGGAATCATTGTGATCAAACCGGGATCGTGGAATCGACGACAGAACCATCAGCTTGGGATGCAGTTATGTCTCCAGTGCATCGAGACAGTCGGAGTTCGTGTGGTCGAGTCTAGGGAGGTTGCCGACTGGGAAGAGGTGATTGTACTTCAGGCCGGCCCCTGTGTTGAACAGGACGATGCGTTCTTCGGGGGACAGCCAGCCATCGGCAGCGAGTTGTTGGCACGCCTTCCAGACGGCTCCACCTTCCGGGCATGCATAGATGCCCTGTTGCGTGGCAAGTTCGCGGACGCCTTCGAGGAGGTCTGTGTCTGTCACTGTAACGGCAGTGCCATTCGACTCATTGAGAACGTTGAGCATCAGGAAGTCGCCAATCGCGGCGGGGACGCGGAGTCCGGACGCGACGGTGTGGGCGTTGGGGAACATGTCGGCGTGGTCTGCTCCCTCGCGGAAGGCTTTGACAACCGGAGCACACCCCTCGGCCTGGACGACGACCATGCGGGGTCGTTCGCTGCCGATCCAGCCGAGTTGTTCCATCTCGTCAAAGGCCTTCCACATGCCGATGAGGCCGGTGCCGCCTCCTGTGGGATAGAAGATGACGTCGGGGAGTTGGAGGTCGCGCTCAGTTGTGGTTGCCCCACGGGGCGTAGCCCGTGGGCTTGGGGGGGCGTCGGCGAGGTCGAACGCCAACTCGTAGCCCATTGTTTTTTTGCCTTCGATGCGAAATGGTTCCTTGAGCGTGGAGAGGTCGAACCAGCCGAAGCGTTCGCAGCCCTGTTTGACCAGTTTGCCGCAGTCGCTGATCAGGCCGTTCACGAGATAAACATGTGCTCCGCCGACGACAGATTCGATGATGTTTGCAGGCGGCGTGTCCTCGGGCATGAACAGGTAGCACTCGATGCCCGCCTGAGCCGCGTAAGAGGTGGCGGCACCGGCAGCGTTGCCTGCTGAGGGGAGAGCGACGACATTCGCTCCCAATGCGACCGCTCGTGTGATCGCAGCGGACATCCCGCGCGCCTTGAAGCTTCCGGTCGGGTTGAACGCTTCGTCCTTTACAAAGAGATCGGAGTACGCCTCAAAGGCACCTCGGCGACGACAGGGAAGTAGCGGCGTACATCCCTCGCCCAATGAGATTGCGTCTGTGGGCGACTCGACCGGCAGCACCTCCCAGAACCTCCACATCGACCGAAGTCCACGGCTGCGAACGACCTGGGGTGTGAACGAGTCACGAATCGCTGTGAGATCGTATTTCGCCAGCAATGGTTTGCCGGTTTCGCTTAAATTCTGCAATCTATGGATGTCAAAGGACTGTCCAGTCTGTGAACAGACGAGCATCTGATGCATCGGGGTCCTGCTCCGAAGAGGCCGCTGAGAGATTCAACTCACCCTAACGATTCGATCCTCAGAATCAATCGCTTCGCCTACGAAGGATTCGGTCACGTGACAGACCGCGATTCCCTGTTCGCCACCGCCTGCAACCCGATTTCCGGACGAATCCGGCCCGTGAAGAATCGTGGCCGTTTCTGTGTGGCGTTCTCACTGAGAGTGGGACATACTAGGTTTTGTCGGAAAACTTATGGTCGCCATCACGCTCCGCGTTATTTGCGTACCGCGGGACTACTCTCTTTCTTGTAACCCGTCCCCTACATCTGTTCGACGCGCGGTGCTACACGACGACATTGGAGTTTTCCGACAGAGCCTAGAGAAAAATGTTCTGATTCGGCAGGGTCTGGTTGTCTCGATTCGGCAGGGACGCCAGGTGGCAGCAGACAAGTGGGTCTTGTTCGACACCCCTCGAAGGAGGAGTAACAATGTCGTCACCTCAATCCAACGAGCATGCGGCCACTCAGCCGTCTCAGATGCCCGACTCCCCCGACCTGACCGAAACCGTCGTCCCTGGTGACAAGGGATCTAGCGAGCTGCAAAGGACAAAGGTCATGTCGAGTGATACGTCGACCGGTCAGAAATCATCGCAACCTGCACCCAAGAAGGGGCCGGCCAAGCCTGTGAAGAAGTCCGGGAAACAGATCTATCAACTGGGCGATTTCGAGTTAACGAAGGAGATCGGCCAGGGAGGCATGGGCAAGGTTTATCTGGCCCACCAGATCAGCTTGGACCGTGACTGCGCTCTGAAGGTGATGTCGAAAGAGTTGAAGGAGCGCCCCGGCTTTGTCGAGCGATTCCTGCGCGAAGCGAGGTCGATGGCCAAGATCGACCATCCGCATGTGGTCAAGTGTTTCGCCGTCGGGGAAGAGCGCGGCAAGCACTACGTGGCGATGGAGCTGATTGACGGGCAGAGCATGCAGGACTGGATTGATGAGATCGGCACGCTTTCCATCGCGGACGCTGTGCTGATTACGCTCGTCTGTGCTGAAGCACTTGAGCACGCTCACGGCCTGAACATGATTCACCGGGACATCAAACCGGATAATATCCTGGTCACAAAGACCGGCTTGGTGAAGGTCGCTGACCTCGGGTTGGCCAAAGCGACTGATGACGATCTGTCGATGACACAGACCGGTCACGGTCTGGGCACACCGCACTACATGCCGCCCGAACAGGCCCGCGACGCCAAGCATGTCGATGCCCGCTGCGACATCTATGCACTTGGCTGCACGCTTTATCACTTCGTCACTGGGGCTCTGCCATTCGCGGGCGATTCGGTCGTTGAATTGATCAGCAACAAAGAAAAAGGGCAGTTCAAGCAGGCTCGACGGATCAACAAGGATGTTCCAGAGCGACTCAGTCTGATCATCGACAAGATGATGGCCAAGGACGCGAAGCATCGCTATCAGACATGTGAAGCAGTCATCAAGGATTTGGAGGCACTCAATCTGGCCGGCGAATCCCTCGGCTTCATTGACGCGGAGAAGAAAGTCGTCCTGCGTCGCAGCAGCATGCCGACCCAACAAATCGGACGAACCCAAGCGAATGATGCCGCACTGTCACCGAGAAAGAAGCTTGCTGGACAGAAGCGGTCAGCCGGTCAGAAGCGCAGCAAGACGGCCACTGATGCCTCATCCCGCCGGACACAAGAGAGTTCTGGGGACATGTGGTACGTCAAGTACACGGATTCCACGGGTCGCATCCGCACCAGCAAGATGACTCGGGAGCAGATCCGCCAGGGACTTAAGAGCGACAAACTCGGCCTCAAGACTCGCGTCGCTCGCAGTTCGAAGGGCGAGTTCCTGCCGGTTGGTCAGATTCCAGTCTTCGAAACGGAAGCGAACAAGGCCATCACACGGATTCAGGCATCCCGTCGCGACAACAACATGGCCAATGCGTATGCCAAGATCGAGAAGCAGTACAACCGCCAGAAGTGGTGGCGGTTGCTCGGTCGCTTCCGTGACGGCACTCTGGGCATCGTTGGATTGGTGGTTTGGATTCTGATTATTCTTGGCGGCATTGGCTTTCTGCTCGTAGCGCTCAAATCAGTCGCCGTGGATCAAGGATGGCTGCCTGCATGAGATTGTTCGCCTGATTCCGACAACCGGTAAGGACGCCCCGACCCGAAAACGTTCACTCATGGTCTCCCGCTTTGGGACCGTATCACTCATGGATTTTCCATGTGCAGGTGCAGCGAATCGCCATTGCTGAGGGAAATCTCTGGAATTCTCATCGCCTCGATACGATGATGAGTCATGAGGCCGGACTGCCAGGGACTCAACGCTTGAGGTCCGTCGGCTGCTGGAGAGGACGAGTTCATGATCGTCGGCGGATGGATGTCAAATCTTCGATACGGGGTGGCTGGCTCCGTCGTGTTGTTTGCGGTCATTGCGAGTGTCATTCCCCTGAGTGGGGGCGAGGTGCGAACACAGACGGGCTTTGTCATCAGCGGACGACCGGTGCAGCTTGAGGGACTGACAGCGGCCGCCGCCCGACAGTCGCGGGGGCCGACGAACCTCAAACATCTCTGGATGGTTGATGACGAACTGCGGCGAACTTTCGTGCCGCAGCGAATGGTCAACAAGGGGGACGTTAGCACGGAGAATCTTCAGACCCTCGATGAATTCTCGCTCGGCCGCGTCACGCCCAATCGGGCCATTGGACCCGCCGTGATTGGCTCTTATCTCGAAAAAACTCCCTTCGATGAATATGGTCGCCGCAGCGTAACTCTGGCCGCACAACCCAAGAACATCAGCATCGTCCAGGAGATTACCAAGCTGCGTCCGGACATCGTGACGCTCAGCGGTCTGTCACACAACTGGACGCACGGCCTCACAACCAATGCTTTGAGTGATGATGTCCTGCTGTCATTGCTGAACCAGGCGACCGACCCCAACAGCCCTCAGGATCGATTGCGGATCGCACGGTTCCTGACTGATGCGCAGCGATACTCACTCGCAAACCAACTCCTTACCCGACTGAAGGTCGACTTCCCCGATGTCGCTGATCGGGCGGATGAGATGGAGCAACGGCTTCACCACTTGATCGCCATCAAGGCACTGGGCGAGATTCGTGAACGTCAACGAGCAGGACAACACGACTTCGCAGCCGCATATGCTCTGAAATTCCCCGGTGATCAGGTCAGTGCGCAAGTGCTGAGAGAATCACAGGACATCGTCGAGCACTACCGGGCCCTTGGAGAAAAGATCGACAAGGCCCGGATGATGCTCGGTTCTTTACAAGCCGAGTTAGACATCGAGCAAATCGAGGAGGTTTCGCCCCTGCGTTCGGTCGTGACGGACGAGTTGTCAGTCAACAACATTGACCGATTGGAGCCTTTTCTGAGGACTGAGTTTGACGACACGCTCTCTGCCTCTGAAAAGTTGGGGATGGCATACACAGGTTGGTTGCTGGGCGATGCTCGTGCGGAGACGAATCTGGCGTTGGCGTTGCGGCTGTGGAGTGTTCGGTTTCTTGCTGTTGAGTTCCTTCGCACTGACAACGAAGCCGACCGGAGAGAGCTTCTGCGTCAGCTCCATGAGATTGATGGGGCGACTGTCGCAACCGTCGCAGAGATGATTCCCTTGCTGCCTATGCCACTGGAAACAGTCATCCCTGAACCCGGCGTTCCGTTCGATATCGAACTCGTCAGTCGCAATCAAGAACCACCCGTTCGCTACTCGGTCGTTCTGCCCCTCGAGTATTCGCCGCACCGTCAGTATCCGCTGGTAGTCGCGTTGGGGAATCGCGGACCTTCGGTCAAACAGACGCTCCAATGGTGGACTGGTCGTGCCGAAAAACCGGGAATCTCGATGACTCGGGGCTACATCGTCATTTGTCCCGAGTATCTCGACGACACAACGAAGCAATACACCTATGGGTCAACGGCTCATCGGATTGTGCTGGAATCCATTCACGATGTGCGAAAAAGGTTCAATGTCGATTCCGATCGCGTGTATCTCGCCGGTCATGGGATGGGGGGCGATGCGGCCTTCGACATCGGCATGTCCCACCCCGACTACTTCGCAGGCGTGATTCCCATCACGGGTGTCTGCGACAAACATTGTAAGGTCTATTGGGAGAATGCTCCCAATCTGGCGTGGTATGTCGTCGGCGGTGAGAAAGACCGCGATACACTCGAAGTCAACGGGAAGATCCTGAATCGCATGATGAAACGCGGGTATGACGTGACATATACGGAATACATCGGACGGGGCTACGAAACCTACTTCGAAGAACGGAAGCGGATGTTCGAGTGGATGGATCTCCATCGCCGTGCGCCGCAGTCAAAGGACTTCGAGATCGAAACTCTTCGAGCTGAGGACGCGACGATCTATTGGGTGAAGGCTGAGAGTTTTGACAGCAAGCTTCTGCAACCCGTTGCCTGGAAAGGCGACCGGCTGATCTCCCGACGGCTGCCTCTCGACGCTCGGATTACCCCGGGGGGCACTGTCTATATCAAGACCAGTGCCAATCGTATCACGCTGAAGTTTTCGCCTTCGCTCATCAACTTTGACAAGCGTCTGGAAGTCAACATCGGCAGCAAACGGGCCTATCGAGACTTCGTCAAACCGGATCTTGGCGTGTTACTCGAAGACCTCCGCGAACGCGGTGACCGCCAGCGTCTGTACTGGGCTCAGTTGGAGTTGTGAGCGGGACTACTGGTGCGTCACAGCTTGATTTTCGGGTGGCGGGGTCAGGAGCGCAGCGGATGGCCCCGGTGTGAGGACGCGGAATCTCAGGGCCATCCCGTTGGTCTGACCCTGCCACCCCACCCGAATTCATCGCCGAAACGCTCCACTACGGTTTGTCGAGGAGAGTCGGACTCCGTGACATCTCCAGAGCGGTCGCGATCAGACCGGCGACGTCAAGACCGAGGTCGGCCAAGAGTTCATCCCGACTGCCGTGCTCGATGAAGTGGTCGGGGATGCCCAGACGCCGAATACGATCTGTCGGCAGTCGAGCCTCGTTCGCCGCTTCGAGCACGGCCGATCCGAAGCCTCCATTGAGTGTGCTCTCCTCGACCGTGATGACAAATCCCGTCTCCTCAATTGCCCGGAAGAGGGTTGCCGTATCTAACGGACGCAAGAATCGTGCATTGACCACGCCGACGTCCAGGCCCTGCTTCTGAAGCTCGGCTGCCGCTTCGACACAACGTGGGAGCAGCGACCCGAAAACGACAAATGTTCCGTCAGTTCCCCAGCGGTAGACGTCTGCCTTGCCCAACTCGACAGGGTTCGCGGTCCGTTTGACCAACTCAGCATCGGACTTGGGATACCGGATGGAGGCGGGGCCATCATGGCAGAGGGAGAAGTCCAACATCGGCGCGACGTCCGCTTCGTCACCGGGAGCCATGACTACGATGTTGGGGAATGCCCGCATGTACGTGTTGTCGAAGACGCCGTGATGTGTGGGGCCGTCTGGTCCACAGAGTCCCGCCCGGTCGAGACAGAAGGTGACGGGCAGGTTCTGGAGGGCCACCTCCTGGAAAATGTGATCGAATGAGCGTTGCAGGAACGTGCTGTAGATGTCGACGATGGGTCGTATGCCGGCCTTCGCCATGCCAGCTGCGAAGGCGACAGCATGGGCCTCGCAGATGCCAGTGTCAAAGAATCGATCAGGAAACTCGTCACGGATCTTTCCGAGTTTGTTTCCCGCACACATCGCAGCCGTCAGCACGCACACCTGTTCATCCTGCTGCATGGCTCCATGAATCGCGTCGCTGACGACGTCGGTGTAGGCGGGACGGCTCGCCTTCCCATGGAAGACGATCTCATTGTCCTCAGTCCGCTCGAACGGGGCGGGCGTGTGGAACTTGACAGGATCTTCACACGCGGGCTCGAAGCCGTGCCCCTTGTTCGTGAAGACATGCAGCAGCACGGGACCTTGAACATCTTTGACGAGTTCGAGGGCACTGCGGAGCCCGAACAAGTCGTGCCCGTCCACCGGACCGATGTAACGAAAGCCCAGCTCTTCGAAGAGCATGCCGCCATGGACGAAGCCCTTCACGGCATCTTTAAAGTCTGACAGCACCTTTTCGGTCGGCTTGCCCACTACGGGCAGCTTGTTGAGAATCCAGGAGACGTCCTTCTTGAGTCCGTCATAGAACGGGGCGACCCGCGCTTTGTCGAGGTAGCTGGCCAACCCGCCAACACGCGGGCAGATGCCCATCTCGTTATCGTTGAGGATGACGAGCAGGTCCTTTTTGAGGCCGGCAGCGTTATTCATGGCCTCAAACACCACACCCGAAGGAAGTGCCCCGTCGCCGATGACCGCAACGGATTTACGGCCCTCCTCTGGATGCAGCAAATCGTCTCCCGCCTTCAAGCCAAGGACTGTCGACACACTCGCGCCTGCGTGACCGGTCATAAACAGGTCGTAATCGCTTTCCTCGGGATTGGGGTAACCCATGAGGCCCCCCTTGGTCCGTATCGAGTGAAAGTCGGGATAACGACCGGTCACCAGTTTGTGGGGGTAGATCTGATGTCCCGTGTCCCAGATGAGACGGTCCTTCTGGAAATCGAACACCAGGTGCAGAGCAATGCACAATTCCACGACACCCAGATTGCTCGCGAAGTGAGCAGGCCGATCCTCGACGATTTGGCAGAGTACCTCGCGGATTTCATCAGCGAGGGTAAGAAGTTGTTCGTCAGAGAGTGCCCGGATCTCCGCCGGGTCCCCGATGAGGGGGAGCAATTCGATATTCATCAACGGTCTCTCTCAATTACATAATGAGCCATGGCTTCCAAGCGCTGGCCTCGGGATCCGAAGTTCGCAATTGCCTCACAAGCATCATTGACAAGTTGCTCTGCCCGCAGGCGGCTCTCCGCTTCCCCCAGCAATGCCGGATACGTCAGTTTCCCGGCATTCTTGTCCTTTCGGACCCGTTTCCCCATTGTCTCCGAATCTCCACAAACGTCCAGTAGATCGTCGGCTATTTGGAACGCAAGTCCAATTGCCTCTCCATACGTTGTCAAATTGTGAAGAGTTTGAGGATTTGCTCCCGCAATTCGACCTCCCATCGTGAGAGCACTGCACAGCAGTCGCCCGGTCTTGCGACGATGGATCGATTCGAGTTGTTCCACAGCTGAGGTCGTCCGATCCTCCTCAGCGGGCGTTCTTACAGCAGCGTGGACTCCATTCTCTGCGATGAGGTCCGCCATTTGCCCGCCGACCATACCGCACATCCCCGCAGCACCCGCAAGATCGGCACAACAGGCCGCAGCGACCTCCGGCGGTTTGACGTCTGTTGCCAACATCTCGAAGGCCAAGGTCAGCAGCCCGTCACCGGCCAGGATAGCTGTCGCTTCGTCAAATTGGATGTGACTTGTCGGCTGCCCACGTCGCTCGTCGTCATCGTCCATCGCTGGCAGGTCATCGTGGATGAGAGAGTACGTATGCACCATCTCGATGGCACATGCGGCGGGCATCGCTGCTTCTGCCTCCTCACCGCAAGCTTCGCAGGCCATTAACACCAGGAGGGGTCTCAGTCGCTTGCCTCCCGCGAGGAGGCTGTAGGACATGGCCTGTCGCAAGCGATCGGGACAACCCTGGCTTTGGTCGAGCCTGACCCGCAGAAGGTCCTCGACCGTCACCTGCCACTGAGACAGCTGTTCATCCATGGAAACAAGCGCTGGTTGCGTAGTCTTTTTGGCCGAGATGTTCCTGCCAGACAGACGAGATCATAGCGATACTATCAACAAATCAGAACGAAGTCGTGCCCTTTCAACATTCCTCTGAAGACATCCGCTGACTGGCGGGGCTCAATGTCTGCTGGGAATCGTGGGTCATGGGATGAAATGACAGGTGCTGTGTTCGAGTTTCCTGACATGTCATTCCCGCGAAGGCGGGAATCCAGAAGACGTAGTTCACCGAACCTCATTCGACGGACTCACCCGCCCGCCTTGGATTCCCGCCTTCGCGGGAATGACGAGGTTCGTACTGCGACCCGAAACACAGGTCCGATGAGCCACCAGGGAATCGCTATCCGATTCACCAACCGGACGATATATTCCCGGCTTGCTTTTTTGAGGAGCAGAATATGGTCGAACCCAGCGGACGACGGTGGTCAGCCGCCGATGCGTCGGAGTTGTACGAAGTTGAGCGATGGGGCAAGGGATTCTTTTCCATTGGGAAAGAGGGGAGCCTGCTCGTGCATCCCGATCGCAATGCTGCGCGGTCGATCGACATGCCGAAGCTGATCAGTCGACTCAAGCTCCGCGGATTGGAGCTGCCGGTCCTGCTTCGTTTCGATGGAATTCTGCAAGATCGATTGCGAGAGATCCACGAGGCTTTCAACGCGGCTATGACTGAAGATGGGTACGATGGATCGTACTCGTGTGTGTATCCGATCAAAGTCAACCAACAGCGACATGTGGTGGAGAAGATCGTTGAGTACGGGCGTGAGTTCGGATTCGGTTTGGAAGCAGGGAGCAAGCCGGAACTTCTCGCGGTCGTCGCTTTGACAGACCCAGCCATTCCGATCGTCTGCAATGGATTCAAAGATGCTGAGTTCATCGAAATGGCCATGCTTGCCCAGAAGATGGGGCGACGTGTCATCCCGGTCATTGAGAAGTACACCGAGTTGAAGCTGATTCTGCGAATGGCAGAGCGAGTCGGCGTGCGACCGAGTATTGGCATGCGGGTCAAGCTTGCCTCGCGGGGGGCCGGACGTTGGCAGAAGTCCGGAGGGTATCGCTCGAAGTTTGGTCTGACGGTCAGCGAGATTCTTCGTGGGCTGGAGGAGTTGCATCGTCAGGACATGGCGGATTGCTTCACGATGTTACATTTCCACCTCGGCAGTCAGATCACCAACATCCGCCAAGTGAAGTCGGCCATCAATGAGGCAGCCCGCGTGTATGTCGACCTCCATCGCCGGGGGGCCGGACTGACAACGCTGGATGTCGGCGGTGGATTGGGGGTTGATTACGACGGGTCTCAGACCAACTTCGAATCCAGCATGAACTACACGTTGCAGGAGTACGCCAACGATGTGGTTTATCACATCCAGTCCGTGTGTGATGAGACAGGCATTCCCCACCCGGATATCATCTCTGAGAGTGGACGTGCCGTCGCTGCTTATCACAGTGTGCTGGTCTTCGAGTCGCTGGGTGTGTCCGGGCAGGGGAACCCGCCTCCCGTTGCCAATTCCACTTCTCATCAGGAGTCCCCTGCAGACCCACCGGCCGACTTCGAGAATCTGCCCGAAAACGCTGAACCGCCGCTGAAAGATTTGTTGTTCACGTACAACGATGTCAACGCGAGGAACATTCTCGAGAGTTATCACGATGCTCAACAGGCGATGGACACAGCGATGAATCTGTTCAACACGGGACATCTCCCACTCGATCAGCGAGTCATCTCGGAAGACCTGTACTTCGCCATCTGTCGCCGCATTCGTGACTTGTCCAAGGAACTGGAATATGTCCCCGAAGAGTTGCAGACATTGGACCGCATGCTGTCTGACACCGTGTTCTGCAATTTTTCTCTCTTTCAGTCCATGCCTGACAGCTGGGCAATTAGCCAGTTGTTCCCCGTGATGCCTATCCATCGACTGAACGAACGACCGAGGCGGCACTCTGTCTTGTGTGATATCACGTGTGACTCGGACGGCAAGATTGACACCTTCATCGACCGCCGCAGCACGAAGCGCACGCTCAAGCTGCATGCTCCGAATGGATCGCCGTACTACCTCGCGGCATTTCTCATTGGTGCTTATCAGGAGATTCTTGGTGATCTCCACAACCTCTTCGGCGACACAAACGCAGTCCATGTCGATCTCAACGATCACGGCGAGGTTGTGCTGGAGGCCATCATCAAGGGCGACACGGTTCGCGAAGTCCTGAACTATGTGCAATTTGACGACGAGGATCTCGTCAACCGTGTGCAGCGAGCCGTCGAGGCGGCCGTCCAGGCGAATCGGCTGGACCACGAGCAGGCAGGCCGTTTTGTCCGTTTTTATGAGGATCAGTTGAATGCCTACACTTACCTGAGTCGAGAATCACCCGCAGTTATCTCCTCGCAGACTCAACCTGAAGTCAACGTCATGATGGCGGACGGCTAAGATCGACTGATCGATAGTGATGTGACGTGTATTTTATTGACGGAAGGTGAATGACACCGAAGCAGTGCGTCTTGTCAAGATCGTGTCGAATCGAGACGATGAAGTCATCACAGCGAACCTGCGATGTCCCGCCGTGTCGAGTCTGATTGATGTCTGTTAGGTTCAGTCATGAGTTTGTCGTCACACGGCAATGATGGAATACTGCATTGACCAGTCTGTCTTCAGGGCTTCAGAGCCCGCCGCCTCACTCTGCTGCTACTCATTTCTCTCAAGAGGAATTGCAACAGTGGCAGCGAGACGGTTACATCATCGTTCCGCGGCTTGCTGACGAAGGCATGATGGATGAGACGCGACGAGAGATTCGTGAATCACTGAGCCGGTTGAGTGAACCAATCGAATTCGAAGCCGATGTCCAATATCCCGGTGCCCCGGAAAGCCGGGAGGCGGAGGGAGGACGCACGGTCCGTCGGCTCAAGCAGGCTCACAGTCGAGGATTCGTCTTCACACAGTGGATTCAACATCCGGAAATCGTGGGACGCCTGCGTGACCTGTTGGGGCCAACGATCGCCTGTCCGCTTGCGCATCACAATTGCGTGATGACTAAATCACCCCGATTCAGTAGCGAGACCGGCTGGCATCAGGACATCCGATATTGGTCGTTTGAAAGACCGGAGCTCGTAAATGTCTGGCTCGCATTGGGGAATGAAGACCCGATAAATGGGTGCTTGCAACTTATCCCAGGCACCCACAATCAGACATTCTCCCCCGCACGACTCGATGCTGATCTGTTCCTGCGTCCGGAAATCCCTGAGAATAGAGAGTTGATCCAGTCCGCCGTGCACGCAAGACTCGATCCGGGAGATGTGTTGTTTTTTCACTGTCGCACGTTCCATGCAGCGGGGGCCAATTTGACCTCCGAGACGAAACACTCTGTCGTTTTCACCTATCGGGGTGCAGACAACGCCCCGCTCCCCGGCAGTCGCTCCGCCTCTTTACCAGAAATGCTGATTCCCCACCGCGATGAATAACACTTCCTGTGGTCAGACTGGCGGCGCGCTGTTCACTACGGTAACGGTGCTCTCGTGCTTGATGCTCTCGCAAGAACTGCGGGCGGATGACAACCCACCGAAGAAGACCGCTGCATTCACCTTCGAAATTCAACGCTCCGTCCTCTCTCATACGTTCGTCGGACAAGGGGGCATCCGCTACTTCGCCAGCGAGGTCGCCGTCACCAATCGCTCGACGACGGACATCATTGTCTCCCTGGCTGACGTGAAACTGCTTGTCGATGGGCAGGAATTCACGAATGACGTCAGTCCGAGCTCACTCAACGGATACGCTCTGCAGGTGGGTGACGAGTCGATCCGCTTCCGAGATCTGCAACAGCAACAGCACCTGGAACTCAAGGAGGGGGAAACGAAGTCGACATGGTTGGTCTTTACCAAACTGCCGACGCTCAGCACCGTGCCTCAGATGGTCCTGCAGGTGAAGTACCAAGAGGCGTTTAAGCAGATCGATGTCAACCAGCATCACGCATTGAGACTTCAACTGACACATCAGCGAATCGGACCCGGTCGGGCACTCGGTCTCGTCCGGATCGGAGGAGCGCTCGACACCGTGAATGTCGGAACATTGGCCAGTTTGACAGATGAACTCGCCAGCAGGGGCGTGTCACGAATCGTCATCAGTTTTGCAGACACAGTGGCCCCGATGTCCGGTCAGTTGCGAGGATGGGTTCAACAGATTGCTGAAGATAACGGCACTGCTCGTCAATACTCCCAGTTCCCCGCCATCGCTCCGTCAATTCGTGAAGTGCATGTGGCAGCTCTTCCAGGCCACTCTGTTGGTTCTTCATCGCAACAAAACAATCGACCGTTTCTCCATCAATCGGAAGCCCTGGCCGTCGAGTGGGCGTTAGAGCCTGTGCTTCAGAACCTCTCCGCGAACCAAGTTGCCGAGCAGATTCAGGACGGCGATCGTCTCGTACGGGCAGCCGCGCTCGCCACAGCAGCAGATCACCTCAGCGACGAACATCTGCCGATGATCATCGAACTGACAGCCAGTGATGATCCCGTCTTGCAGCGAGCCGCGTTCCTCGCACTGTGTGAGTTCAATCAGCCTTCTGCCGTCGATGTTCTCGTGCAACACGCGCGCAGTACCAACCCACGACTGGCGCCCCTTGCGGTCGAGTGCTTGGCCGCCTCACGATTCGAGGCTGCACACCAGGCGCTTGCTGAGCTTCTTGACGATAACCTCGCGGTCACGCCCGCCGATTTGTCCCGAATTCTGGCGATGTACCCGCGGGAAAGATGGATCACTGCTCTCACGAAGTTCGCGACCGGGGATTTTCTTCGCAGTCAGCTTTCTCAAGAGGAAGTGGCCGATGTCCGTCGTGACGCCTTGTTGGCGTTGGGGCGGATTGGGCATCCGCAACTGGTCGACCTGTTGGAAGAGGCACTCGAGGCGGACGCCGCCCCTGTTCGCGAGACAGCATTCAGTTTGCTCATCGCTCAACAGGATAAGCGGAGTAATCAGTTGGCGATGGATGCTGCCCTGGCGCGAATCGAATCTGAATATCCATCGCATCAAATCCTGATGCTGCTGGAACGTCTCCCTGATGCCCGTGCAGTCCCCCTCCTGGTCAACCATCTGGAAAATGCCAACCAGAACCGCAGCAACGTCATCAAGACGTTGGCGCGAATTGGAGGAGCAGGCATCGATCGCACGTTGGCCGAACACTTCTCATCTCTGAAGGCTCGCGAGCAAGCGGCCGTGCTCAACGAACTGACGGAATTGGCGTCGGATCAAGCGGTCACTCTGGCGGGAGAGGCGATTCAAAGTGAAGAGACAATTCTCTTCAACGCGGCCATCGGCGTTCTGCAGCTTCAAGAGAGTCCTGAGGCAGTCGAGTTCTTGTTGCAGGCCCTCGTGGAGACGACGACGTCACGGAACGTGCGAGTTCTCACACGTGCCCTGAGTGAGATAGGAACGACTGAGGCCATTAACGCGCTTCGGCAAGCACGGACACTCGCGAACGACGATGAAAAGTTACGTCAGATCGTGCAAATCCTGGTGAACATGGAAAAGCGTTCTCCAGGATATCCGGCACTCGATAAGGCTAAAGATCATGCCGAACATGAGGATTGGGCCCAAGCGATCGATGACTATGACGTTGCGTTGGAGATCGATCCAGAGCTGATATCCGCTTACTCGGGTCGCGGCCACTGTCTACTCCAACTCGAACGACTGGACAAAGCTGGTGAAGACTTTCGGGCAGCCCTGAAGCGAAATCCGTTCGATGGGATGTCGGTCACCGGACTCGGCATCATTCTGGCTCGGCAAGGAGATCCAGATGCGGGGATCCAGCTTGTCGAAGAGGCTGTCGAGAGGTTTCCCAATGATTGGGTCTTTTCTTACAACTCGGCCTGCGTCTATGGGCGAGCTCTCGAAGCCGCGCTGACGGAAGAGCCATCACAGGAACGTGATCAGCGGATTGGCGAGCTGCAATCTCAGGCGATCAAGAAACTCGAACTCTCTGCCGAGCAGGGGTTACCGGAGTTTGAATACATGCGCCGTGACCCCGATCTCAAGCCGCTTTGGGAACTGCCCGATTTCCAGCAACTGAAGGCGCCCGGAGGGGCGGACAGCGACTCGTGAGCGCCTCCTGGCATTTGATGATCGCGACCAATTCTTGCTGAAAGTGACATCTCATGGTTCATCTCGACCGGATCTACACTCGCTCGGGTGATGAAGGGCAGACATCACTCGGTGACGGCACTCGCGTTGCGAAGACCTGTGAACGCGTGATCGCGATGGGGAGCGTTGATGAGTTGAACTCAGTGCTGGGCGTGACGCTTGCAGTGTGCAAACTGCCTGCAGAGATGACCGACTGTCTGACCCGAGTCCAGAACACGCTGTTTGATGTGGGGGCCGACTTATGTCTTCCCATCACGAAGGTTGAAGCCGATCGTCAGCCGTTGCGAATCGCAGCCGAGACAGCAACATGGATGGAGGGACAGATCGACCACTTCAATGAGCGGCTGGAGCCTCTTTCCAGTTTCATCCTGCCGGGCGGATCGGCTGCCGCCGCTCACTTGCATCGTGCTCGGACAATCTGTCGGCGGGCCGAAGTGGATGTGCTCCGGCTCGTCGAACAGGAGACGATCAACCCGTCGGTCACGATCGTCCTTAACCGATTGTCAGACCTGCTGTTCGTGATGGCACGTGTGTGCAACGTCGACGCTAGGTGTGGTGACGTGTTGTGGCAACCCGGCGGCCACGCTCAGTAGTCCGCCCTATTCGCTCTTGGCCACACCGGCAAACACGGGATGCTGTGGATTGCCGCCACTCTTGAGGAACGCCATCAGATCCAGAATCTCCTCCTCGGTGAAGCGGTCGAGTAAGCCCTCCGGCATCAAAGAGACCTTGGACGGTAGACTTTCTTCGACGTGCTGCCGCTCCACGATTTCGAGCTTGCTGGGATCAAACATGTCCGTCAGCACATGCATGCCATTTCCTCCCAGGTTGATCACCCGGCCTTCAATGACCCGTCCGTCGTCCAGGAGGAATGTTGTCTTCTGATACTGATCCGAGATGACCTTGCTCGGCTCGATCATCGACTCCAGAAGATTGCGATTGTTGAATCGTCCACCGGCCCCCGTCAGATCCGGCCCGAACATGCCGCCCTCACCACGAACCCGGTGACAGCGAAAACAGACGGCTTTTGTGAAAATCTCGCGGCCGTGCTCGAAGCTCCGTTGCGACAGCTTCTCATCCACGACAGGCAAGAGTTCATCGACTGACCATTTCTGAACAATTTCGCGCGTCTCCAACTCGGCAAGCGGATTGACCGGAGGTGCCGGAGCGGCTGTCAGCACATCCTTCAATTGTTTCTGTTCGTCATCCGTCAACGTGGCAACGGCCTCTTCTCGAATGTTCTGCAGGAATCCTCCGAAGGACATGCCCCCGCGATGGGCAGCCGCCTCGCGGAACCAGTTGAAGTAGGCCTTTCGCTCGTCGATCGACCAGCCAGATTCAAGATCCTTCAGAACAAGAGCGTAATGAATCTGATCTTCCTGTGTCCGTGCAGTTGCAAGTGCCTCAAGTGTCCGTCCGGCAATACCAGGAGCATTCAATGCAATCAGCAGCTTGGCCAGCTCACGATCGAGATCGCCGTCCCCGGTGGGGAACGTTCCGTCGATCTGCTGGAGAATGCTCTGTCGCGACTCATCAGTTCCGTCGCCTAATCTGAGCAGTACGAGTCCATACGCGCGCAACAGATCGAGCTGACGTGATCGAGAGATGCCCTCCCAATCAATTGAATTAAGTAGTTCGACCAACGGTGCGTGATGCTCTGGACGACCGTTGCGAGCGAGTGCGATGGCGCCCTGGATTTTGGTGTTCGTGTCGTCTGCAGCGAGTACTCGGTCGGCCCATGTGTCGACAGGCTGATGCTCGATCGCGACACGAGCAGCAAAGCGAATGTGACGGTCGTCGTGACTCAGGTAGGGAACCGCGGCATCCACGACAGCCGGGTGAATCTTTCCGTGTAGCTGCTCAAGCATGTACCGAGTTGCCCGCATGTCTCGACCGGCTTCATCACCCGGACTGACCGGCTCCGTCGACTCATCTCCGATGTAGGTCACTCGGTAAAGTCCTGACTGTGTCTTACGTCCGCCGATGGCGATATACATTGCTCCGTCGTTGGGGTTCACGATCATGTCCGTCACAGGGAGAGGTTGAGCCGTCATGAACTGCTCGGTGGTGCCCCGATAGCTCGATCCTTCGGGCTCCATGTGAACCGCATAGACCGTTCCGTAGCTCCAGTCTGCGATGAACAGCGCTTTCTGATACTTCGCCGGGAACTTGGCCCCCGTGCCGAAGACGATCCCAGTCGGCGAGCCGGGGCCAATGTCGACCACCGATCCCAGGCTGTCCGGATAGTACTCCGGCCATTTGCCCGTACCGGAACGCCAGCCGAACTCGCTGCCGCTCGTCACATGGTTAACGCGTGTCGGACGATACCACGGCGTGCCGAAGTCCCATTCCATGTCAGCATCGTAGGTGAAGAGTTCTCCGTCCGTGTTGTAGGCAATGTCAAATTCATTGCGGAACCCGTTGGACAGCAGCTCCCACTCCTGACCGTCAGGGCTCACCTTGGCGATCCACCCACCGGGGGCGAGTTTCTCACGAGCATGACCGCGAGCATCCCACATGCGATCCAGGAGAATGTCCTCATCCCAGTTCAACGGCACACGCGACTCAGCGAACTCCACCGTGTCAGTATGATTCCCGGCAGTGATGACCAGAGACTCTCCATCGGGAGAGAGGATGATAGCATGCGGACCATGCTCGCCACCGCCAACCATCGGCATCAACAGAGTGACTTCATCGAGATTGCCATCGCCATCCGTGTCAGTCGCTCGATACAGCCCGGTACGAAAACGATCGTCCTCGGCGTCATCTTTGTTCTTGCCGTTGACCATGATGTACAGACTGTCAAACGCCCACAGCAGTCCGTGAGCCATGCCGATTTGCAGATCGATCGGCTCGACCTTGGTCTCTCCCGATTCACCGATGGCTGGCACGGTCACACGATAGAGCTTGCCGTGCTGGTCTGACACGATGAACCGACCTTGCGGGTCGATTGTCATGGCCACCCAAGACCCCTGCTCGCCAATTGGGACCGAGTACAACAACTCAGCCTGAAATCCTGGAGGCGTGTTGATTCTGTCGACAGGAGTCGCTCCGTCCTCAGCGGCACGAAGGACCGTGCAGCACAGAACGGAGGAGAAAACAACGAGGAATCGAATACCAGGCATCCGCAAGCTCCAGCGAGTCGGTGGGTTCAATTGGGGGGGAAGTGAAACAGCCCCAATGGTCGGAAGGTTGGTCTTCTGACCATCACGGCTGAGTATGGGAGTTGCCCTGCATGTGAAGGGCCTGTCAGATCAGACGTTGGCAGCGGAGGGGATCTTGAAGTCGCCGCGTCCTTCGCGGAACAGTCGGGGATTCGCTGTGTCGGCCAGATTGCCGGTGAACGTCTCCTTCTGACCATCCAGTTCCAGGGCGGGACCGAGGGTCAGCATTGACTCATCTGGGTTCACCTGGTTCTCACGCAGATGCTCCACCGTTCGCTCGACCGACTCGGTGGCCTCGACGTCGCTGGCAAGAGCCTCTGCGATGTTCGACACGGACTGCTTTGTCCCCATCTGATATGAGATGTTGCCGAGATGGCACAGGGCGCTTGACAGGTGCCCTTCGATGAACGGGCAATTGAGATGAGACGCATCGTTCTTTTGAATCGCTTCGACAAAGTTATCAAAGTGCGACTGTGTCGACCCACCGGTGAAGGTCTTCGTGATGTTTCCGTCGGGATCGAAGGCATGCGCAGTACCATAGTCGCTGGTCGAGACGACATATCCTTCTGTGCCGTGAAAGATGACGCCAATCTTGTTCCCAGAGTAAGGCTGTCCGTCCTTCTTGAAGAACTGGGCCCAATCGTCTGCTGAGATGACGAGTCCGCGAGTTTCGAAGATGATCCGTTTGTCGTCAGCGAAATCGTGGATTGAAACTTGCGTGTTCGCGGTGGTCCCGGCGTCTTCGTAGCCCAACCGACCACCATAGGAGACGACGCCGCTGCCGAGGTTGTTCACTCCCAACCCCCAACGGGCGATGTCCATTTGATGGATGCCTTGATTGCCCAAATCGCCGTTGCCGCAATTGTATTGCCAGTGCCAATCGTAGTGGAGACGGGGACGCGACAGCGGTTCGACATCAGCCGGGCCGAGATAAACGTTGTAGTCAACACTCGCAGGCACATCGTAGTTGCCCTTCGCCCCAATGGCTTTGCGGCGTTTGTAGCAGAGACCACGCGCCAGTTTGACTTCGCCGATCCCACCGCTCTGCAGAAACTCGACCGCCTGCTGCTGAGACTCATGCGAACGTGACTGGGTGCCGCACTGGACGATTGTGCCATGCTTCTCGATGGCCTGGACAGCTCGGCGTCCTTCTTCGACATTGTGACTGACCGGCTTCTCGCAATAGACGTGCTTGTTGTTTTGCACGGCCCAGATTGTCGCGAGCGAATGCCAGTGGTTCGGAGTGGCGATCGCCACGATATCGATGTCCTGATCGTCCATGACCTGCCGCAGATCACGCACATACTTTGGTTTGCGTCCCGTATGCTTCTCGACCCTCTCGACGCCTTTGGTCATCCCGACCATCTCATCCGGATCACAGACAACGGTGATTTCGCAATCGTTTCGAGCCGCGAAGCCTCCGAGGTGGATTTGACCGCGACCATTCAGGCCCAGAATGGCCACACGGAGCTTGTCGTTTGGTCCAGACTCCTTGCCGTAACTCACACGTGGCATTGCGACGCCGGTCGCCGCAGCAGCAGCGGCTGTAAACATGGTGTTCTCGAGAAACTCACGTCGCGTAAAATCTGCCATGACCTGTTCCTGTGTTTCGTCTGCCAAGAGAAGAAAAAGGCACCGGTTCCACCGGTGCCCGAAGAGGGAACCAACAGAATTGTATCCAACTTTGTCGGCCTGCTTCAAGCTGGCACAGTCCCGGCTTTGCGGGATAAGCGGTCAATTCAACTCGGCAGCTTCTTCCCAATGCTCCATGAGTTCAGCGAGACGCTCCTGAGCGTCGTCGTAGTCGCGCTGAACCTCACGCATGCGCTCTGGATCTCGATGCACGTCAGGGTCGGCGAGATCAGCCGCCAACTGCTCGATGTGGGTCTCCTCCCGAGCGATGTCCACCTCGATCTCGTCGAGCTTGCGGTAGGGAAACTTGCGTTTGCGTTTCTCGGCTAGAGGAGTTGAAGATGAGGGTTCAGCGTTTCCGTTCGTCGGGGCGGAGCGAAGTGTTGGTTTATCGTTTTGCGTTTGCTCCGCTGGTGCGGTCGCGGCGACGAAGTGCTGACAGTCGCTGTAATTTCCTTCGTGGATTCGCCAGCGGTCTTCCTCGAACACCAGCACCTTCGTCGCCACATTGTCGATGAAATACCGGTCATGACTGACGAACATCACCGTGCCGTCGAAGTTGCGGAGCGACTTCTCCAGTGTTGCACAGGCCCACAGGTCGAGATGGTTCGTCGGTTCGTCAAGAAACATGACATTGGGGTTGAGCGCATGCATACGAGCGAGTGCAACTTTCGTGCGTTCGCCACCGCTCATCGCTCCGACACGCTGCAGACCGAGATCGCCGGAGATCCCGAAACGTGCCAACAGCCCCCGCACGAAACCGGGAGTCATGTCGGTCCCTCGTCCGAGTGCAAAAGGGGCGTCTGCGGACCAGCGGTTGCCCGGCTGACGGACCGCTTCGACCCCGTCGAGTGACGAGTCGACGCTCGTCAACTGCTGATCGAAGTACGCCAACTCGACCCCCGCTCCGAATCGCACCTTGCCCGCTTCGGGTGTCAGTTCGCCGAGCAAGACCCGCAAGAGTGTCGTCTTGCCGGAGCCGTTCGGGCCAAGGATGCCGACCTTGTCACCCCGGTCGATCTGCACAGTGACATCCTTAAAGAGCGGCTCGTCATCAAATCCCTTCGACACCCCCTCCGCGCGAATGACCCAATCGCCTGTGCGTGCAGGCTCGGGGAAGCCCATCACGATGTCTTTGAAGTCGGACGGGATCTCGACCAGTTCGACCCGCTCCAGCTTCTTCACCCGGTCCTTCGCCTGGGCACTCTTTTGCCCGTACTTGTTCTTGGCGATGAACGTTTTGGTCTTCTCGACGAACTCGACTTGCTTGTCGTATGTGCGTCGGAGCACCTTCAATCTCTCGTCCCGCTCCTTCCAGTAGTACGAGAAGTTGCCGGGGTAATCGGTGATGCCCCCTTGCCACAATTCCAGAGTGCGATTCGTCACGCGGTCAAGGAAGTAGCGGTCGTGACTCACGACCAGCACCGCTTGATTCGACTTGGCGAGGAACTCCTCCAGCCACTCGGTCGCGGCGATGTCGAGATGGTTCGTGGGCTCGTCGAGGAGCATCAGGTCGGGTGACTCCAGCAGCATCCGGGCGAGCAAGGCACGGTTCTGCTGTCCGCCGCTGAACGTCGTCAGTGGTCGATCGTACTGGTCGGGCGTGAACCCAAGCCCGTGCAGCACTTCATCGACAAGATGGTCGACATGATACGCGTCCAGTCGTTCCAACTCAGCATGCAGTTTGTCATACCGCTGATGCAGCCGCTCCATCTCAGTGGGGTCCGTCACGTTCGCCATCTTCTCAGCAAGGCGATGAGCATCGTCCTGAAGCTTGTAGAGTGGAGCCAATCCGACCTTCGCCTCTTCGATCAGCGTGAGATCCTCAGCAAACGTCGCATGCTGCTCCAGCACGCCGACTCTCACTGAAGCCGGGCGATCAACCGAGCCAATGTCCGCCTCGTCCTTGCCCGTCAAGACATTCAACAGCGTCGATTTCCCGCAGCCGTTCGGACCCACCAGTCCAATCTTTTCTCCAGACCGGATATCGAACGTGACATCCCGAAACACCGGGTCGGCATCAAATTGTCGGCAAAGATCTCTGGCAGCGAGGAGAATCATCGGTGAAGAATCGGGATGGATTGCGGTCAATCGGTGTATGAGAACTTGATAGAACGCAGATGACACGGATCGGGCGGATCAATGCGGATCATGATCTGCGTCAATCCGCCGAATCAGCGTCATCCACGTTCTATTCAAAGGCGGGGATCGTACTCCACAACGATTGCTGCGATCAATGTCGCTCAGTTGTCGTCACCGTGAGACGCCGTTAACCTCGTGCCATCTTCAGCCCCCAATGAGATAATTGCCATGTCGGACACTGCCAGCAAGACCCAAATCAAAGTCGGCCATTCACCGGACCCCGATGACGCCTTCATGTTTCACGCGTTGGCGAATGACAAGATCGACACGGGCGACTACCAGTTCACGCATGAACTCGTTGACATCGAGACCCTGAACCGCCGGGCCTTCAGTGCAGAGTTGGAGCTGACGGCTGTCAGTCTCCACGGCTATGCGTACCTCACGGACACGTACGCTCTATGTGCCTGCGGGGCCAGTATGGGCGACAATTACGGACCGATGGTCGTCGCTCGTGAGCCGATGTTGGTTGACGACCTGAAGGGCAAGACGATCGCTGTCCCTGGCACGCTGACGACGGCCTTTCTGTCGCTCAACCTCTGTCTGGGCGGCTGTCCAACGGGCGACACTTCGCCACTCTCGGATGAGCGAACGGGCGATTGCGGAGCGTTCAAGTATGTCGTGCATGAGTTCGATGAAATTCTCAACGTCGTCGAACGCGGAGAAGCCGATGCAGGACTCATTATCCATGAAGGCCAGTTGACCTATGGTGATCAGGGGCTGTATCTCATTGTCGACATGGGCAAATGGTGGATGGAAGAAACCGGACTCCCGCTGCCGCTGGGTGCCAACGCCATCCGCAAGGATCTCGGCCAACCGACAATGGAGGAAGTCACGGCCCTCTTAAAACAGTCGATCCAGTACGGCCTCGACAACCGACAAGAAGCCCTCGACTACGCCCTGCAATACGGTCGCGATCTCGACAACGCGAAGGCCGACGAGTTTGTGGGCATGTACGTCAACGACTGGACCCTCGACTTCGGCGAACGCGGTCGCAAGGCAGTCGCGACTCTCCTCCAACGCGGTCACGAAGCGGGCATCATCCCCAACCCGGTCGAACTCGAATTCATCGGCTGATGACGCAGGTGACTGTACCCTTCCGAACGCTCGTTGACCGCGCGTCGGAGGGTGCACTCGACTTTTTCGGAGGGACGTCATTTCGCATGGACACACCAAGAGCCGAAAAGTCGAGCGTCCCCGATGCTGGTGCCGGGCGATGTCTCGCAGTTAACATGTCGCCATGACGAGCGAACGCCCCTTGACCGACCTTCCGATCGCTGGCGACGGCGCGATGCCCGTGCCGGTCTATGACTGTCACGTCATTCTTTCACTTCCCGACGAGAACGGAGTGGTCCACGCCCGCGTCTCGATCCTCCCGGAAGTCACCGCCATCGGCAAGAGCGAACGTCACATCCTGCAGACGATCGTCAAAGACTTCAAAGCGGCCATCATCCGCTACCGAGAGGCAGGCAAAGAAATCCCCTGGCATAAGGCTGAAAAGCCTCATTCAGGCGAAACACAGCGTTGGGTGCCGGTGCATTTGTAATGAAGTCAACACGAGGGTGTTTGAATGAAGGCACTCGAACATTGGATGTCTGACGAAGCCTATCTCCAACGGCAACGACGGTTTCTTGCCATCAAACGACCGCTTGGAGTACTCCTGTTGGTGATGAGCTGTGTCGTGGGTGCCATCGGCATTTGGGTTTGGTTCAATCACAACCCAAGGGATCTGATGGCAGGAGATCCTAATGCACAAGTCGCTTACGATATCGGTTTGATAGCAGGTTTCACGTTCACCAAAGGTATCATCTGTATCGTCGGTGGTTTTTTGCTCGGAGTGAGCAACCTTTGGGGTTGGCGTGGGACTCGCATGCTCATCGAGTTCCATGACCAGTTGCAGGATGTAAAAAATGAAAACGCTTCTTGACCGCTTCCTGCGTTACGTGCGCATTGACACGCAGTCGGATGAGAATAGTCCGTCGTCCCCCAGTACGGCGAAGCAGTTGGAGTTGAGTCGGCTGTTGGCGGACGAGTGTCGTGAGTTGGGGCTGGATGATATCTCGCTCGATGAGCACGGCATCGTGATGGCCACAGTGCCTGCGACCGTTGAGCATGACGCGCCGATGATCGTGTGGAACGCACATGTCGATACGTCGCCGGAGTACAGTGGGACGAATGTGCAGCCGATTGTGCATGAGAACTATGACGGCTCGGATATCACGCTGCCGGGTGATCCATCGAAGGTGCTACGAGTTGCTGAGAATCCGGCTCTCAAAGATCTTGTCGGTGGCACGATCATCACGACCGACGGCACAACACTGCTGGGGGCGGATGACAAATCGGGCATCGCAGTCATTATGACGGCGGCTACTCATCTCCTAGCGAATCGTGACATCCCCTGCGGACCGATCCGCATCTGCTTCACGAGTGACGAAGAGATTGGTCGCGGCATCGAAGGACTCGACTTCGAGAAGCTGGGCGGCATCTGCGGGTACACACTCGATTCGTCAGGATGCGGTCGCATCGACGGTGAAACATTCTCCGCCGATCAGGCAACGGTCACCGTCACGGGTATCAATACGCATCCCTCAGAGGGCAAGGGCGTGATGGTTAACGCCATCCGCATCCTCAGTGAGTTTGTCCCACAACTGCCGACGGATCATCTCTCGCCGGAGACGACCGAGGGCCGGGCAGGATTCATCCATCCGTACCACATCGAAGGCGGCGTCGCTGAGGCGTCCGCCAAGCTCATCCTCCGGGACTTTGAGACACCCAAACTGGCTGAGCAGGCTACCCTGCTGGAATCAATCGCGGATGAGCTGCGAGAGGCTCATCCTCGCGCCAAAATTACGGTGAATATCCGCAAGCAATATCGGAATATGAGAGACGGCTTGGAGAAGGAGCCTCGGGCACTCGCGAAAGCGATCGAAGCGACGAAGGCGGCAGGGTTGGAGCCTCGACTGGATATCATCCGCGGTGGCACTGATGGCTCACTGATGACGGAGCGAGGGCTGCCAACACCTAACCTGTCGTCCGGTCAGCATAACCCTCACTCGCCACTGGAGTGGACGAGCGTTGAGGAGATGCAGCGGGCAGTCGACGTGCTTGTCGAGTTGGTGAAGGTGTGGAGCACCGAGAGACAGTAGCGGTCGTCAGCGCGGATCAGCCAAAGAGTCAGGCACCAACGAAAAGACCCACGGGTTGTGACCCGTGGGCTTTGAGTAGGTGATGATGTTGTGTGTCACCTACGCGGCGGCGGAGCCGTCGGCGGGGAAGAGGGCGGATTCGCCGCGGACGATCTCTTCGGTGACGATGTACTTGCGACCGCGTTCCTGTTCGGGCAGTTCGTACATGATCTCGAACATCACTTGCTCGACCACACTGCGGAGGCCGCGAGCACCGGTCTCTTTCGACTTGGCGATCTTGGCGATCTCTCGCAGAGCACCATCGGTGAACTCCAGGCTTGCCTCTTCCATCGCGAACAGCTTTTCGTACTGCTTGATGAGCGAGTTCTTGGGCTCGGTGAGGATGCGGACGAGGTCCGGCTCGGAGAGGGGTGATAATGTCGTCAACACGGGCAGACGTCCGACGAGTTCGGGGATGAGACCGAATTCGAGGATGTCGTCAACAGTCGCCTCGGAGAGCATCTCGTTGCGCTCTTCCTCGGCATCGACACCATGTGATTGACCGAAGCCGATCATCTTCTTGCCGAGCCGCTTGGCGACGATATCCTCCAAGCCGACGAACGTTCCGCCGCAGATGAAGAGGATGTTCGACGTGTCGACCTGAATGTACTGCTGCTCGGGGTGCTTACGTCCCCCTTGCGGCGGCACGTTGGCGACGGTGCCTTCGAGCATCTTGAGCAGTGCCTGTTGCACGCCCTCACCGGAGACATCGCGAGTGATCGAGACGTTCTGTGACGTCTTGCCGATCTTGTCGATCTCATCGATGAACAGGATGCCGCGTTGGGCCTGTTCGATATCGAAATCGGCTGCGTGGAGCAGCTTGAGCAGCAGGTTCTCAACGTCTTCGCCGACGTAGCCGGCTTCAGTCAGGGTCGTCGCATCGCCAATGGCGAAGGGCACCTGCAGATACTTGGCGAGAGTGCGAGCGAGCAGCGTCTTCCCGGAGCCGGTCGGCCCAACGAACATCACGTTCGACTTCTCGATCTCGATGTCATCGTTCGCGCCATCCTCACAGGCCATCAACCGTTTGTAGTGGTTGTGCACGGCGACAGAGAGCGTCTTCTTGGCCCGATCCTGTCCGATGACATACTGATCGAGATTGGCGACCATCTCGCGTGGGGTCGGCACCTTGGAGAACAAGCTCTTGGAGTCGCCTCGTCGTCGGCGCTCCTGATCGAGAATTGACTGGCAGAGTTCGATGCATTCGCCACAGATGTAGACGTCATCCGGGCCTTCGACAAGCGGGCCGACGTCACGATAGCTCTTGCGGCAAAAAGAACAGTTGGCGTTCTTCTTTCCCTGGGGGCCACGCTTTGTGGTTGGCTGATCTTTTCCGGAGGTCATAGGTGTTCCTTCAAAAGCTGTGGGGCGACAATGCGACCCACGGCCAAGTCTGCAACCGCCTCCATGCTTCGGCTTGCAAACGTGATTGACTGGCGAATCGTCGTGACTTCCTTGACGAGTTGTTCGTAGTCGGCCGAGTGCCCCCGGGAGAGGACGCCTCCATGCCGCAAGTTGTATTGGCAGATGATGCCGATGTGATGGGGTTTTGAGAAGGGCGGGATGTCGGCTACTCCTCGATTTTGAACTGTTCGTCCAATTTCTGAACCAGCCGACCCTTGATGGATCGGTATTCATCCTCCGTGAGGTCACCCTCGCGGTGCAAATCCGTAATCTGGCTCAGCAATTGGTGGTCATCAGCCGTCGAATCCTCATCTTCGCGAAACAGTGCTCTGATCCGAATGATCAGTCCCACGAGTACCACAAGAGCAACTAGCAGTCCAATAATCTGCCAGATCGAGGCATTCAACAGCTTCCACAGGAAGGATTGATCAATCTTCTCCACGAATCATTCCTCGACAAGTCTTGACTCACACAGGGACTTCCGTCAATCACCCGATGCATTATCACCGCCAATGAGCAATTCGGCAAGAATCTCGTCCCGGCCAAAACTGCGTGACGCAACCCGCGATTTGCCCCGGAGCTGTGAAAAAAGTGCAGAGGTGAATCGTAGGAACTCCAGTTTCCAATTTTGATGACACTGACGAAAAGTTCAACCTGTCTGGATTCCTGTTTGCACTCCACGATCGTTAGTTAGCATCAAAGCCACAGATCCTCAGATGGACAGTGCTGTCGACAATGCGTCGATGTGTCTGTTCAAGTGTTAACTCGGGCTCCCCGAGAATGCCTTCGATCTCCAAGCTGCAAGGACCATCATATCCGATTGCATGCAGAGACTCACCGATGCCGGCAAAGTCGACCGCCCCCCCTGCTCCCAGGGCGGGGAAATACCATTCTCCCGCTCGACCGTGATGATCCTTGAGGTGCACGTGACTCACGTACGGCAGAACCTGCTCCAACTCGGAGCGGACATCGGCCCCATCGTTGTAGTACAGGATGTTGCCGGTGTCGAAGTTGAGCCGGAGATGCGGATGATCAAGCAGCTCCATGGCTCTGAGCATGCCTGCGGCGTTCCGACAAAGCCCTGGATGAGTCTCGCAGCAATAGGTGATCCCTCTCTCACCCGCGAAGTCGCCGATCCGCGTGAGGTGATCGAACAGCGTTGCAGCCTGCTCATCGGATTCTGCTTCGCCCGCTCCGGCCACAACCAGCGTGACTCCCAACTCGGCAGCAATCGCCAGTTTTCGCTCGGCGATGGACACGACTGACTCATCAAGAGGGTTGCCGCTGGTGATATTGCAACTGCTCAGTGACACATCGTGCTTGTCCAGTAACCGGCGGACTTGATCAATCTCCTGAGCGCCACTTCGATCGGTCAGGAGAGGTGTCTCACCAAAGAGAGACGGAACACCGTCGGTCTTAATCGCTAACTCGACATGACGAATCCCGGCCGATCGAACATACGTAATCGCAGCCGGTGCGCCGAATCTGCCGTAACTGTTCGTAAAGCAGGAGATCAAGCGGGGCATCGGGTCATCGATTCGTGCGTCCGTAGGGAGCGATAGGATATGCCTCAGATGTTACGTCCGGTTTGTTCACATCGGCAACCACAGTCTTGACGTCTGCGCGCATCAGAAAGCTCCGAAGTCGCAGAGGCAACTTCGGAGCTTGTCGTTTATTCAAATTGAACGAGTTCAGTCGCCGCCGCCGCCCATGCCCTTCATGGCTTCCGGACGCGGACGATCGCAGTCGATGTCGCATTGATTGTTGTCGCACTCGTCCATCGTGTCGGTGAAAGCCGACCCGTAGCTGCGAGCAGCCACACCACCGCCACCACCTTTTCGCTTCGAGAAACCAGAGAATCGGTATCCCTGATTGAGGCTGCCGATGGCGTCGCCAACATCATTGAGCTCTGAGACGACGGCGTGCTGAACTTCGCTCAGCCCGACGATCAGCCCGACCACCAAGAGCGTGGCGACAATGACGAGTTCAGCCGAGATGATGAAACCGGCTTCGTCATTCCAAAGAAGGAAAAGTGTCTGCATTGTGTTGTCCCCAGTGTAGAGAGTTTGAAATGTGTCATTCCGTACGACCATGACTCGCAACGATGACCAAATCGTTGTGTCGAGCAGGCCGCGTGAATCGGAACTCTCATTCGTATTGGCAGATGGCGTACCGGGAGCGATCAAGGGAGGGCAATCGTCGGGCACAGACGAAGCGAGAGTGACGAAACAGCAAGCTCCTGCGGGAGTTGTGGATCATCAGTGAATGACGCATGCATCGGACCACGCGCGCAGTGAAAGACACGTTTGTTAAAGCGGGTTAACAAACGTGTCTTTACATGTGGGCAGACATTGAGCGCCTGCGGTTGGCCCGCGTGCGTTCTGTGGTCGGCCAAAACGGCTCGGTCAGACCGACAGTTCGGTTCGACCGGTTTTTGGTTGAGCCGCCACCAAAGGTGACGGCTCGTTGGGGACTCAAGGTTGGGACCGTGTTCGCTTGGTCAAAGCGAGTGCTGCACTCTCTCAGACAGCCACTGTCCACAACCCATCGTGAGTCTCTCCATCTGCACGGCTTGTACCGATTGACAGTTTCTCGATCGCATCCTGCACGCTGCAACTCGGCAACACTCCCGTCCAGTCCCTCCAAGCAGTATGAACGACAAGGGATACGTCGACTCCTTCCTGTGGATGGATTTACTCATGTCAAAGAGACGTTTGTGAACTGATGCAGTGAGATGGCAGTGCTGCTGAACAGTCTTGTTTGCATCGTGTCAACCTCGCTACACAAGGCAACGACAACGAAACGCGTCCTCCTGAAATGCTGTCGCCGAGGGCGAGTTGTATTCCCGCTAGGCAGATGCGATAAATTGGAGACTGGGACAGCCGACCACGATCGAAATCTCCCCACCAAACAGCGTTTCCCGGCAAGTCGCGGCGATGTCTAAACATCTTCATAATCGTGATGAGTTAGCAGCCCAGGCTCGGGCAGCGGCTGAGCAAGCCATCAAACTCGCCAGGCTCGCCGAAGAATCAGCCCGCATTGCTCAACAATTGAACGCTGAGGCATTTGAAGGAATTGGTCAATCGATCCCTGGGCTCGATACGGTCGCCAGCCAGCCTGCGTTCCCAGAGGAGTCCAACGAGCAAGACCCGGCACTGTTCGCTGGATTCTCCCCACAGCCCGCATCTCGAAAGTCTGCACGCACTCGCCGTTCGCCACGGAGCCGGACCGAGCCAAATGGGTTCAGTGCAGCACCGGTCGACACGCCGAAGCAGGTTCGCATCAAAGCAAAACCTGAAGACCTTGAACGAGATCAAGACCCGATCAAGGAGTTCGCGAGGCAGTGGAAGTCGGTGATTATCAGCACCGGCGTCCATGTCGCCGTCCTGCTGCTGTTGGGATTCGTGACGTTCGCCGTGAAGTCGGACAATCCGATCAGCACCGTCATGGCTGCGTTTGCAGACGAGGAGGCGGTTGTTGAGGAGGAACTGCCACTCGAAGAGCCCATCGAGGAGGAGGGGGAGCAGCAGGAAGAGCCCATGTCTGAAGAGCCGGAGGAACCGGAGCTCGAAGAGGAGCCCGAAGAGGAGCCGCCACCAGAGCAACCTCCCGAGCAACAGGACCAAACGGAAGTCGCCGAAGAGGCACCGCCGACTCCCGGTCCCGAGGCCGCTGAGCAGGCAACGGTCGACGTCTCTCAGGTCGGCAGCCGAAGCGAGACAGGCAAGGCCGCACTCCTCAAGAAATACGGAGGCACCGCCGCGAGCGAGTCAGCCGTCCAACGCACTCTGGAATGGCTCGCGACTGTCCAACGACAGGACGGCAGTTGGAATTTCAACGATGTCGGACCATGCAGTCACGCAGGTGACGCTGACAATCCGATGGGAGCGACCGCGTATGTTCTGCTGTGTTACCTCGGTGCAGGTCAAACACATCAAAATGGCAAGTTCAAGAAGCACGTCCGGGCCGCGTTGGAGTTCTTGATTCGCAATGGCAAACGAGTCCCGGCGGGGGGAGACTTTCGTGGCCCCGACTGTCGCGAACATGACAACTTCTACGTGCAGGCCGCAGTCACCATGGTGCTGAGTGAAGCGTCGATGATGACCAAAGATCGCCGCATGGGCCTCCGGGAAGCGGCCCAGTCAGCGGTCGAATTCCTGTGCAATGCTCAAAACCCAACAGGCGGAGGGTGGCGATACGAGCCGCGCGTGGACGGTTGCACGTCTGTCACCGTGCTCGTGACGATGGCCCTCGTCAGTGCGAAAAAGGCTGGACTCAAAGTGCCACCACAGGTGCTGGATGGTGTGAGCCACTATCTCGACACGGTCCGCAGTGATGGCGCTCCCACCGGACGCTATGGCTATCGGATCGAGGAAAAGAAGTACAGAGCCTCTTCCACTGCACAAGCACTGCTCGCTCGCATGTACCTCGGTTGGACCAAGGACGACGAAGAACTTCAAAAGGGAGTGGAAGTCATTGATGATCGCGGTCCGTACGACAACCTGTACTACTGCTACTACGCCACGCAGGTGATGAAACACTGGGGCGGCGAAGAATGGGAGCACTGGAATGAGATCATGCGTGAAGACCTTGTGGCGACGCAGGTCAGCAGGGAGGGTCCGGAATTCGGCAGTTGGACACCTCGCATGAAAGGCGGCTCCGACGTCGCGGGAGGACGCTTGTTTATCACTTGCCTTGCGACAATGACGCTGGAAGTCTACTACCGATACCTGCCACTGTACGATTCACCGGTCACTGTCGATGCTGTTGCCGAAGCACCAATCGAACATGAGTGATGACACGGATGTTGATGGTTCTGAACATTGAGAAATCCGCAACCCAAGAGACAGCCCACTATGATCCGCTCCTTGTTGCTGCTAATCGCTCTTTTCGCCTCTTCGTTGCTTACTCGACCGACAATCGCTGAAGAAGAGGGCGAATCCATGGACGTCTACTTCGGAACCTATACCCAAGGAGACAGTCAGGGCATCTACAAGAGCACCTTCGACTCAGAGACTGGCGCGTTGACTGCCGCTGGTCTCGTTGCTGAAACACAGGACCCCTCGTTCCTCGCCTTGCACCCGACACGTCCGCTGCTCTACGCGGTCAACGAGACATCAGATTACCAGGGACAACCGAGTGGGGCAGTCACCGCCTTCACGATCAACGACGATACCGGGACTCTCTCTCAGTTGAACCAACAGGCGTCCCACGGGGCGTCTCCTTGTCATCTCGTCGTTGACCACACAGGTCGATATGTGCTCCTTGCGAACTATCACGGCGGCAACGTCGCTGTCCTGCCAATCAACGAAGACGGCTCGTTGGCTGAGGCGAGTTGTGTCATTCAACATCAGGGCTCCAGCGTTAACGATTCGCGACAGGAAGCTCCGCACGCTCACTCGATCAACCTCGATTCGACGGGCGAATATGCCTTCGCTGCCGATCTGGGGTTAGACAAGGTGCTTGTCTATCGCTTTGACGCAGAGACAGGCACACTCGCGCCGCACGAGCCACCGTCGACGTCCGTTCCGCCCGGCAGTGGACCTCGGCACTTTGCGATGCATCCGTCAGAGAAGTTCGCATACTCCAACCATGAGATTACCTCGGAGGTGCGGGCCTTCCGCTATCACCCACCCACAGCCGTGCTCTATGGATTCCAGACGATCAGCACAATCCCGGAAGAAGTGCCGGGCAACTCGACTGCGGAGATCCAAGTCCATCCTTCCGGTCGCTTCGTGTATTGTTCCAACCGGGGACACGACAGCATCGCTGTCTTCAGTGTCAATGAGGAGACCGGTGAGCTGACGTTCGTCGAAGCTGAGTCCACGCACGGGCAAACGCCTCGCAACTTCGGTATCGACCCCAGCGGGAGGTTCCTCATCGCCGCCAATCAGTCGACGGACAACGTCGTGGTACTGAAGATCGATCAGGAGACAGGGGGCCTCTCCACGTCGGGTCACTCGATTCGCGTGCCGTCTGCCGTGTGTGTGAAGTTTCGCAGTCGTTGAGCATCGGTCATAATTTTGAGGAGCAATGTTTTCACTCTCAGCGGTCAGCAAGTCGTACAACGGGCAGAAGGTTCTGCCCGCGATGGATCTGACGATCGGTGAGGGCAAAACCATCGTGCTCGTCGGACCGAGTGGCTGTGGCAAGTCAACGTTATTGCGACTGTTGCTGGGATTGGTCGAACCGGACACGGGCACCGTGCACTTTCGAGAACAGGAGATGGCGGGCAACGCCGTCCTCAATCTGCGACACCAAATTGGATACGTGATTCAGGACGGAGGGCTCTTCCCGCATCTGTCAGCACGACAGAATGTGACCCTCCTTGCCTCGTACCTCGGATGGTCTCAGGACCGGGTCAATGCGAGAGTGTTGGAACTGCGGGAACTCACACATCTCCCGGCCGATGCTCTTGACCGCTACCCCGTCCAACTCTCGGGCGGACAACAGCAGCGTGTTGCCTTGATGCGTGCCCTGATGCTCGATCCAGCCGTGCTGCTGTTGGACGAACCACTTGGCGCTCTTGATCCACTGATTCGTGCTGAACTCCAACGGGACCTCCGCGAAATCTTTCGATCTCTCGGCAAGACGGTCGTGCTCGTGACACACGACATTGGTGAGGCGGCTTATCTCGCGGATGAAGTTGTGTTGCTCAAGCAAGGAGTCGTCATTCAGCGCGGGACAATTGGTGACTTGTTACATCGACCGGCCGATCCGTTCGTCACAGAGTTCATCAGCGCCCAGAGAAACCCTCTCGATGAGGTGACGGCGTGACTCGACTCTTGGAGGTTGCGCTGACGCTCGCCACCTGCTTCGTAGTGCTCACGTCACACGCGTCACTCGCTGACGAGCCGGTGCAGGTGCGTATTGGAGCAAAGACATTCACTGAGTCGGTCGTGCTGGCGGAGGCATTAGCTCATCTGGCGGAGTCCGCAGGAGCAGAGGCAGAGACGGTCACGCTGGGTGGAACACCAGTTGTCTGGAAGGCATTGCTGTCGGGTGAGATCGACTGCTATGTCGAGTACACGGGCACGCTGCGAGAAGAGATCCTGCAGGGAGTGCCCCTCACTGACGTCGCTGCCATCCGTACAGAACTCGCCAAGCGGGGTGTGACGATGAGCCA
>JAJDEJ010000301.1 GCA_029259815.1 Planctomycetaceae bacterium | reverse complement strand
GCTGCCGTCCTTGCGGATGTAAGTGAGTTCGTAGATGTCCTCGATCCCGCGCGCGGCCTTGAAAACCAACGCCTCGAAGCCCGGCGTGATGGTGGTCCCCAGTTCGGCGCTCAAGGCTTTTGCGCGCGTAATCACTTCCTGCGGATCAGAAATGTCGGCCGGGGTAATTTTGTTCATCACCTCGCCAGCCGTATAGCCCAGCATGCGCTCGGCACCGACGTTGAAGATCTGAATGACGCCTTTCTCGTCGGTGGCGATGCTTGAGAAGTTGGCGCTGTTGAAGATTGCGCTCTGCAACGCCCCGGCTTTGAGCAGTTCTTCTTCCGCACGCTTGCGCGCGGTCACGTCTTCCATAGCCAGGACCAGCAACTCGCCGTGGTGGCCCGCCTCGAGCTTGCGGGCGTTGAGCAGCATCACCCGGCGGCCGATCACCGGGAAGGTGTGGTCGAGTTCGAAATCGTCGAAGACGGAGCTTTTGGGAACGATGTCTTCAAGCAGGGTCCGCAAGTCGGGGATGTCCCACTGGCCGTTACCCAGCTCATAGATAAGGCGGCCCTCGGTCTCCTCGGACGAAACGTGAAACGTCTGGTAGAAGGCGCGATTCGCAGACCGGACTCGCAGCGTGGCGTCGAGGATCAGCAGTGGCTCGCGCACCGTATCCACAATATTCTGGGCGTAGTTCTGAATCTCCTCGACCAGCGGTCTGCGTTCCATCAGCTCTGTCCTGCCGCGTGCTTCAAAGTCACGACCGGGCTGCGACCGACTTCGGCGCAGCCCCGTTGTGACAGCGGGGACACGTGATGTGCATGCCCTTCAGTACTGGGAGGCGCAAGCAGGGACCGAGAGCATCATCCGTCCGAGGATCAAGCCGAACAACGAACATATCAAAAGCGCGCCCGGAAAGCGATTCCTTGACTCGTTCGGCAAGCTCATCGGTGGGCGGCGTGGCCCTCTTTCGATCGGCTGCAGCTGACAGAGCCACGGCGAAACGGCCAACGACGACATCATCCGGCGTGCGTGTCTCTCGCCGTGACACGGGATCGCGACCAACGCCGCCATTTGATCACGCCAAACTGATGCTGGTCGACGACGCCTGGACGCGTAGCGCACGCCAGTCGAAAGCGGAGTACCGAGTTGGTGGGAAGTCCTCATCCGGGTAGAGTTGTTGGCTGGGCTGGTTTTGCAAATGAACAACCCGGATCAGGGGACACCGGAAGGTAACTTCCGTTCACATCAGCGAACGTTTGCACGGTCCGTATGTTCGACCAATTCACGAGGCTGCAACGGACTGATGACCGTTGCGGATGTGAGTCTGGTCGGCGACGGCCACCGCAGCGACTTCAATCGGGTACAAAGAAGTCATGGCAACACACTCTAATGATAAATCGACGTCGAGACTGGCTGAACACCGACCGGTGGATGAGTATGCCAATCTCATCACGCACGGGCTGGGGTTTGTTCTGAGTGTCGCGGCGTCGGCAGTTCTGATGACGCTGGTTGTCAGCGATCATCGGGCGATCACCATCGTCGCCTGTGGCGTCTATTGTGGCTCACTGATGGGACTGTATGCGGCATCGACATGCTCACACATGTTCTATGACCTCGCTTGGCGTCAGTTCTTTCGTACCTTGGATCAGGCCTGCATTTATCTGCTGATCGCGGGATCGTTCACGCCGATTGGCGTCGTTTATCTGTGGCGTCAATGGTGGCCGGCACTCCTGGCGGTCATATGGATCCTGGCCATCTTCGGCGTTTTCCTCGTCCTCCGCATGCGTGATCTGACACTAAGGAAATCGCACGTCGGATTTGTGATTCGGTCCAATGATTGCGTTGTGGCTTGATCAGTCAACCCGTCGAATTCCGACGATGGTGTTTCAGCACGGAGGTGCCATTAGTGACTGATCCGTCCGCCCCAATTGACAAACACTTTGAAAATGTGACCGACCCGCGGGTGAATCGCGGGGCCAAGCATTCTCTGCTGGAGATGGTGTTCGTGGCGTTGACCGCGGCCATTTGCGGAGCCAACGGCTGGGCCGACGTGGAACGATTCGGCAGGAGCAAGCGGGACTGGTTTCGCCGGTTCATCGATCTCCCCCACGGCGTTCCCAGTCACGATACGTGCGGTCGCGTCTTCGCCCGGCTGGAGACGAGTGAGTTTCTCAGTGCGATGCACGCCTGGGTCGATTCGTTCGCGGGAAGCCTGCGTGGCCAGGGCCTCGCCATTGATGGGAAGCAAGTCCGCACGCCGACCGGTCAGGGAGGAGGAAGTTGCGGACGCGGTAGCCGACAACGCGGCTCCCTCGACCGGGCCGCAGGCACCGCCGCTCTGCACACGATCACTGCCTTTGCCACCGAAACCCGCACCGTGCTGCGGCAGATGTCCGTCGACGAAAAGAGCAATGAGATTCCTGCAGTGCCCAAACTGCTGGAACTGATCGAGCTTTCGGGGGCCGTCGTCACGCTCGACGCGATGCACTGCCAAACCGAAACCGCTCAGGCCATTGTCGATCCCGACGCGACGTCCATCCTCACGGTGAAGGGGAACCAGCCGACGCTTTACAAAGAACTGCTCAGCCGCTTTGAGGAATACCTCGACGCCGACTTTCGTGTGGAAGGACTGCGAAAGCAAGTGACCGTCGAACGGTCACACGGCCGCCACGAACGACGGGAATATTATGTCAAGGCGATTGACGCCCACGACGGACTGTTTCAGCGCTGGCCGGACGTCAAGTCGATGGGCATGGCCTACCGGGCTCGTGAAGAGAACGGCGATCTCCATCAGGAGACCATGTTCTTCATCACCAACCACGCCCCCCAAGTGAGAACCCTGAGCCGACACCTGCGCGATCCCTGGACGATCGAAAACAGCCAGCACTGGGTCTTGGATGTCACATTCGCCGAGGACGCCAGTCGGATCCGCAAGGGATCCGCTCCGGAAATCGCTGGTGCGTTTCGTCGCATGGCTCTGACAATTCTCCAACGCGACACGACCATCAAAGAGAACATTCGCGGCAAACGACTCCGCGCAGGATGGGACGGGAGGATCCTCGATCAGATTTACGCCGGTTTTACCGCAGTTTAACGCGCGATTTCCCTGGAAGTGGAGCCCATGACCGGAGCCATCGTGCATGCCTTTACCACTGGCACGGTGGTGCAGGTGTTCCGGCTCGACGGCGAAATCACTGCCGCGGACTTGAGTGGAAGCGACCCGGCACATCACTCCTAGCCCCAGCACAAGCGACCATTTGAGTTCGTAGTGAAAGAAAACATCCGAAACCCTGCTGGAATCCGCGTATTGAGTGTTGTGAAGACGACACAACAAGCGGCACAGAAAAGGATTTCGGGTGATGGCTTCAGCTTATC
>JAJDEJ010000031.1 GCA_029259815.1 Planctomycetaceae bacterium | reverse complement strand
TCGCTCGTCAAGATCTCCGATGAGCGAATTAAACTTCAATTCCAATCCATCGATCGTTTGTGCGTCGTGCATCGCCGCATTGTCCGCGATCCACGGTAAATTGACCTATCGCACTTCGATAGTTTATTTGAGGACAGTCCCTTAACGGTCAGGATCGGTTGACGGTCCTTGTCGCTGCGGACAGCCGTCTCACGCCGCGCGATGATGGCGGCATCGATCACGACACTCCAACCGACCGCCTTTCCGGAAGCCACATTGGGAGGCAGGTGAAACCGCAACGCGATCTCTTCACCTGCAATGACATTGCTCCACTGATCGAGTGAGACGACGGTCGGCTCGGCAGCGTGGGCAGAGACGCCGAGTCCCAAGGCGACAATCAGCCATGTGGTCGCACTTGCACCCCAGTGGCTTCTCGATCGTTGGAGCTTCCTCCTTGAGCGATCAACGGACTGCGGATTAAGGAGTCGGCAAATCATCAGCTTGCCTGGGGTAGGACTGATGTCAGATGTTGTGAATAGTTACTCAATCTGTCGGTGCATTGGCCAGTTTGGGCAGCAAACGGGACGCGATTTCGGCTGCGGCGTTCTGCAGGGCCGTCTTGCCGGCGACCTGCTCTGCCACGTCCACGGCGATCTCTGTCTGTCGGTCGGTTGCAATGCGTTCCCGGGTCGATGTACGCACCGCTTTGATCTCAACCCGCGCCTTGACGCTGATCAGGTCGTTGTTCCGTAGGGCGAACTCGCTGAACGCCTCGCCTTCCACGATGACGTCCGCGTGCTTGCGGTTGCCGTCCTGGTGATCGATCACGGTGAAGCCAGCATCCTCCATGAGCTTTGCCAGTTCGGTCTCAGCGGCCGGATCGATCGTGGCTTGTCCGACATGTTCCTCCGTTACTTGTAACCAAACCTTGGGGAGCGGCTGCTCGCCGATCGCCGCCTTGATCGCGGCCAGACGGTCCACGCGGGTCATGGGTTTCGGAATGAGCTCGCCCGCCCGCTCAGTGAGCGTTGCCAAGACTTTCTCGTCCAACTTGTCGGCCAGTTCAGCCATGTCATCGCTCGTTTTACCCCTCACTTTTTCACCTGCGATACGGCTCGTCTCTGTGCTGGTGATCCGGGCAGAGAGAATGAGTGTGGAATCGAGTTCCAGAATCGATCCGAGGACAATCAGCTTCGCGCCCGTGAGTCGACCGATCTGCACCGCCTCGTCGGGTTTCACAAGGCCGGAGGCGCTGAGTTTCTGTTCGTCGAGGACTTTGTTCAATTCGGCCCGTTCGACAATGATGAGTGCGGGGTCGTCGGCCAGACTGGCGACGAGAAAGTCACTGATCTTACTGCCGTACCCTTTCGCACCGGAGCCGCGCTCCTCGAATGGGAACACCGCCAGCGGGGGAATCGTCGACGGGGTCTCGTTGGCGATGTCTGCGGGCTGTTGCGACGGAATCGGGGTTTGTTCGTCTTGTTCAGACGCAGCGGCCGTTGACTGCTTCGTAACGGGAGGCGGCTCGATCTGCTCGGAGGCTTCGGCAATTGGATCGCTCAGGGCCGGAGGTACTTGACTCTGGACAATCAATTGTGAAGTTGACTCATTCTGAAGAGCGGTGGAGGCAGTTGACTGATTCTGCTTGGGAGAACTCGATGTCAGCGCGGTGTAAACCAGCACGATCATTGAGACCAAGATCGCTGCACCTGTGAGGGCCAGAAATCGTGGACGGGCGAACCAACGTGCTCGATCGATGAATGATGGCGGGCCGGCGGTGACTGGCTGGTGATCGAGGTACTTCTGCACATCGGTGGCCAACGATGCGGCTGACCCGTACCGGTGCGTGCGATCTTTCGCCAGCGCCTTCATCACGATCCAGTCCAAGTCTCCCTGCAGGCAACTCCGCAACTGCCGTTCGTCGACGCTGCGGTCTTTGGCGACATGTGTTCTCTGGGCCTCGGGCAGAGTACTCACACACTGGCTGGGACGCGGCGGGGCGTCCTGGCGAATGATGCGGCGCAGTTCGTCGAACGAGACGACCGAGAGTCGGTCTTGGTCGAAAGGAGTCCGTCCGGACAGTAGTTTGTAGAGCAGAACGCCAAGGGCGTAGACATCGCTTCGCGCATCGAGTTCGACACCACTCAGCTCGGCCTGTTCGGGACTCATATACAGGGGCGTCCCCAGCAACTGAGCCTGGTGCGTGTACAGAGTCTGATCAGTGAGTCGGTGCGTAGTTGCCTTGGCGACGCCGAAGTCGATCACCTTGGGGACCGGGAAACCATCCTGTTGTGCAACGAGGACGTTAGACGGCTTGAGATCGCGATGGATGATCCCCTTCAGATGGGCGTGCTGGACTGCCTGGCAAACGGTGATGAAAAGCTTCAGCCGATCGGCAAGTGACAGACGGTAACGATCGCAGTAATCGGTGATGGGGAGCCCGCGGACGAGTTCCATCACAAAATAGGGATGTCCGGAATCGGTCGTTCCGGCGTCAAACACACGGGCGATGCCTGGATGGTCCATCAAGGCGAGGGCCTGTCGCTCGGCGTCGAACCGGGCAAGCACTTCCCTGCTGTCCATCCCGGGCTTGATAACTTTGAGAGCAACCTGCCTGCGGATGGGGCTCTCCTGATCGGCAGCGTAGACGATTCCCATACCGCCGGAACCGAGAATCTCACGCAACTGGTATCGGCCGATGACTGAGTTCAAGGTCTCGGTGCTGAAATGAGCTTGGGTGGTTTCCAATGAATCTAGCCCCCCGAAGAATCCACCGGCTGCATTGTGGGCGTGCAGCAGTGCCTCGATTCGAGCTCTGGCCTGCGAATCGTCGCCGCAGGCCTGTTCGAGATACCGCTGCTGTTCGGTAGGCGACTCGATGCTGACAGCGTCGTTGAAAACGTTGAAGATGTCCGGAGAAGTGCTGATCACGATCGCCCCCCTTGTTAGTGTTTCCAATGACAGTGCCCCGTTGGCCCCCGGAGTGGGTCACGAAATCTTGCGCCGAGGTTCGGTTTATTGAAAACGTAAGGCTCAGGCGTTCGTCGACTCCGCCTGTGGCCGCATTGCGTCATACAGCCAAGCCCGAGCAAACGCCCACTGACGCTTGGCGGTGCTCGTCGAGATTCCGACCGCAGCGGCAGCTTCGTTTATGGTCAAACCGGCGAAAAACCGCAGCTTGACGAACGTGGCACACACAGGGTGCTCAGCGGTGAGACGGGTAATGCAGTCGTCGATGTCCAGCAAACTTTCATCGGGGACGTCCGTCGCGACTTCGATTTGCTCCAGATAAATCCGACGTCGGTTCCCTCCGCGTTTCAGCCGTCCCTTGTCACGCGCCCGGTTGATCAGAATCCTCCGCATGGCTTCGGCAGCTGCGCCAAAGAAATGCCCCCGACCGTTCCATTGGGGCTAATCTGAGTTGTCGACCAGTCGAAGATAGGCCTCATGAACGAGAGCAGTCGGTTGCAAAGTCTGCCCCGGTGACTCCAGCGCCATCCGGGCAGCTGCGAGTTTCCTAAGTTCGTCATACACAAGCGGCAACAACTGATCGGCTGCCGACGGGTCGCCAGCATCAATCTGATGCAGGAGCTGAGTGACATCGCTCATGGCAATATCGTACTACGCGACTCGCCGCGAAGCTATAATGATGCCAAAGTGTTCCTGTTTGTGGTTGGGGCTGTTTGCGCCGCAGTGACTGCGTTAACACCCATGCAGATATAGGAAGCCGGGGCCTTCGAGGTTGTAACATTCGGGTGATTCACCAATCCGACTGTTCGACTCTAGGAGACCCCGGCATGACGGACTATTTTATCGCATTAGACGTGCATTGTGCGTTCTCGGAGATGGCGGTGGTGACGGGAACGGGAAAATCGTCAGGCGAGATCGTTGCCGGACCAGCATCCCGGAGTTGGTGACGATGCTCGCGCAGGTTCGCAAGCCCAGGCGGTTGACCTTCGAGGAGGGTCCACTGGCGGACTGGCTCACACGGGAACTGAGTTCACGCGTCGATGAGCTGGTGGTCTGCGAGCCGCGGCGCAATCACTGGATCGCCAAAGACACCGACAAGGACGACGACCTCGACGCCCGCAAACTGGCAGACCTTTATCACGGCGGCTACCTCAAGCCAGTGCATCAGACTCCGACGCTCGAACGATCATTGCTCAAGCAGGAGGTGTTGCTGTATCGCGATCGTGTGCGGGAGCGCGTCCGACAGGGAAATCAACTGGTCGCGCTGCTCCGACGGCACGGCGTGTTCCTCAAGGTGGACCGGTTGCTCGACCTTCAGGAGTGGAGACAGCAACTGGCACGGCTGCCCGAGTCGGACTCGCTCCGACGTGGGCTGGAGCGGGTCCGGGAGGTGTACGAACTGTTGATCACGGAGGAGCAGTCTCTCCGAAAAGAACTGGTCGGACGCGCCTGCACGATCGATCTGATCCGCCGGTTCGAGCCCCTGCCCGGCATCGGCTGGATCCACAGGATCACATTCTACGCCATCGTAGATACGCCGCATCGGTTCGGCAGCAAGCAGGCCCTCTGGCGATAAGTCGGCATCGGCCTGGAACGACGGCACAGCGGGACCGGGAAAGTGAAGGTCCGACGTTCGTGTCAGGGAAACCGGAAGCTCAAAGACGTGCTGCTGGGGGCGGCCAGGTCGGCGATCGCCCAAGCCAACAATCCCTTCGCCGACAAGTATCAATCATGGAGCCAGGAGCAGGAACTGCATCCGGCCAACGTCCACTACAACATCGCCCGGGCGTTGGCCAGCACGATGTGGAGCCTGTGGAAGAGCGGACAAACGTATGACCCCGTTCTGGTGAACTCAGGAGGTGTGCCCAGTCGAGGATGATTCGAGACGATCACGAACCACGCGGCGGAGTTCCCGCGTGACTCAAGTGGCACGCAGCCACAAGCGGGTGCCATTGGACCATCGTTTGCGCGATGAGTCCCCGAGCATGACTGAATACGTCGCAGCCCATGGACGTTCCCAAATCTCCGTGGACCAAACCGACGGCAACTGGCCGTGGGTCGGAGTCCCCAAGACGTGTCTGGACGACGTGAGGCTTCGGCTTGCGAGTGTCCTCAACCAACCGAGATCCCGACCGTCTCCATCGAATCACGATCCGACACCACGCCTCGTTGACCGGAAACCCGTCACGCCAAACCTCAACAAAGAGGCCCCTCCAAAATCACGGAGAGACACTCCTCCGCCCGAAGATCGCCTTGACTTCGGACTTCCTATAGGTGCCACCCTGAGAGAACTTCTGGTTCGACGACAGCAACGGCAGGTTTCAACGCAATTTCGCGCCCGGAGTACACCCGTGCTGTTCGCCAAGACCTTTGGGACTTTTCCGCGCGAGTTCCCGCCACTCACGCAGAGTATGGGTCGGTTGACTTCCGCCGGGGCGTCACAGACATGACCATCGAGACATGTCTGACTTGCCCCGCACGCAACAACGTGA
>JAJDEJ010000004.1 GCA_029259815.1 Planctomycetaceae bacterium | reverse complement strand
GTGCGCTCGAAACGGCAGACATCCGCCTGCGCCCCTATCAACCGGATGACGTCGACCGCCTCTACGAAGCTGGTCGCGAGTCGATCGCTTATATGCAGCCGTGGATGCCGTGGTGCCATGCGGATTATTCGCGGGAAGAAGCTGCGGCGTGGGTCGCGGAGAACTGCCGCAGGGCAGGAACGGATGAGGGACATGTGTTTGTGATCGAGGGGCCCGATGGACAGTTCCTCGGTGGCTGTGGGTTGAATCGCCTCGACGCGATGCATCGATACGCCAACCTTGGGTACTGGCTGCGCGCCTCCGCTCTGGGACAGGGCATCGCCTCACAAGCCGTGAGATTATTGAGAGATTACAGCTTTGCTAAGACTGATCTTGATCGACTTGAGATCGTGGTCGCCGTCGAGAACACGTCCAGTCTACAAGTGGCAGAGCGTGTGGGAGCGGTCCGTGAGGGGATGTTGCGAGAAGCCTTGCTGCTTCATGGTCGACGACATGATGCCATTATTTACTCACTTCTTCGATCTGACCCTCGCTAATCGAAAGCTCAGCTCGATCGCGTGAGGGCTGCGATCAGCACCCCAGCGGCAACGGACACGTTCAGCGATGTCACGTCGCCCTGAGGTGTCAATCGGCACACGTCATCGCAGTTCTTGCTGGTAAGTTGTCGCAGCCCCCTCTGCTCGTTTCCCACCACCAGCAACCAGGGGCGATCGTGAGGCACGTCGGCGACGTCCTTTTCGGCATGTTCACTCGTCCCAAGAACCCAGAGCCCAGCGTCCTTCGCAATTTGAAGCGAACGACTGAGATTGCTTTGGATCGAGAAGGGGACAGACTCCAACCCACCGGCTGCGACGTCGTACACGGTTGACGTGAGTGGAGCCGAATGATCTTTCGTCATCAGAATCCCTCGCACTCCGAAGAATGCAGCAGAGCGAAAGATGGCTCCCACGTTGTGTGGGTCCTGAAGATGGTCGAATGCGATCCAGAGGCCATTGTCGGAGACCTCGCCGAACAATTCCTTGATCGAGGCGTCCATTCTCGGCTTGACGTCTGATTCGCCGGCGCCGGTGCGTCCGTCGCCCTCCGATTTGCGTTTCCCAGAATGTGGTCTGGGCCGCTGGACTTCAACGCGGATGCCATGTTCTGCCGCGGCCTGAGCAACTTTTCGCCAAGCGGTGTCGGCTGACTTCGCACCAACCCGCACCGCAGAGACGTCGTGCGGACGGGCCTTGATCGCAGCGAGCACGCTGTGTGGATTTCGGAGATGCAATGTCGGCATGGCGCTATTGGTTCGGAGATTCACGGGGTGTTGCGCCCCGCTGACGCTGCAGTTCGTAGCACACGATTCCGGCAGCGACAGCGGCGTTCAGCGACTCGACATGCCCGCCCTGGGGGATATGAACAGTCGCGTCACACATGTTGAGCAACTCGTCTGCAACCCCCGTGCTCTCGTTGCCCATGAGGATGGCCGTGGGCTGTGTGAAGTTCCAGTCGGACAGTGGTACTCCGGAACGCATGGCAGTTGCAACGAGATGCACTCCCGAGGTACGGAGCGTCTCAACCGTGGCTCGCAGATCGCTCTCGCGACAGATCGGCAGATGGTTGACAGCACCTGCGGAACTGCGGGCGACGGCCGACGTGACAGCGGATTGATGCGTATCACCAATCACCATGCCATGCAGACCTAGCACCTCGGCCACGCGAATGATTGCTCCAAAGTTGTGTGGGTCCTGGATGCGATCCAGCATAACAAGAGCCAGCGGGTCAGCGGTTGAACTCATGATCTTCTGCAAACCGCTGAACGGAAACGGCGACATCTTCGCGAGCAGACCCTGATGATCGTTAGCCCCGGACAATTGCGTCAGCCGTTCCGGAGGCGCGATGGTCACCGGTACGTCATCTCGCTCGGCAAGATTCCTCACTCGGTCTGCATCATCCGCGACCAGTTCATCACTGACGACCAACTCCAGGATCGGCCACCGTTGCGCCTCCAAAGTTTCGATCACCAAATGTCGCCCCCACAGCCAGCACCGTTGATGGTTGCCCATCACAGATTGCTTGCGAGTCGAGCGGCGAGGACGGGCGGACATGATGCGAGTGACGAGTTTGGTTGACGATTCTGTGCTCAGAGTTGAACAGTGCGATCAGCATACTCGCCGCTCGTGAGTGGTGCATCTTCATCGCGATTGTTGGCGACAGTGACATCTCCTCGCAGGATCACTTCCGAATCGAATCGTACGGGTCCCTGGACGGACAACGAGCGACACTGTTTCAGGGATGGGGGCCCCACTGGAAACAGTGCGTCAAAACGGTCGAGCAGCTTGTAATGTGCTGTGTCGAGATCGACGATCGGCGGTTGGCCTTTGCGTGAGGCGATCAGCTGTAATACGGAGCCGTCGTCGATCGTCTCGTAAGCATCGGAACGGACGGCCAGCAGGTCATTCGTGGTCTTGACTGGGGCGAAGCGGCTGCGAGGAATCAACACGGCTCCACTGTGACCGAAGCATTCAATGGCGGCGCCCATTGCCGATTCGATTTGCAGAACAGGTGGCGAATCAGGCTGTGCCGGATCGACAGTCTTGCGGTTCTGAATCAGGGGCAGCGAAAGTGATCCTCGCTGCTTGTTGAGAGCCTCGCGGAGATGCTCAAGATGAATCCAAAGGTTGTTTGTGTTGAAAAACCCGTGCCGGCTGATGTCCTGAAACTGTTCGATATCGTCTGCAGGACATTGAGCCGACTCGCGGAGTACCAGTCGCCCGTCACGGATGCGGCGGGCGAGATGCCCTCCTTTGCGATCAACCTCAGTGCGGGCAGCAACCTCCATCAGGAACGATTGATCGGACTCTGCGAAGTGCCGCAACAAGCGAAGATCAACGGTCGCTCCCAGATTGTCAGCATTCGAAACAAACAGATAGCGAACACCCTGATCCAAGAGGCGATCCAGCAACCGATCGTTGCCAAGGAGTGAGGGATACAGATCGCCATGGCCGGGCGGGCACCATTCCAACTCTGGATCGTCGTTCCACGAAATGGGTGCCAACGTCTCCGGATCGAGTTTGGGCACTTTGTTCTGGATGAAGTCGAGTGAACCATCCTCATTCGCCAACTCCGGATACTGCCGCAGATGCTCGAGGCTGTCTGCGCGCGTGCTGAAGCTGTTCATCAGCAGAAAGACAGGACGACGCTTACCAGTCTCGTGACGCAAACGAAGCATCTGCCTCGCGATGAGATCGAGAAACGTGTCGTTCCCTCGGACAGGCAACAGCGATTTGGGCCCCGAAAGCCCCATGCCCGTGCCGAGACCGCCGTTCAGCTTGATGACTGCCAACTGGTCCAGCAAGCCGTCGTCATCCGTAGTCACGTCTTCCAGCAAATCGTACGAGACAACATCTTCGACCGGTTGGATTTCACTCTCGGGCAGTAGTCCTGACTCACCTTCTTGCAGGCGGTCGACAGCGTTCAGGAACGCATCGATTGCGGGCTGCGAGACGTGTGCAGCCTGCATCTTGGAATGGATGAGATTACTGCGAGGGGATTGATCAGCTGTCATCGACGCGTATGGGGTTGTGAGGAATTGACTTTGCTCACACCCTAGTGGCAGAAGGCCAAGGCTCGCAACCGATCAGACGATGCGAGGCAAACCACCGATTGGCATCAGTTCCCGTTGTTGTTCGAGAGTTGTGCGCCGGCAAGTCCGAACAATGCCCCTTCGATCAAGTGCCTTTCGAGCAGTGCACCAATGGCTTCCAGCTTGGTGTACTGCAGGATCAACATGTCTCCGGGCTGAATGATGATGTTCTCACGTTCGGGACGGCGGACCGCTTTGTACAAGTCAACCTTGATGGGCATGCGTGTACCGTTGGGAAGTTTTCGCAGAATGACGACATGGCTCGCACTGAATGTGACGTCCATGTTCAGTGCGGAGACACCGCCGATCGAACGTGTTGCTCCGTTCTGCAGATTCAGTGCGGATTGTGCGATGGAAATGGCTTCGATGATGCGGAGGTCGTAGTCGCGTGGCAGGGTGTACTGACCGCCGCCGAGCAATCCGCCCGTGTAGAAGACTTCAGTCTCTCGCGACTCAATAAATACGATGTCACCATCTTCGAGAATGATGTCTTGCTCACTGAAAGCCGGACGTTCTCCTTCGGCGAGTCGAACAGGGATCTTGATGACGTTAGAGGCGTCAACTGTTGAGTCGAAGCCGAGAAGCTGTCCCTGCCAATCGTCATCGTGCCCACCAACGACGGGACTGTCCCATTGCGAGGGAATCTCACCGATCGGCATTGGTGGCTCAATCCGAGCATGATCGGCGCTCCTTCCCTGCTGATCGTTGGCGAAGCTGTGATGACCGGCCAAGTCACCGGCGTCTTGGGAGAGCGGAGACTGATGATGTCCCCCGATCGGTTGATCAGTCGACAGGGCGTACGCTCGGGGCGACTCGCTGAAGGCCGGTTTGTTACTGACGATCCCGGAGTGTCCCAGGCTCCACTCGGCGGGAGACTGACCCCGCACGATCGGCTTGGAAGTGTGCCCCCACACGGTCGGTCGAGGCGAAGACGTGCGGCGAAGAGATTCAGCCGGGTTGGCCGGTTGCGGCCATAACGGTGTCTGTGGAGTTCGACCTTGGGGGGTGGGGTCTTTCGGGGCAGGTTGAATAGAAGGCAGAGGCGTCGTTGTCGGTTCCACCGGTGAAGATTGCACGTCGTGTTTGTGATGTGGCAAGTCTGGCTTCACAGGATCTGCCATCGGAGGAGTCGGTGACTGTGACTTGGTTTCATCGGCTGGAGCGATGTGCCGCTCATCCATCCGCGGACGGATTGGTATGTCTTGTGGAATCGTCGACGGAACTGTCATCGGCATCGCCGGCGATAGCGTCGGAGCCGGAATGGCTTCGGTGGGACTCGCAGAGTCCATCGGCTCCGTGATGGACGGACCAAGTGATGGAGCAGGCAAAGCCATTAATGGAGTCGGCTCGCTGGTTGGCCATTCGACAGATTCTGTCGCGGGGACCGGACACGAGTCTTCGCGTCTACCTCGGCGACGGATGATGTAAATCGTGTTCTTGGCATCGAGTCCCGGGAGCCCATCGGCTCCTCCTTCAGCCTTGGCCAACGCATGCAGGACATCGTTCTCATAGGCCGGCAGCCTGACCAGCTTGGCTGTGCCGCGTTTGGATTTGCCGATGTTCACCGTGCCGGGCTGCGCCCCCGCGGCTAACTCGTTCGACGTCTCCTGTCGCACAACGAGTACGCTGTACTCACGTCGCCGAGAGAGGCTAATGAGTACACGGTCACGCTCATTGTTGAGCAACTTGGCATCGACAGTGTAAGCCCTGCGGACGTCTTCTTCAGCCTCAGCGAGTGTCTTGCCGTGGACGTTGATGGGCGGAACCAGCGGCAGCGAGATGGTGCCGTCATCACGAACCGCAATCGGGTAGCCAATGGTCGGCTGATCGATCGGGTTCTGAGGCAAATTGATCGGCGGCGTTTCTCCAACCGTTTTCTGTTCGGAAACGCTCAGCGAGCCGAGGACACCCGGCACGTAGACCGAGAGAATGTCTCCGGAGGCCAATCGATATTGATTCGGTCGTCGTTGCTCGAGCAAACTAAGGTTGATCGTTTTTTTGCCGGAGCGACTGGGGCCGAGGTACTCATCGGGCACATAGGCGGCCGGCACACCATTCACCGGGTGAAAGGCAGCGCATCCGTGCAGCGTGACGATCATCAGCAAGCCGATCCACAAGCCAACGCGACGTCTTGTCTCAATAACGCTCATCGCTGATGTTCGTTCGATGGACTGGATGTTCATACCGATGTATTCCTCGACGACGTCGATCCGCGTGTCGCAGTTGTTCCTGCTGAGGGTGTGATTCACCACGATGCCTCATCGTCCGGTCCCCACGCAGCTTGAGGAGAGCCGCCTGCCGGAATGATGCCGTTCATCCTTGGGTCGTCGATCTCGAATGCCGTTTCCCCTGAGGCGGCGACACGGTTGAACTGATACCGACAATGCGCGGTGGCCTGGCTGGCACCAGCGGTGTATCCGGCGAACCAGTCCTGGGCGTGTTGATGTCCTTTTGCAGTTCGGTAACACGTACTCCAGTAGCACTCGGGAGGGACGGGGGGCACCGTGCCATCGCCACCCAGCGCAACGTCTACGAATGCTTGTCCATACCCATACTGAAAGTCGTTATTCGGACGCGCGGGATAATTTTCCACCATCGAACGCCAGGCACGCTTGGAGGCCTCGTGCCTGGCCACCTGCTCATCGAAGCACCGCCAGTAGCGATGCTTGGGCAGGCAGAACAAGGCCTCGCAGTCTCCCGGATAGCACTCTCCGCTGTTGCAAGTGTCACACGGATATTCAGCCGGGTCGGGACCCCAGTGCAGACAGCCGATGCACATCGTCAGTGCCAAGCAGATCGTCATTGCTTGAAGAACAGTCCCTGCCGAGGACCACTGTCGTTTGCCCCAGGAAATTCTCATGTGCCTGCCGGCTCTTGATGTTGTTGGGAAAAGCAGTGATGGAAAGTGACGATTGATGAGTCGGCTACGAATTGGTTCCCATCGGCAATAGCGAATGTGAGCGCAGTCCGATCCATCGACGGTCTCTCAGGGGATATCGGCTTGGTGCTCTGCCGATATTGACGATTTATTAGTCTGGGCAGACTTTGACGGTCAGAAAGACATTGCGGAGAGAGAGTCATCGCCATCGCAAGACATTTCGCAGTGGACGTTACCGCGAATCGATGTGTCAGATGTCTCAGCTATTGCTCTGAGTGAGCCCGTCAAAGAGAGCACGGCCCACACGTACCAGAGTCGCACCTTCTTCCACAGCAACCGTGTAGTCGCCGCTCATGCCCATCGAGAGTTCAGGGAGCTTGAGGCCTTTGGGGAGGGATGTGAGCTCATCTCGCAACTCGCGAAGAGCAGCGAAGATGGGCCTGGCTTCCTCGGATTCGAGCGCGGCGGGGGCCATTGTCATCAGTCCCACGACATCGACTGAGTTGCAGCGGGCGATCTGAGTCCAAGCCTCTTTGAGGGAACCAATCGAAAATCCGTCTTTCGATGTCTCGCCGGCGATATTCACTTCCAGAAGCACATGCGGCCGCAGAGACAACTCGGCTGCAACATCATCAACCCTATGCAAGAGCCGCAATGTGTCGATGGAATGAATCAATGAAACGTGTGGCAAAATCTGCCGGACTTTGTTCCGCTGCAGATGACCAATCAGATGCCACTCAATTGCATCGCCCAGCAGTCCGGCTCGCTCGACCAACTGTTGGGGGCGACTCTCACCCAGCGTCGTGTTTCCGGCCCGAACCAGATGACGCACCCAAGAAATGTCAGCGTACTTCGTGACGGCGACCAATCGCACCTCTGCCGGATCGCGTCTGGCTCGACGCGCGGCATCATCAATCCTGCTCTGAACTGAGGCAAGATTGTTGGCAATGATTGTCGACTGTTCCGAAGACACGATCTGCGGCCTTGGAATCAATCAGGAATTTGAAAGCTCTCAGCAACGGCCACTCAGTCGTCAGCGACGTACGGCAGAAGTGCGATGAATCGGGCTCTCATCACAGCCTTGCGCACGGCCCGCTGATAGATGGCGGATGTCCCAGTGCGGCGTCGCGGGAGAATACGGTTTTCACGGTCGACCAACTGCTTCAGCGTCTTGACGTCCTTGTAGTCGACATAGACGGGACGTGGGATCACGCCATCCGGGCAAAAACGACACGAGAGCTGCTTCCGAAGTCGAGCTCGCTTCTTACGAATCTTGCGAATATCTGATTTGTTCAGCGCCACAACCGCAATGTCCCCTGAGTGAGTAGCATTTCCGTAACCACTGCCAAGCAGGGGATTATGGAGAATGAATCCCTTGTTTGCAAGACTTCGCCCTCACGATTCAGGAAATCGACGATAGGTCTGTTTGGTCTTCATTGGGAACGGGTCGCACACCTTGCCAGCCAATTCTCTCAAATGCACCCATAACGTAGAAACCCGCTTCCCCGGACGAAACCTGCTGCGCAAAGTGATTTCGACCGCTTGTCGCAACATCTTGGCAGTCCTAGACTCTTGAATTCCATGAACAATCAGAGTCTATGCTTCCGATGGAGTTCGCGATGTCGCCCCTGCACTCATCTCAAGCGGTGACTCCTGACGGACCGGCAATCGAGGATGTGACTGTGCTGATCTTCGGGGCATCCGGCGATCTCACGGCCCGCAAGCTGATTCCCGCGTTGTTTCGCCTGTGGAGCAAGGGGTTTCTCTCAGACCGCACGGCGATTATTGGCGTGGCTCGTCGAGAAAAGTCTGATGAGTCGTTTCGCAACGAAATGCGGGAGGCGATGGGAGTCGGTGAGTCGGACGACGATCAGGTGAAATGGAATGGCTTTTCTCAACTCCTGTATTATCGAGAGGCCGACCTGGCGGATGCCGAGCAATTTCGGCAGCTGAAATCAGCGGTCGAAGCGATTGAGGGGGAGAGGGATCTCACAGGTCGCCGCATCGTGTACATGGCGACCGCCCCGGACCTGTTCCTTCCCGGCGTTAACGCACTGGCTGATGCGGACATGATCCCGAATCGCGAGCAGCAGGATCGGCTGCGTGTCGTGTTCGAGAAGCCGTTCGGACACGATCTCACTTCAGCACAGGAACTGACGGAGTCACTGAGTCGTTTGTTGCACGAATGCCAGATTTATCGGATCGATCATTACCTGGGGAAAGAGACGGTTCAAAACATCCTGCTGTTCCGGTTCGGCAATGCCATCTTTGAACCATTGTTCAATCGAACTCACGTCAATCATGTCCAGATCACCGTCGCAGAGTCGCAAGGGATGGAACGAGGCCGCGGTGCGTATTACGACCGCTCCGGGGCACTGCGTGACGTCCTGCAAAACCATGTCCTGCAGTTGCTTTGTCTGATCGCGATGGAGCCGCCAGCCCTGTTTGAGGGTGAGTACATTCGTGACGAAAAGCTGAAGATTCTGCAAGCATTGCGACCCGGATCGAGCGATGGTCAACTCAGCGATTGGGCCGTTCAAGGGCAGTATGCCTCGGGGACTTTCGATGGAAAACCAGCCGTGGCCTACGTCGATGAAGAGCGGGTCCCCACTGACTCTCGCCGGGAAACGTATGTCGCGATGCAAGTGGAGATCGACAATTGGCGCTGGGCGGGCGTGCCGTTCTATTTGCGAACCGGCAAACGCTTGAAAGAGCGAGTGACGGAGATCGCCATTCAGTTCAATCGACCGCCGCTGAATCTGTTCACCACGGTGGAATGCGAAGGCGACCTGTGCGAGATGGTCGAATCGCAGCCGAACACGCTCATTTTCCGCATCCAGCCGCACGAGTCGATCGCACTCCATCTCTCAACCAAACGGCCCGGCATGCAGTATCAGATTCATCCTGTGCAGATGGACTTCGAATACGATGAGGCGTTCGCGATCGAACTCCCGGAGGCGTACGAGCGACTACTCCTGGATGTGATGCGTGGCGACTCGACCCTGTTCACTCGCAGTGACGAACTCGAAGCCGCATGGCAGTTCGTGACGCCCGTGCTGGAGTCATGGGAACAGAGCAACGAAGCCCCTGTCTCGTATCCCGCTGGTTCGTGGGGACCGGTCGAAGCGGACAAGCTCCTCAGTCGTACTGGTCGGCACTGGCGTCAACCAACTCCGCTTGCGGAATCCCCATGAACAGAAATTGAAATGCCTTGCCACGGAGGCGGAGTCACCCCAGATCCCAAACTCTGGTTATCTTCGAGTTTTACTCAGCCAGGTGACCAGACCAACGCCGGCTGATGCTCCGACAAGGTCTGCGACCCAGTCCATGAGTTCGCAATCCCTTCCCACCGGGATTTGTAGTAACTCATCCACGATGCCATACAGGCCGATGCCAACCACGATCGTGATGATGATCGCGAGTGTCAGAGTACGCCGCAAAGCGACCCAGAGCGCAAACAAGAGTCCCAGAATCCCGAACCCGACAAAGTGAATTAGCTTGTCCGCTCCGGGAATCGGCGGTCCTTCCGAGCTGTACGGGATGTGTGTGGAGATGAACAGGACCACCCAGTACACCACCAGCATCACACCGATGTATTGTCGGAGTTTCGGTCGTTGCAGCGATGGAATATCACCAGTGTCCCCGTCCGAAGAAGGCCGGGCGGGCGTCTGCGAGTCTCCGTCCAATGGATCCATACCTTTTCCTTAAGTCCCCTCAAAGATGTCAGGGGACGGGATACTCGGACGTCAACTGAAACTGCGGGTGCTGCTCCAGATAGGCGGCGACTCGGTCATCGCGGGCGATCGCTTGCGGCAGGAAGTCCAATGCTTGCTGCAACCGGTCGTTGGGCTCAGCACAACTGAAGCGGAGGAAGCCCGCTCCCGCGTCGCCGAAGCATTCGCCTCCCAAACACGCCACACCAAACTCGTCGTCCGCCCCTTCCAACAGATAGAGCGCCAGTCCGTGACTGGTGATGCCCAGCTTGTTGCAGACGGCGGCCACGTTGGGAAAGACATAGAACGTTGCCAGAGGTGGCAGGGAATGGAAACCATCAATCTGGTTGAGTCCGGTCGTGAGCAACTCGACCTTCTCGCGGAACCGGGCCATTTGTGTATCACGTTCGGCATGATCCTGTCGAAGTGCCCGTGTGCCTGCCATCTGTACGAGCGGCGGTGTGCATGAGAGCGAAGTGTTGATCATCTTGCCGATCGCGTCTGCAACTTCCTCAGAGGCGACCGCGAAACCAAGCCGCCAGCCGCTCATACTGTACGACTTGCTGAAGGTGTAGGCTGCGACACTCTGGGCCAGCATGCCCTCCTGAGCGAGCAGCGAGTGATGTTGCCCCTCCCAGACCATGTGGCAGTAGGGCTCATCACTGAAGACGGCAACGTCCTTCCCGCGAATCAGGTCAGCAATGTCACGGAGATCTTGCTCGGTCGTGACGCCTCCTGTCGGGTTGTGCGGCGAGTTCAGGAAGATGGCCTTGGGCGAGTCGGCCTCTGACAGGAACTTCTCAATCTGCTCGACTTCCGGTCGGAATGCATTTGACTGTCGCAGCGGAGCGTAGACGATCTCAGCCCCACGCCGTTTGATGTTGGGCACATAGGTGGGGAAGTACGGACTGAACACCAGCACGCTGTCGCCCGGATTGAGAAAAGCTTCACAGAAGAACTGTTCGAAGACCTTCGCACCCGGTCCAGCGACAATGTTCTTCGCTTCAGCGGGGATGCCGAACTCACCTCGCACAAAGTCAGCCGCTGCCTCGCGGAACTCGGGCAGACCGGGCGACGGGCAGTAGTGTGTCTGATTGTCCTGAATGGCCGCGATGCCCGCCGACTTGGCCGATGGCGTACTCTCGAAGGGACTGTCTCCAATCTCCAGCTCGACAACGTCCTTGCCTGCCGACTTGAGTTGCTTGGCAACGGCGAGCACCGTGAACGCCGTCTCGACAGTCAATGATCTCGCGAAGTCACTGAGGGGCATGGACACCGGGCAGTCTCTCCAGAAGAGGCCAATCGTGAGAGTGAAGCGTCAGCTGACCGTACTCTGTGGGTCGAATGACGAACGCAAGATAGGTGATTTCACCCCTGCTGGAAACACAATTGACCCGACCAGAGATTGGCCGAGCCATTTGATCTTGGCATGCGATGGCAGGTCTTGCAGGCCTAAGAGCGATACAGCTGGGTTCTGCAGCGCACGCTCAACTTCTTGGCCGCTTCAACAAACGTTAACGCGTCAATGAGATTGTACCTAGATCGACAGGCTCTCCGGACTCAGGAACAGTGAGTGTGAATTCAGTATTCTTCGGATTGGAATATTTGCCCCCGAAGAGATCCGGCATATCACTTTCTCTCTGGAATGGAGCCGGCTTGCCGTGTGCAATGAATGTCATGGTGTATTCTCCTGTTGTCAGCCCGTCATCTTTTTGATAGGTCCACGCTTTAAAGCCACCCTCGGCATCCGTCGTCGCCCTGGGGAACACGCGATGGCTGTCTTCCTGTTCCTTCGGGTGGAAGTTGACCTTCACTCCGGCCATTGGTGCCCCGTCTACATGAACAATGCCGCTGACAGGCACGACCGGCTTCTCATTGACGTGCTTGCGCTCCTCCGAGCAGCCTACGGTCACCAGACACAGGACAACAACTTTGATCAGACTCAATGGACCGCAGAGCCTCGATTCTATTTT
>JAJDEJ010000300.1 GCA_029259815.1 Planctomycetaceae bacterium | reverse complement strand
GATCAGAGACTTGCGACCAACAGGCCAGCAAGCTCTCCCCGCAGGCGGATGACATAACTCAACCTCCGTGTGAAAAGTGGACTCTCCGTAAACTCGCCCAATACTACGCATCAACCTCGAATTGAAAAAGGCGTTAGCCCTGGCCGCGCTCACCCCCCTCGTTGACAGTGCCAGGGTCGCGCAATAGCATGAATCACAGAGTACTTGTGCGTCGTCGAGAAGCCGCAATCAAAGTCTGACGACGCTCTCCCACCCGTTGTGCGATACCTCTGTGCAACACCTCCAAACTCGCGAGATCGATGCCCTCGCGTCCCGGTGACAACGACGCTTATGCCTGCGATACAGGAACCGCCGTCTGACCTTGCACCACCGATGCCGGTGATGAAGGTCACGAGCTACGATCGCGTCAGTTCGTTCATGATGGCGGTGGTCGCGGCCTTGGTCATTTCCGTGCTGGCAGTTGTTTCCGTCTGGTACATTCGCCGGCCTCCACCTCCGAGTGAGTTGGTTCCTTTGGAGATGCTGGAGGTCAGCGGCGGGTTTGAAGACGGCAACATTGACGATACGTGGGACCTGCAGTCTCCCGACCCGGAAGACCCGAATGCCTCACTGGAAGAGGAGACCGAGGAGGTCTCGATCGAGGAAGTGTTGGAGAATGTTGTCGAATTGTCGGATCAGGCGACCGAGCAACTCGAACAGGTCGTTGCCGATTCAGCCGCAAACTCAGGCAAGGTCGGGAGCGCAACTGGCACGGGCGGACGTCCGCTCGGCTCTGGCCCGGGCGCCGGGGGCATTTCCCGCGAGCAGCGTTGGTTCATTCGCTTCGGGAGAGACGCCTCGGTCGATGAGTATGCAAAGCAGCTCGATTTCTTTGGCATCGAGTTGGGTGTGCTCCAGCCACAGGGACAGCTCGTTTATGTTTCCGGCTTGAGCGGGTCCCCCAGGAAACGTACGGCTGACTCCGGCAAGGGCGAGAATCGACTGTACATGACGTGGCAGAGCGGCGAGCGACGTGCGACAGACGAAGAACTCTTAAAGAAGGCCGGAGTCCCCACCACACGGCAGTCAGTCATTTTTCATTTCTACCCGCCGAAGACCGAACAGCAGTTGGCAAGTCTGGAGTACAACTACAAGAAAAGAGCGGCACAGGAGATTCGCCGCACGTACTTCATTGCCCAGAAACAGGGGAGCGGTTACATCTTCAATGTCACCCGTCAGACATACCTTCGGTGACAATGCAAGTTGATGAGTTGTGTCATCGTTCGTTAATGGAGATAAGAATCGAGACACAAAAGAGGATGACGGATGCCAGGAGCCAGTTTCAAAGCTGTTAAACGTGAGGGTGGCAGGGTCAGAAGCGAAGCGGATGGCCCTGCAATCACCGGTCCGGGCCTTCCCGTTGGTCAGACCCGGCCACCCGCAGTCGATGTTTTGAAACCGGCCCAGGAGGGCCGAGGGCAATTGTGAACACTATTAACTTGTGAGGACTGATGACATTTCTTCTCGACTGGGCCGGCCCCGTTATCTACACCTCACTGGCAATCGCTGCCTTGTACGGGGTGTTCACGGTCATCTTGTTGTTACGAAAGATTAAGGAGAAAGGCTTCAGCAGCGACACGGCTGCTGCCGAGTTTCTCGACCAAATTCACGAGCATCTCGCCCAACGCGACTTCGACGGTGCTGCTGCGTTGTGTGACTCTCCGCCCTACTGGGCCAAGGCGGTCCCCCAGTTGATCATTGTCGCCCTTGCCAATAAGGAGCGACCGCTTAACAAATTGCGACGGATGCTGGCTGAGAAGTTCGAGCGAGACGTGCTTGCCGACTTGGAGTACCGGCACTCCTGGATCGGCACCATCGTCAAGACGGCCCCCATGCTGGGATTGTTGGGAACAGTGAGCGGTATGATCCTGGCCTTCGCCAAGATAGCGACAAGTCAGCAAACGGGAACAGATCCCAGTGCATTGGCGGATGACATCAGCCTGGCGTTGCTGACAACTGCCATGGGATTGACCGTGGCCATTCCCCTGGTGCTGCTTGGAGCGATGGTTCAGGTCCGCATTGGTAAGCTTCAGGACTCTGTTCAGCAACACGTCGGCGAGTTTCTGGATGACCTCGAAGCGACGAATACCGTTTAGGTTTCTGCGACCCTCTCCCGATGGGGATGGCCAACTTTTCGTGATCATCACGACACAGTCGATCACAGTCTTCGAGCGAGTCCCGTGCCTGCCAAGTCTCTCTTCAACGACGACCCGTCAGTCCAACGGCGGATCACTTCCGACTCCGAGTTGGATATTACGCCGATGATCGATGTGGTGTTCCTGTTGCTGATCTTTTTCATGGTGACATCAACCATGAAACAAGAGACCGAATTGCAGGTTCCGCCAGCCAAGCACGGCGAAGGAGTCAGTACGGACACCGCCGTCGTCATCACGATTGTCACGAAAGATGACAATCCGGAGATCTATCTCAGTGATGGCCCCACAGGCAGTCCCGCGCAGCTCAGTGAAGTTGCGGCCTATGTTCAGGCCGGTATGAATGCTGACAAAGCCGTGAAGACAGTCATCATCAAAGCTGATCGAGAACTTCCTTCGGGCTACGTGGAAGAGGTGGCTCGGGCGGCGAACGAAGCCGAAGGGGTCGAGAAGTTTTACGTCGGTGTCCAGGACAAACAGTAACCCGTCTTCGAAGTGACGGACACGACGCCCCTCACACGATTCAACAAAGAATAGTCAACAGAGTCTTCATGCCGATCCAGTTCCGATGTCCGTCCTGCCGACAACGACTGAGCATTAGCAGTCGCAAAGCCGGATTGATGGTCGCATGCCCCTCGTGCAAGGAACAGGTTCAGGTTCCGGTCATTGAAGATCCCGCGGGGTTGCCAGAGGCAGCCGAGACAGAGCCGCTGGAAGCGAGATCGCCAGACGCAGAGCGAATCGCTCCCGAGGGTGATGGACCGACAGAAAGGCTCCCCGCTGAGATGGCCGCGTCAGGAGAGGCGCGGCCACACATCGAGACCGATGAGGAGGACGGAGGCTTTCAACTCACACGGCGAGTGACAGACGACGACGGGCTCGACATGACGCCCATGGTCGATGTGACGTTTCTCCTGCTGATCTTTTTCATGATTACGGCGGCATTTAGCGTGCAAAAGTCGATGGAAACCGAAGCCCCCGAGCCGGAGAAGGAGGGGTATGCTCAGATGCCGACCATCGAAGACCTCGCAGACGATTCTGTCATTGTCGAGATCGATGAGAACGACAGCATCTTCGTCGACGACGAAGCGGTCGGCGGGCCGGGTGAGCTGGAGGATGTGCTGAGACGCAAGATGTCCAGCGAGCAAAAACTGGAAATGATCATAGAGCCGCATTATCAAGCCAAGCACGGGACTGTTGTCGCTGTAACGGATGCCGGGGTCACGGTCGGCATGCAACGCATCCGACGCGTCTCGAAATCCGAGCAGTAGCCGACCTGTCCGAGTCACAAGAAAACCACATTAGCCAATGCCCTATCTGGAAATCAGACTTCCCAACGACGGACCTCGCACGGTCGAGTTGGATAAGCACACGCCGCTTTCGATCGGACAGCATCGGTCGAATGACATCTGCATCGACGGCGACGATGTCGAATTGATGCACTGCCGCGTGAGTTGGCACAAGAAGGCGGGCTTTGAGGTCGTGTCGGCCGGTCTTGATGGTGTCGACGTGAACGGCACACTCGTGCAGAAGGCGGGTTTGACCTCTGGCGATGTCATGCGGATCGGTGATGCGAATATCACTTTTGTTGACGGAGAGCCCATCGAATCCGAGGTCGCTGACCAGAGCAGTGATGATCAATCGGCCAGCACTTTTGGCCTTCGCCCCTTGACCGACGAGTTTTCGGCACCACTCCCTCCCGACGATGATGTGCCCCTGACAGCAGACGAAATCCCTGCGGATGATGTCCCCCTGACGGCAGACGAAATCATCCCCGAGGAAAAGGAGAGTAAGAGTCGAAAAAAGAAATCCAAGCGGTCAAAGGACAGGGACAGGTCCGAGGACCGGAAGAAGCGTCGCAAGGAGCAAAAACCTGATCACGAAGACGCTAGGGATGACAGCGAATGGCCCGACCTCTCGGCTGAGGATCTCGCTGTCGAAGGCGAGCAACCGCGAGAATCCCGGAAGTCTCCCGCACCAGTCGAAGATGAGGCTGAAACAGAAGCCCCAGACGAGACGATTGCCCCTCGACGTCATCAAAGGCATGTGAGACCGGGTGACCGCGACCCGGTCCGCTCACCATTAGTCCATACCCTCGGTGGTGGTGCAGCAATCCTCGCGCTGGTAGCCCTCACTTTCTACTTCATTCTTGGCCGCCAAACGACCCAGCAGGAATTTGACGAAGCCAAGGCACTCATGGACGAGGGGAAGTACACACAGGCGATCCGAGAATTCGAAAAATTCCTGGTCGCCTACCCACGGGGTTCGCTGTCTGAGCAAGCACAGGTCAATATGTGGGTCTCGCGCGTCGATCGTCCAATCAGTGGCGCATCTCCTAACTGGGCCGAGGGGCTCGTCGAACTCGAGGGGTTTATCAATGCCCGTCGTGATTCCGAAGACTTTGACCAACAGCACGACATCATTCGACAGCGGGCTGAGCAAATCGCCGAAGGTGCCGCCATCACTGCGGGGAAGGTCTATGATCGCAAGCTTTTAGCTGTCTCTGACACGGCGCGCAACATCGTCAAGACTTATCAATCAGACGAAGCACTGACTGCTGATCTCCTCAAGCGGATCGAGACCGAACGACGTCGGTCTGATGCATCGATTCTCAAGTACGAAGCGTTCACCGCTGCTCTTGCCAAAATGGATGAGGCCCTTAAGAACAAACAACCGCTGGACGCGCTGGCCACTCGCCGCGAGTTGTTATCGAGATATCCTGAGTTTTCGAATGATCCGAAAATTGTCGCCAAACTGACAGAAACATTGACTGCCGAACGCGAGGCTGTCACCACGAGTGATGAAACTGTGGAAGCAGTGACCGACGATCACGCATCGGCGTTTCCACCGACGCTCGTATTGACGTTCCATGCAAGGTCGCGGACCGATGAAGTCTCGGTGGGCCGCACTGTCTTTGGTCTCGTCAAGGATTGCTGTTATGCCGTCGACAGCATCACAGGAGAGCCGGTTTGGCGACGTGTGATCGGATCGGACGCTCCTTTCTTTCCTGTACCAGTCACGACATCGGCCCCTGCGTTGCTATTTTTCGACACCAACCATGACGAGCTGGTGTGCGTCGATCAGCGTTCTGGGGACCTCCTCTGGAGGCAACCGGCTGTGCAGGGAGCCAACGGGCCCCCACTTGTCGAGGAAGGACAAGCATACGTTGTGAGTTCGACCGGCTCGCTCAGCAAGGTTGAGCTTGAGTCGGGGCAGGTCATCTCACGGTTGGAGTTTTCGCAACCATTGCTCTCGCCGCCGGCGGCGCTCAACGATGATGCGCGGCTGGTGATCTGTGGGGACCAGGAAGTTGTCTACACATTATCCAAGCGGCCGTTTGAGTGTGTGGCCGTCTCCTATCTGGGCCAGAAACCTCAGAGCGTCGCAGCCCCCGTGCTACCGATGGGGGCACTCGTGATGATCGCTGAGAATCTCCCGGGCGACCGATCTCTGCTGCACGTCATGGACACGCGCAGTGACGGGGACAAACTCACGCAGGCCATGTCTGCACAGATCCCCGGACACGTGGTCGATCCGCCTGTCATTCGCGGTCGTGATGTGTTTGTTCCCTCGACAGGTGAACGCGTGAGTGCGTTCTCAGCAACCGACGAGCCTGGACAGTCGCCATTGACCGAGGGAGCTCGATATGAGACCGAAGGGGCAGCACTCAGTCCCATGTTTCTGGCGACTGGCCCCGATCGACAGGTTTGGATGGCCAGCCGGAGCCTCCGTAAATTGCAACTCTTGGCGGACACGATCGAACCCGGCTCAACGGTCGTCGATCTTGGCATCGCCACTCAGAAATTGCAGCAGATCGGTAAACAGATCTATGTCGGCAGTCGACAGCCCTACGCTGAGGCGGTGACCTTGTTTCAAACAGATCGCGACCAGTTAACGAGCCAGTGGCAGATCGTGATCGGTGGAGAGTTGTTGTCGTTCGGAACGTTTCCGAACCAGCAGGGACTGGTCGCTGTCTCGGAAGCCGGGGACGTCTTCCGTGTGAACAAATCACAGATGCAGACCGGCGGGTTTCTGACGAATTCGACAGTTCGGCTAAAACTCCCCGATGGTCTGACGACACCGCTGAAGGCAACTCAGTCTGCCGATGGTCGAATTCTTGTCTGGTGTGGTGACCCGATGCCTCAGTTATGGGTGTTGAACCGGCTGGGCCAGATTGAACGAAACTTCCCGCTCCCCGCGGTCCTGCAATCTGCTCCTGCACGATTCGGAAAGCACCTGGCACTCCCACTTGCGGGACGCGTGCAGCTCATCTCAGAGACCGGAGCCGCCTCGAACGTCCAGGACTTTACCCTTCCTCAGAGTGACTCCGTTCCCGCCCGGTGGCGACAACTGACCACCATTGACGAGTCGTCCCTGGTCGCTGTTGCTGACTCGGGTCAACTTCGCTTGTTGAAACTTCAGGAGTCGCCTCAGCCGTTCCTTAATGAAGCGGGAAACTTTGATCTCGGTGCTGCAATCGATTTCGACATCTCGGTGTCTGACGGACGGATTGCGGCCGCAGTCGGAGACAGACTGTCCGTGATTGACGCCACAACACTCGAACCCAAATCTGACACTCAGTTGGACGGACCTGTCTCCAACGATGTCTGGCTCATTGGGGACCTGGTCTTCGTCGAAGTCGGTGGTCAAAAGCTCGTCTGTTATACCGTGGGTGATGGCCTGACGCAGAAGTGGTCGGTTGATCTTGAAGAGTCATCTCTCGCGGGAGCTCCCTTCGTTGAGGGGGAAAGTGTCATTCTCGCCCTGCAGGACGGACTGATCGTGAGTGTCGACGCCCAGACGGGTGAGACGCGAGACCGGCAACCTGTCAACCAGGCGCTCAGTAGCGGCCCCCGGCGGATCGCCGATGAACTCGTTGTCGCGACCATCGATGGTGGTCTTGTCAGTATCGGATCTCTCCTTAGCGCCCCGTAGATCATGACGCCCAACGTGACCATCAAATGCTGGATTGTTCTGGTGATCATCCTCTTGGGGATGATGCTTCTGCCGTCAGCGCATTTACCAAGTGTGCAAGCTCAGCCGCCCGCAGAGACACCCGGTGCGGAGGCAACTCCAGACGCAGATCCCATAGGAGAGCCGACCACTCCAGAAGGTGACGAGGAACCCGCCCCCGAACCTTTGCCGAAGCTCGATGAGATGGAGGTCCCCTCACCCGAGGACCTGTTGCGAAAGCCGGCTGTCGATTGGATTGTCCTGGAGCGAAATGAGGAAGTGATCGTCGTCGAACCCGTCACCCCGCGCCCCGACACGCTTCGCAAGCTGGAAGCAGCACTAGATGCGAAAATCAAGGATCGGCGAAATGTTCCGAATAATCGACTGGAGCAGTATCGCCGCGAGTTGGACCGGATGGGCAAACTGGCCCTCCGCCTGCCGGATCAGGTTGATGAGGCGGACTATCTGTTGGACCTCGACAAGATTTCACAGGTGATCCATCACGAAGACCTGATGCTCAGACGCATCGATCTCTTAACGAAGGAAGAGAACTTTGATCTCGCGTACGAACTGCTGAACATCCTGAGACGAAATACGCCTGATTGGCCCGGCGCCCTTGATCGGCATCACGCCCTGTTACTTGCAGAGGCCGATCGGAAGATTGCGGATGGCGACTATGAGTCGGCTCTCGCCAGAACTGAGGAAATCTACTCCCGAACTCCCGAGTATGCCGGTCTGCCGGACAAAGTGGGGACGATCATCGAGAAGCTGATCGAGCAGGCATTGACCGATCAAGACTGGCGTCGCGCGAGGCACTATCATCGCCGGATCGAATCGATGTATGCCACGCATCCACTCGTTGAGACATGGACGACTCGACTTTCCCAGCTTGCAGAACAACAACTCAGTGAGGCTGAGACCTCGCGATCGCAAGGCAATCACGCATTGGCCATGGATCACGCCGAGCGTGCGGCTGCCATCTGGCCGCTCACTCGCAATCTGCGCACACGCTATCGCACGTTCTCCGATCGATTTCAGCGTTTACATGTTGGTGTGCTTGATCTGCCATCTCCTGATGACGAGCAGAATGTCGTCCAGTCGCCCGCAGAGCGACGGGCGGATCGTCTGACGAAGATTCGCTTCTTTGAGGTCGATAACGCGAACGACGGGTCGGCTCATTACAGCACGCGGTTCTGTGACCGTTGGGAACCACTCAATCTGGGCCGTGAAGCTGTTTTTGAATTGCGGGACAGTCGTCAGCCGTGGGAATTTCAACCGATCGTGACAGCTCCCCTGATCGCTGAACTGATCGCTGCCCGGATCGATCCGACAAGTGACACCTACGACGAACGGTTCGCCGGATATGCCAGTTCGGTCGATGTGTCGTCTCCCTACTCCTTCACGCTGAACTTCAGCCGGGTGCCCATCCGCACCGAGGCACTGCTGTCCATACCGCTGATCGAATCGGCGTCCGAAGTTGAGGTCACCGCTGAGGGATCCGGGACATCACCCGTGTCACTCAACTCCTCTGGCGGTCTCTCCGGAGGCTTCCATGTCGCAGAGCGATCACCGACAGGGGTGGTCTATCGTCGTACTTTGAGTGAGCCGGAAGACCTGCGGGTCTATCATGTCACAGAGGTGCTGGAGCATCTCTACAAGGATGCCGATGCAGCGATGCAGGCGCTCATGCGGGGCGAAGTTTCGATGCTCGTGAATCCACCTGCTTGGCATGCCGGACTGCTTCACAAAGACGAAGAGATGTTGAAGTCCTTCTTTGTCGAGAAATCAGCCGTGCCCACCACGCATGTGCTGCAGTTCAATCCGAACAGCACTCCACTGAAGAACCGCGAATTCCGTCGCGCCCTGGCGTATGCCATCAACAGGGAAGAAATTCTCACGGAGACTGTTCTCCAGAGCGACAGCCGTGAGTACGGTCGCATTGTGAATGGCCCCTTCCCGTCCCAGAGTTATGCCAACAGTGCACTCGTCCGCTCACGTGAATACGATCCGCTCTCTGCGATCTCGCTGACGTTGGCAGCACGTCGGCAGTTCGGGGGCGAACTCCCTCCGCTGAGGATGGCCGTCGTCTCCGAACCCGTCGTCCAGGCTGCTGCCGCTGACTTGGTGGAGTCGTGGGCCAGGTTCGGCATCACCGTTGAGATGATCGAAGTCCCTGACGGACCATTGGTGAGTCGGGAAGGTGAAGTCGCTCCATGGGACCTGCTCTACCGGACAGTCAGGTTAACAGAGCCAGTGACCCAACTCTGGCCATTTCTCACCCTCACAGGGCGTGCCCACGTGTCCGACCTCGATTCTTTTCCAGATTGGCTGCGTCAGGAGATCATCGACTTGGACCTCGCGACCGACTGGCGGGCCGCTTTACTACTTGTCAGTCGCCTGCACCTCCATCTCTGGGGAGAAGTGATGCTCATCCCCCTTTGGGAGGTCGATGAGTATCTGATCTACCGCAAGAACGTACGAGGCGTCCCGGTTAACCCGGTGCATCCCTACGAAGAGATCGACCGCTGGGTGATTGAGTCCTGGTTTGCGGAGGACCTGCCGTGAGCGTGACGTCTCGCCAGGAACAGATCTCAGATGCATTTGCTGTGGGCAGCCGGATCATCTTCGCGCTTGTCCTCACATTCGCGTCGTACTCAGTGTTGAGTGCCCAGGACACTGCGGAATCAGAAACGTCAAGCGCTGATCAGGTTGACGTCGACGACACACCCGCGGCAGGCGATGTGGACGCGAGCACCTCTGATGCGACTCCCGACACAGTAGCCGTCGCAGAGGCCGAGGACACAGAGCCCGCGTTCAACGACATCCCTTGGGAACTAAGGCCCTACCGTGTGCTGATCTCACTGTCTTATGGGGCAGATGCGTCGCTCACATCACACTTTCGCGAACAGTTGCAATCGACTCTCCAGTCGCGGATCGCCGGCGTCATCGGCCCCTATTGGCAGTTCAAGATCGCGACGAATGACTGGCTCATCCCTGCGACTCCTGATGCTCTTGAGCGACAGACCGCATCCGATCTGAAACCTCGTTTTGAGGAGACCGAATTCGACAAAGTGATCGTGGTGAACATCACGGACACACGACAACTCACGCTCTCGGGCTGGGAGTGGGACCGAAACTCGGAGACACGCAGCGCGATCTTGCGGCGCACAGTGATTGATCGGCGACTGATGACCGAGGAGGTGTTCAACCTATCGATTGACCTCTTCCGTCCGGTGGCTCGCATCGACACAACGGAAGCTGAGACCGCCGAACTGCGTGCCCGGGGGGCGGAGTTACTCGCCCCGGAGTCTGTGGGAGTCCTCCTGCAACCCGGTGATCTGCTGACGCCCCACTACCGCTATCTCACTCGTGAAGGCGACGTCCGCAATGTGCAGTCAGTTCCCTGGACCTACCTCCGAGTTGAGAACCTCGTCCGCAGCCGATTGACATGTGCGGTGGAGACCGCCTTCTCCTCTGCATTGACGGGAAACCGACGTCGGGTCGAGTTGATGGCGATCCGTGCTCGTCCGTCGTATCCCGAAACGAAACTGCGTCTCGTCCCCCGCACGAATCCGAACATGCCTCTGGTGGGGGTCCGTGTTCGTGTCTATGACCAACTGCCGAGTGAAGCCGTCCCGGATCCGCAGGTTCAGGAGTTTATGACCAATCGGTTCGGGACGATCACTGTTTTTACGGAGTTTGCGACACCCGTGCGACGACTGCTCATTCACAGCGGGGGCGCCGTATTGGCCAATCTGCCGTTCGTCAGTGGCCTCGATCGGGAGGTGACCCTGGAAGTCCCGGATGACGCGCCGCGGCTGGAAGTCGAGGGGAATCTCGCCATGATCCAGGGCGAGTTAATCGACCTTGTCTCGCGACGGAGCGTAATGCTGGCACGTGCACTCTCGATGGCCCGCAAGGAAAACTGGGATGAAGCTGACTCGATCATGACAGCGGTCGACAGGCTGCCGTCGATTTCCAGCTTCAAGTCAAAAATCATTGCAGTCCGTGTGCCCGGTGTTGAGCGGGCACAGGCGAACCGCGACAGGTCGGCTGAGAAACGCATCAACAAGATGTCCCAGGAGCTTGAGGAACTTGTTGACCGCTATCTCACAGTCACACCCGTGCGAGAAGTGAAGGACGAGATCAAGGAACTCCGGCAGTTGTCGAAGCCCCGCTCGTGATCGTTGGAGTGTTGATCACTCCGGCAACGCATATGTGATAAAGGCACCGCCCGCGTTGGTCCCCCAGTTTTCCGGCTCCAGTCCCTTTTGTGACGAATCCTCTCAGTCTGTCAACGATCCGGCAGACTGGCATTGGTTTGCAAGCCACGAATCGCCAGAATAGGCTTCTCTCAGGATACTCAAATCGATTCAGGAGGAATGACGATGTGCGCTGCGATCGCCCGGCCATGCGGTCGGACAGGGATGAGACTGTTGGCGTCACTCGTGACGATGTCGTTGACGTCTGTCTGCTCGGCAGCAGAGGCATACTCCTTAGAAGAACCGGTGACTGATGTCCGCGTACGGAATGTCAGTATGCAGGTCACGATCGGCGGCAAGGTCGTCACCAGTGCGGGCGGTGGCAAGACGGTCTCCCACGATCTCAACACGACCGCAGCCTATCGCTTTCGAGAGAAACGCCTAAGCGGCGCGGGACGAGACGCAGAAGCCTATCGCTGTCTCAGAGAGTATGACCAAGCATCAGCCCGAACCAAAATCAGCGATCAGGTCTCCACTCTCACACTCCCGGCTCGACTGCGAGTGATCGTCGCGCATGGTAAACGGTCCGGCATGCTGCGGTACAACCCCACGTCTCTCCTCTCGCGAGACGATCTCGATCTCATCGACGTGCCTGGCGACCCGTTGGCGATTTTGGCCTTGCTCCCAACCCGACAGGTTGAAGTTGACGAGGAGTGGGACGTTCCGGACTGGGCAGTCCAGATGCTCTCAACGGTTGAAGCAACGTCAAAGACCGAGATGACCGCCAAGCTGGTGAGTGTCTCGGACAATGTTGCCCGGATCGAATTCAACGGTGCTGTCGAGGGTGCCCGTCTTGGTGCAATCACCAACGTCAAACTCTCCGGACATCTCCTGTTCGACCTGAAACAAGAACTCGTGACCTCCCTCGACCTCACACATATTGAGACGGGCGCGATTGGAACCATCACACCAGGGATTGATTCAGAAGTGCGAGTGGTCATTGCCCGATCGGTAGCAGGCAGTGAGGGTGCCCTCACAGAGGAGTTGGCCGAGTCCATCCCCCTTGACCCGCCTGCAGACCGATTGCCGCTGGAATTCGATGCGGAACCATGGGGACTCTCATTGATCCATGGCCGGGGCTGGCACGTCTTTCTCGCCAATTTTGAGTCCGACCCCCAGGTCGTCATCCTCCGCTTGCTCGATCAGGGCACGCTGGTTTGTCAGTGTAATTTCTCGCCAGTCCCCCAGGTGGCGGCTGGACAAACCACGCCTGTGGAAGAGTATGAGGAGAGCATTCGACGGTCATTAGGAAGCCAGTTTGGAGCCATCGTCGCTCGTGACCGCATCCCCACACAGGACGACCGCACGATCTTTCGTGTCACGGTGGATGGCAAGTATGCACTTCCGAACGGCGAGGAGTCGAAAGATGTCCCCATGACCTGGCTGTATTATCTGTGTGCTGATCCAACCGGACGACAGGTCTCATTTGTGTTCGCAGTCGAACCGGAGATGCGCGAGCTCCTCGCAGGACAGGATCGACAGATGGTTGAATCCTTGCAGTTCAAGAATCCTATCAGACAGCAAGCCTCGCAGCGAGGTGCCAATTGAAGACGTCTCATCTCCAACGGTCAACGTGATGCGCATCCTCGTGACAGCCGGACCGACGCGAGAGTATCTGGATGACATCCGATACCTCACGAACGCCAGTAGTGGACGCATGGGTTACGCTGTCGCCGAGAGTGCCATCGCAGCCGGCTGGCAGGTTGTGCTCGTCAGCGGTCCGGTCGACTTGGCACCTCCGGAGAACTGTGAATATATCGGCGTGGAGACGACCGAACAGATGCGGTATGCGTCCGTCGATGCATTTCCTGGCTGTGATGGTGTGATCGCTGCAGCCGCTGTATGCGACTACAAGCCCTTGGCGAGAGTGACCGGCAAACTCTCAAAGACGGGCGGGCCCGTCTCGTTCGAGATGATCGAGACGGACGACGTCCTTGCCGAGTTGGGAGCCCAGAAGGAGCATCGCTGGGTGGTGGGCTTCGCTCTCGAAGCTCAGAACCCACGCGAGAATGCTGTGCAGAAGCTGCGTCGTAAGAACTGCAACTGGATCGTCCTCAACAATCCATCAGCCATTGGCTCTGCATCCAACGATGTCGAACTCCTCGATCCCACAGGCGAAACGGTCGCCCACTGGTCGGGGAACAAGTCGGATGTTGCCCGCTCACTGATTGAATGGCTTGATCAGCAGTGACGTGTTGACATCGTACTCGAACCACGGTCATACGACTGTGCCAGTCAACGTGAGCCGTCGCCAACGTCGAACGACATCATCGTCACGATCGGACGCGATTCTCTGTTCCCGATGACCACCGGGAAGTGAGTGAATCGCAGCCCCTGATGTGGCTCTTTTGCAACACCCCGCGATCTGTGTGATAGCGTTTCTGTGAGACAGTGCGCCCTCCTCACGTTGGTGTTCGTCGTCTGCGAACACCTCGTGCGGCCTCGATGGTGCGAGTCCGAACTGCACTGACAATCGCGGCTTAGGAGCCGCGTCGCATCGAATGGCCGCTCGATTAATGGAACCGGTTCGGAAGAACCGATTGCAGGGGGGATGACGTTTGCATCAAACGTTCCGGTCATGATTGATTACCGCCGCCTCCGTCGAGATTTGCTGGCCCTCGGCCTGCTGGCGGCGATCGTCTTTGTCGGTCTCAGCCTGGGCACCTACGACCCTGCTGATCCCCCTTCGCAACTCGTTCATCCATTAAATGCACGGGTGATGAACGCGTGTGGGCCTGTCGGTGCCCGTTTGGCCTACGGGCTACGAACCGTCTTCGGTTGGGGAGCGTACGGTCTGTTGGTTGCGATGTTCGTGTTCGACGTACGACTGTTCTCACGGACCAGAATGCGAGACCCATTCGTTCGCTGCTTTGGCTGGGGACTGCTCATTGCCTCAGTGTCGCTGGGACTGCAATTGTTGCGTCCCGACCTGAGTGGTGGTCATGTCATCGGCAGCGGTGGCTATGTCGGTGCGATTGGCACGACCCTTCTGAAGGATCACTTCTCGACCATCGGGTCGCTGATCATCATTACAACCTTGGCGATTACGGGGATGCTGCTCGCCTCTGAGACGGCTCTGCTCTCGTTGCTCCTCTCTATTCCACTGCGACCTCTGCGAGCGTTGACACGTTCGATGTTTGGACGCTGGCTGTCGACAGCTGAGGGTGAACACTCTGTGTCCGCTGCGACCCGTCCTGTCACAACAGCTGTCATCCCCCCGCCTAAGAAGTCGTTTCTCGCTAAGTTGGCAAGTCCGCCTCCCGCGTCATCAGTCACAACCGGGACATCGTTCAAGGTGAACCCTCCGTCCGGTCTCTCCTCAGCGGCAGAGTACGACGACCTTGATGCGGACGATGACGACCCAGCGTTCATGCACTTCGAACTGCCGGACCTCGAACTCCTGGAAGACGCTGAGGAATTCCCCTTCGAGAAACTGGCAGAGCGTGCCCAATCGGCAGCAGTCACCCTGGAGAAGACATTTGACGAATTCGGACTCAACGTTAAAGTTTCGGAGATTGACACGGGGCCTGTCGTCACACAGTTTGAACTCGAACTGGAAGCCGGACTGCGGGTCTCGAAAGTCGTCAACCTTCAGGACGACTTGGCAATTGCCTTGCGTGTCCCTGCGGTGCGTGTGGTCTCGCCCATTCCGGGGAAGAACACGGTCGGAGTCGAAGTACCAAACGATCGGCGGATCATGGTCCGCATGAAGGAACTGATTGAGGCCTGTCAGGAGCAGACGGAGCGGATGAAGCTGCCGTTGTTCCTGGGCAAGGACGTCTGCGGACATCCGATGGCGGTCGATCTGGCAAAGATGCCCCACCTGTTGATCGCGGGAAGAACGGGCACTGGTAAGAGCGTGTGTCTCAACACGCTGATCCTCTCTTTGCTGATGAGCCGGTCACCGAACGACGTCAAGATGCTGATGATCGACCCCAAGATGGTCGAGCTCAGCCCCTACATGCGCATCCCGCATCTCATGCATCCTGTCATTACCGACATGAAGAAAGCGGAGGCGGTGCTTTCATGGGCCGTCGACAAGATGGAAGAGCGGTACGATCTGCTCGCCAAGTGTGGTGTGAGACACCTCGACAGTTTCAACAAACTCGGCAAGGAACGAGCCCTTGAACGCATGGGGATCGATCCGGACAGCGACGAAGCGGACGATGTGCCTGATCGCATGCCCTACATCGTGATTGTGGCTGACGAGATGGCCGACATGATCATGACGTCCGGGAAAGACGTCGAGGGACATATCATTCGCTTAGCGCAGAAGTCGCGAGCCGTCGGGATTCACCTCGTGCTGGCGACCCAGAAGCCGACCGTCGATGTCATCACCGGACTGATCAAGTCGAACCTGCCGGCGAGGATTTCGTTCCAGGTGGCCAGCAAGAGTGACAGTCGTGTCGTGCTTGACGAATCGGGTGCCGAGCGTCTGCTGGGGAACGGCGACATGCTATACCTCGCACCTGGCACGAGCAATGTCTCGCGAGCACAGGGGACGTTTGTCAGCGACGACGAGATGAGCGCCATCATCGACTTCTTCAGCGATATCGATCCCCAATATAGTGCTGAGATCGCCCAGGCGACCTCCGACGCATCGTCTCACGGCGGGGGACTGGACGCGATCAAGGACCGCGACGAACTCTATGCTCAGGCGTGCGAAGTTGTGATCCGTGAGGGACGCGGGAGCTGTTCCCTGCTCCAGCGAGCACTTGGCATCGGTTATGGGCGAGCGGCCCGCATGGTCGACTACATGGCTGAGGACGGCATCGTTGGACCGTACAACGGCTCGAAACATCGTGAGGTTATGTACACCGTTGACCAATGGGAACAGATGCAGGAGTCGGACGAGTTGCAGTCCGTTGGAACCTGACCCCCGGATTGATCTTGCTGTGAATGGGGCTTCCTGCAAGACTTCGCCCCCCTTCCTCAGGCTCTTCGCCGAAATTCGGCTCCCACATTGATGTCTCGCTGTTTGTCCATCATCGTCCTTGGACTGGTCCTCGCTGTGGGCTGCGCATCCCCCTGGCTGGGCGCTGCCCCCCGCGCAGTCGTGGGCAATCCGCTCATGGTCCCCGCTGCGAACGATGAAGTCCTTTGGGAACGAACGGTTGACGTGCTCCACGATTTCCATTTCCAGATCGCCCGAGAGAACCGGTTTTCGCGTGTCATCGAGACTGACTATCGGACCGGTTCAGGACTATTGGAACCTTGGCATCAGGATTCGGTCGGCCTTGAGAATCGCCTGGAGAGTACGTTGCAATCAGTTCGTCGGAAAGTGCTGGTCCGCGTGCTGCCGAGCGAACAAGGAGTGGGCTATCTTGTTTCTGTGGAAGCATTTCAGGAGCGTGAAGACCTGCCCGGCATCGCTGCCAACTCACCTGGCGGAGCGACCTTTCAGGAAAGCACGCCTTTGCAGAGAGACCTCAACCTCGTGGTCGGACAGTCAGCTCCCTCTGGCTGGATCGCAGTGGGACGTGACCCCGCACTGGAGCAAAAGATCCTCCAGTCACTGCAAGTCGCCTACGCCCGATAATGCCTGAGTTTGGAAGCTGAGATCCGACCTACTTTGTCAGGATCAGCTTGCCCGAGCGAGTCTTGCGGAGGCGATAGGTCTCTCCCGCGTGGAGAATCTCGATCTCTTGCCGACCCGAGAAGAGGTCGGTTGAGTGGATTTGATGAGGGACTCTGTCTGCTCCTTCAGCTGAATCAGGGGCCGAGTCTGCGTTCTGTCTTAAGTTCTCTGACTGAGTCATGAGAATTGTGATATCGCTGAAGAAATGACCTGGAAGCCCTTGCAATGACGTTGACCGACCCGTAACCTAATGCAATTGAGACTCAGTGTCAACTTCGTCTCAGGAGTCAGCCAGCCTTACGACGCCTCCGCGAATCTGAGGTGCCTTCCCGATCACTCGGGCCTTGCCAGCCAGACTCGATGGCTTTTCAGACCTTTCGTCAAGGAGACGAAGGTCGGCCGCTTTTGTCATCGATGCCTTGGAGAAAACCATGACCTCTGCCTTGAAGACTCGACGAGCATTTACCTTGATCGAACTCCTTGTCGTGATCGCGATCATTGCGATCCTGATCGCCCTGTTGCTGCCCGCCGTCCAGCAGGCGAGAGAGGCCGCTCGTCGCACCCAGTGCAAGAACAATCTGAAACAGATCGGATTGGCCCTCCACAATTATCTCGACTCGTATGGACGGTTCCCTCCGTCGTTTGTGACGGATGGTGATGGCACGAACAACCCCACGGGGGGCGGAGAATGGTCCGTGCAAGCACGCCTCCTGCCATACCTCGAAGCCGCGAACGCATACAACGCGATCGATCTCAGCCAGTCCTACGAAGACTCGGACAATGCCGCTTCGGGGATCTCTGCACTTCGGGTTAACACCTATCTTTGCCCCAGCGAAATCAACGACCGCGTTCGCACCAACTCGATGGGAGAAGCAATCCATTACCCACTCTCCTACGGATTCAACGGCGGTGTCTGGAATGTTTGGGATGTCACGACCTCTCGACCAGGAGCTGGTGCTTTCGCCCCCAATATGGCATTCAAACTTCGAGACTTCACTGATGGCACGACCAACACGATCGGCTTCTCGGAAGTGAAGGCTTTCACGCCGTACAATCGTGACGGAGCATTCGGTACGTCAACGATCCCAAACACAGCCGCTGAGATCGAGACTTTGATCGGCATGGGCGGAAGCGACAAGCCGGATTCGGGACATACCGAGTGGGTCGACGGTCGTGTGCATCAGACCGGCTTCACAGCGACTTTGCCTCCCAACACTCTCGTCGTCGTCCCCACTGGTGTGACCGAAGAAGGAGACTACACATCCTGCAGGGAGGATAAGACATGTAACGCACCGACATACGCCGCGGTCACTTCCCGCAGTTGGCACACAGGCATCGTCAACAGCCTGTTAATGGATGGCTCGGTCCGCAGCATCAGCGAGAACATCGACCTGCAAACATGGCGAAACCTCGCCGAACGTAATGATGGACAGGTGATCGGCGAGTTCTGACAGCCGCTGATCATTGAGGCCTACATCACTGTGAGACTCACACCTCCGTCTTTCCCGCGCAGGCGGGAATCCAGCGACCACGATATACCGTTAAAGTTGCGTCCCGATGCTCATCACTCTCTGGATTCCCGCCTGCGCGGGAAAGACGTGATTTGATCCGAGTGGATTACTGGCCCTTCTCGATGGAACGTCTTCATTCGTGATCAGGTGTTTCATTCGTGATCAGGTGCGTGATCGCATCGGGTCGCATCTCTTGATCTCGGGAGAGTATCATCCGGAGATGGGAACGCGCGATCGAGATCACACCACGATACAGGCACCGGCGCTGCCCGTCACTCTGTCATTCGTGGTCGGCATCCTCGTCGATCGTGTGACGGAACTGTCATTCCCCCTGTGGGGGGGGCTCAGTTGTTTCCTGCTCGCGCTGTGCTGGCTTGCGAATCGATCTCAGCAGCCCCGGATCTCCGGGCTCATGCTCCTGCTGGCGTGCTTCGCTCTGGGAGGCGTGCGGCATCATCTTCGTTGGTCGACGGTGAGTCCGATCGATGTCAGCCAGCACGTGGAAGACGAAGCGCGACCGGTGCAGTTAGTGGGCCGCATTTCATCGCCACTGTCGGTCCGAGCAGCCGATCACTCAGACATGACGCCCCCGTGGATGCAGGTCGATCGCAGTCAGTGTGATCTCTTGTGTGAGAGTCTCGTCGGCACTTACGGACCGATACCCGTCGCTGGTCGCCTGCGACTAATCGTCACCGGGCATGTCCTGCATGCGAACGTGGGCGACCGGGTCGAAGTCACCGGTCAGTTAGTCGCGCCGCGGGGTCCGCAGAATCCGGGGGGCTTCGACTATCGCGAACATCTGCGGAGTGAGGGCATCCGTTGTATGTTGGATGTCGATCATCCCGAAGCCATCCGACTTTTGGAATCACGTGTCACGGGACGTCTCGCCCGAGTTCGGACTCGGATGAGGGACGAATGTGAGAACATCCTCGTGCATCACGTCGACCGACTTCGTGTGCCGTTGGCGATGTCACTGCTCCTGGGTGAACGCTCCTTGCTTCCGCAGGACGTGCGCGACGCATTCGCCGAGAGTGGCACGATGCAT
>JAJDEJ010000299.1 GCA_029259815.1 Planctomycetaceae bacterium | reverse complement strand
TGTGGGAGAAAATCGAAGTCCAGATGCCAAACATCCTGTAAACTCATGCCGAGCCTCCCAGCGTCGAAGGAAGTGGTTGTCAACTCGCTTCTTAGACGCGCTGGGAGGCTCAAAGATTCCCCACCTCATGAATAATCCGGGTTGATGCTCGACGAATCGAGATGGACCTCAACGAGTTCTTGTTCCAGGTCCCCCTCGCCGATGGCGTGGAAGACACGCTCCCCAACACCGCGCTCGCACCAACGGTCAAAGCGTTTCCAGACGGAGTTGGGCTTGCCGTACCGCGCGGGCAGGTCGTCCCAGGGAATTCCCGTTTTGAGCACAAAGAGGACAGCGTTGACGAACTGGAGGTCATCAGCCGCCCCCGCTGACCACGCGATCCACTTAAGGAATCGCAACCAGTGGTCCGAATACCGGGGTCCACTTCAGACGACCAGATTCTCGCCATTCCGTCAGAAACAACGCAACGCTGAATGTCAGGGCTGCCTAATGCGAACAAGAAATGGAACTGCAAGTACTCTGACTGGTCCGAACTTCAACCGACTCCGAATTCCAGGCTCGATGGTGAAGCAAGCACCACACATCGTCACGTCACGTTCGGCACTGGCGGACAAGCCGACCAGTGGCACACGGAATGAGCCGATCAACGATCGTGCTGGAAGTGGACCTCAGATTCCAAAGGGGGCACGGTACTCCTTGGTGAGCATGGCATCGGTGATCTGAACTCTACGACCGACGGACTGACCCGGAAGAAATGCACAATGCCGCCAATTCCCCTCAACATGCCGAATTGCGATCGCACTTTGTGAAGAAGCTCCACTCCCGCGTTGAGAATTCACGTCAGCCTCCCCCGGGCTGAAACAGATTCGCGTCGACAAGACAAAGTACGAAACTCTTCAATGACCTCCCCAAGATAAAACGTCAACGGCATTCTGGTCTAAAAGTTTTCACACAGCCACGAGACCGGAAAAGGCTTAATCGGCTCATCACGTCTTGGTCTCCAAGGATGAGAGGGAAAGAGCCACAGACAAAAAGTCGTCACATACTTCATGTGCTAAACTCACCGGTGGGTCTTTCCAATGCTGTCAATGAAGGCATCGAGCTTGCGAAGGTATTCGTTTGTCATCCAGTCATCGTGGTCACGGTTCTTAATCGTGATCAGTGTCTTGGGTTTGTTCGCAGCCAGAAACAACGCTTTCCCGTTGGCGTAGGGGATCGTGCGATCAGTAGTGCCATGACTCTGGAGTAGCGGTCCCTCGTAAGACTTGATGGTTGCGATAGAGTTGAGCTTTGCCTCTGGGACCAACCATGCGAGATTGGGATAATGCACTTTGGCAATACCTCGCAATGACGAGAACGTGCTTTGTAGCACGAGGCCGCGCGGGGCAGAGTCAGCTGCCAGTTGAACGACGATTGCTCCGCCAAGAGATTCTCCCATTAAAATCATCTCGGAGGGCTTGATCTCTGCCAGTTCGCACAACTTCGCGCGAGCAGCTCTCCCATCCTGCAGGACACCCTCGACGGTGGGAACTCCTTCACTCCGCCCATAGCCGCGATAGTCAAAGACAAACGCTGAAACACCTGCACGAGACTGCAAATATGAAAGCCAGTTGGCACGAGAGGTCACGTTCCCCGCGTTGCCATGAGCGATGAGTATTGTTGCACGAGGCGATTTACTCGGGCAGTACCACCCATGCAAGTGCGTCCCATCCTTTGAATCGAAGTTGATATCTTGATAGCGGAGATTCCTGGGAGCCCAATTCCCTTTGGGAAACTTGCTCGGAAAGAAAAGCAGCAACTCGTCAAGGGAGGGAGACTGCTTGCTGCTTTCCCGGGATTCAGTCGTGGCTTCGTCAGCGACACACTGAGAACCCAGGATACTGAATACCAACACGAGCAGAAGCAGGACACGATTCATTAGCTGAACGTAAGAAGGCATCAGGATCCACACGGCTCGTCCCCGAATAATGCCAGCTTGTAGCCATGGTCGCCAGACCGTGAAACCCCGCTCTCTGGCAAGAGCGTCTATTCAACAAGTATCAACTGACAGAGCACCAGACTCTATCCGATATTGATCGAGCCATTTGAATCAAAACTGCCAGAACGGGTTTCGCAATGCTTGGAACGATCGTGCGCTCGCCGAGACATGAAAAGATTCATCAGGTATATTACCGCTCCTGTCATCGCCATCCCAGCCAAGAACGTGATCCAAGCGTGCCGATAGGTATATTCGTCGAGGTGTTTGCGACTTGGAAGGGATCCGCCGGTGAGATACAAGAGCCCCACCGTGAGCGGTGGCCAGCCGACGATATAGGCGAGGAGTTGCCACCGTTGAAATCGCGGTTTCTGACCATCTGCCATCAAACAGTCCTTTCATCAGCGAACGTGACTCAAGTTACTCCGCGATTCCGTTGTGACAATCCGCGTTACACTCCGTAGGGGGCTCGGTAATCTTTGGTAAGCAGGGCGTCCGCCTCTACGCAGTTGACGAACTGTCCCGAGTCACTGTCAAACTCCAGCTGCCCTGTCGTGCGGTAAGTGGCTTCGCCGAGGTGGACGAGGGCGCAGGAGCGGTGGGCGATTTCGGGTCTCGCATGCGTATCGCGATTGCGGGTGCGGACGGCGCCTAAGAAGTCGGCCATGTGCTCGGGGTATCCGGTTTGGCTGCGGATCTCTTTGTGCTCTGTGGGTCCGGGTTTGCCTTTGGGGCCGAGGAATGTGCTGAACGCACCGCGGCGAGAGAAGACCATGTAGCCATCGGTGCCGTAGAAGACGTTGCCGTTGTCGAAGCCGTGCAGTCCGTAGCTGGTGAAAGGATAGTTCTCGTAGATCAGCAGGCGGCCATCAGGGTACTCGTATGACACGTGCATGTTGTCCGGGTACTCGCCAGCGTGACCGTGCAGCATCATGTGGCTGCCTCGCGCTGTGATGTGCTTGGGCAGCGTGTCGACTCCCAGTCCCCACGTTGCCATGTCGAGATCGTGAATGCCATCGTCTCCGATCTCGCCGTTGCCGTAATCCTGGAACAGCCGCCATGTCTGATGAAAGCGATACTTGTTGAAGGCATGTTTCGGTGCAGGGCCGAGCCAACGATCGTAGTCGACACCCGCCGGCGGCGTGCTGTCCGGCACCGGCTTCACGACGCTTCGCATCTCGGCCGTCCATGCGCGGGCGACCTTCACTTCGCCGATGATACCCTCAGCAAGGAGTTGCCCAGCCTGTTCAGTAACCGGACTGCTCCGCATCTGGCTGCCCTGCTGCACGACACGGTCGTACTTCTGAGCCGCAGCGATGATCATCGGTCCCTCGTCAAACACATGCGAGATGGGTTTCTCGATGTAAGTGTCCTTACCATTCTCCATCGCAGCAATGGCGATGGGGGCGTGCCAGTGGTGCGGCGTGGCAATGATCACAGCATCGACGTTCTTGTCCTCAATCACCTCCTCGAACCGCGAGGTGCGTTTGGCCGGTGCTGACTGATGTCTACCCATCACCCGTGCCATACGTTCGATCTGTGCCGGGTCGACATCACACAACCAAGCAATCGACACCGCTTCGCCCCGACTGACAAGCCCCTTGACGTGATGCGTCATGATCCCGCCACAGCCGATAATGCCGATGTTCACGGTCTCCGGTGTCTCAGCCCCGGACGCGTAGGCACTGGCGAGCGTGCCGACAGCGGCTGTCACTAAGGCGGTTTCAGTTGACTGATGCAGAAATTCACGTCGCGTGGTGAGGTGGGACATCGAGGGCTCCAGAGATTCGGACCGGTGAGAGGAACGAGATTCAGTATACCGACGAGGAAACATCGTCCCAAGCCGACGGCTCTACTGTCGAACGTCGATCCTCGTCATACTCGATACTCGGGAACTTGCATCGTCGCCCGAACACACCCTGACGACGGCAGAGCCGCCGGCTTGGGAATAACGCTGCCAGCTTGATGCATTCTTCAGATTCGTCCTGATACTATTCGAATTCGATGGCACGACTCGATCAACCTCACACGAAACCAAACCGCCATGTACAGAACCTTTCTAGCGAGCCTCTTCCTCAGCGTCTGTTTGTCTGCGATGAGTTCTGCGGACGATGTCATCTTTTACGCCATGGGGGATGTCCCCTACTCAGCTGCAGACGATGTGTTGCTGCCCAAGCAAATCGAAGACCTGCCGAACGACGGGCTGTTCCTCATCCATGTCGGTGACATCAAGCCGGGCAAGTTGCCGTGTGATGAGGCCGTCTATGTGAAGGTCTCCGGGATGTTGGGGAAGTCCAGGACGCCGACGTTTATCATCCCCGGCGATAATGAATGGAACGACTGCTTCGATCCGCGAACAAGCTGGGGTTACTGGCAGACCTACTTTCGCCGCTTCGACGAGAAGTGGAAGCACGAGTTGCCGGTCAGCCGTCAGCCGGAGCGTGACGAGAATTTTTCCTTGATGCATGATGGCGTGCTGTTTCTCGGCCTGAACCTCGTCGGCGGTCGAGTGCATGACCGCGCCGAGTGGAAAGTGCGGCACGCACAGTGCCTCGCCTGGACGAAGGCCAACGTCGAACAGCACGGTGACGACGCACGAGCGATCGTGATCTTCGGCCACGCGATGCCCCGTCCAGACCACGACGATTACTTCGATGGCCTGAACACATTGGCGACCGAGTTGGACAAGCCATTCCTCTACCTCCACGGAGACGGCCACCGCTGGGTGCACGATCGTCCGTTCAAAGCGAAGAACATCCTCCGTGTGGAAGTCGACCAGGGCGGCATCGCTCCGCCGGTGAAGGTCACCGTCATACACAACCCGACGGAGCCGTTTGTGTTCGATCGGCGAAAGGAGTGACAATAGCGATATGTCACCTGAAATCTGGCCAAAAATGAGCCTGATCCACCATCCGTTCTGAAAACTCTGTAACAGATGGCCTCGTTCTCCGCCTTGAGGAGTGTGGAACAAACCACAACACACAAACAAACCTCAACACTGAGAAAAAAGGGACCTGACCATGAAGACTCTCAAAACAATCGCTGCTCTGTCACTTGTCGCTGGTGGAATGATGGTTGCC
>JAJDEJ010000298.1:0-12500 GCA_029259815.1 Planctomycetaceae bacterium | reverse complement strand
GTGTACGATTGTGGATGAGCAACGGTATCTGCTGCAGGAGTTCATGTGATCGAATCGTCCTCCGACCATCAGAGCAACGACTTACGGCAACTCCAGCAAGAAGGATCCGCTGCGGTCGCGAGGCTGTTCTCGAAGTACCGAGACCGGCTGGAGCGAATGGTCCGCTTTCGGATGGATGCAAGACTCACAGGCCGCGTCGATCCAGATGACGTACTGCAGGAGGCCTTTCTGGACATCGACCGCCGGTTGCCCGGCTATCTCGACGATCCGGCAGTCCCGGTCTTCGTCTGGATGCGGCAGCTCACACTACAAACACTGATCGACAATCATCGCAGGCACCTCACCGCGAAGGGACGTTCTGTCAAACAGGAGGCGAAGAAGGCCGCGGCTGGAGGGGTGACATCCGTCTCGCTGGCGGAATTGCTGGTGGGGCAACTTACCTCCCCCAGTCAGGCCATCATGAAGCAGGAACGGAGGGATCAGTTACAAGCTGCCCTTGATGGCATGGACGATCTCGACCGTGAGGTTCTGGCTTTGAGACACTTTGAACATCTGACGAATAACGAGGTCGCCGACGTCCTCGGTTTGCAGAAGGCGGCTGCCAGCAACAGATACATGCGGGCCCTCAGCCGCCTGAAGCGAGCGTTGGACGGGGTCATCAATGAAGAATGAAACCCTTCGAGCGAGCTGCCTCAACGAGTTCAGAATCGCCCCTCCAATATGACCGACTTCTCCCCTGCTCCGCCTCCGAACACAGACCCAGACCGTGATCCGGTCGATGTGCTGGCCGAGGAGTTTGCGGCTCGGTTTCGCGGTGGAGAAACGCCATCGATCAGCGAGTATGTCCGTCGCTATCCGGAACATGCAGAGCAGATTCAGGAATTGTTTCCTTCCATCGCCCTGCTGGAGCAGATGGGGTCACAATCTCCGTCTGAGGAGTTCGGCTCGGCATCCGTTTCCCAGGAGAAACTGCCACCACACCATCAGATTGGAGACTTCGAGATCCTCCGTGAGATTGGTCGGGGCGGAATGGGGGTGGTGTATGAGGCGGTGCAGCACTCGTTGAAGAGGCTGGTCGCGCTGAAGGTTCTCAGTTCGGGCACCGTCCACTCCGATCAGCAGGCCCGACGTTTTGAGCGGGAAGCGACGGCAGCCGCTCAGTTGCATCACACCAACATCGTGCCGGTTTTCGGCGTGGGCAAGCAAGATGGCCATCGCTACTACGTGATGCAGCGGATTCAAGGTCTCGGACTCGATTCGGTGTTGGCCGAGTTGTCTCGCTCAGGCCGTGGCACCTCGCCGCATGACTCCGCCGGAAGTGAGGGATCGTCATCGGTGTCGGCGGGTGAACTGGCCGACGTGCTGATCTCCGGCGAATTGTCGAAATCGACGTCCGGAGCCACCAGCGGCTCACACAGTGGGGTGTCGGTGGCGGGGTCGGATGTTGGCCCAGACTCCATGGAGCCGAGTCCCCAATCCGGTGCTGAGCCCCCAAGTGCGAGAGTCTCACGAGAATTTGTAGATAGCAGTCTGATCCTGCGTGACGAAGAGACGCAGACGCTCGGCCCGCTGAGCGGACAGATTCTCTCTGGCAAGACCGACGATTCCGAAGTTCTGCCGCCATCAACCACCATGAGTGGGCCGCATGACGAAGAAGCGAAATCTTCAGCCACCCGTCGGGCAGACCTCGGCCGACGGTACTGGCGAAACGTGGCTCGGGTCGGCGTGCAAGTGGCCTCTGGACTGCAGTACGCGCATTCGCAGGGCACTTTGCATCGAGACATCAAGCCGGCGAATGTCCTGCTCGACATGGATGGCACGGCGTGGATCGCCGACTTCGGACTCGCCAAAGTGCTCGAAGCTGAAGACGTCACCCGCAGCGGCGACATCGTCGGCACGCTGCGATACATGGCCCCCGAACAGTTCCGCGGCGACTCGGACGTCCGCAGTGACATCTACAGCCTGGGCCTCACGCTTTATGAGATGTTGACAGTCAGACCTGCCTACGAGGAGACGAATCGACAGCAGCTCATTGCCCACAAGCTCACTCCACATGATCTGCCATCGCTACGAAAACGGATGCCCCATCTCCCACGAGACTTGGACACAATCGTCCTCAAGTGCGTCGCCTTCGAGTCCAATGAACGGTACGAGAGTGCCGGGGCACTTGTCGCCGATCTTCAGGCCTTTCTGGATGACCGACCGATTCGAGCAAGACAGACGTCAATCGTCGAACGACTCTGGCGATGGTGCCGACGCAATCCCACGGTAGCCTCCCTGTCGGGCGCCCTCGCTGCATTGCTGTTATTCACGGTAGGACTGACTTCCGTCGGCTATGTTCATGAGCAATCCCTGCGGGAAGCTGCCGATGCAGAACGCATGACAGCCGTCACAGAACGCCGAAAAGCAGAACGCATTGCAGAGGTCGCATTTGAGGCATTTGATTCGTTGGGCCGCTCGTTTGCTTCGGACGACCTGACGGCCACCATTCAATTCGACGAGGACGAGGAAGTCACGGGTGAGCAAGTTCGTGTGCCTGTCATCTCATCGGAGACAGCCGCGTTGTTAGAGCAGGTGCGGTCCGCCTTCGATCAACTGGCGGACGTCGCGGGGACAGACGATCGCTTTCGCGACTACGCTGCGAAGGCCGATCTGCGAGCGGGCGAACTCCATCTGCGGCTGAACCAGTGGCACGAAGCTGAGGCGGCATTCAGACGAGCCATCGAAATGTATGAAACAATTGAGACCTCTCTGAACAACCCCGAGACAAGACTAAGACTCGCCAAACTCTACAACGGACTGGGAATCTCCACGCCTTCGCACAGCATGCATGACGACTCACGCGAGGCTCATCAGCGGGCACTGACGCTCCTGGAAGGTCACGTCAGCCAACCGGAGGAGAAATTCGAGCTCGCGAGGACTCACTATTTGCTCGGGCGGTGGCCGTTCGGTCCGGGCTCCCCGGGGCCTCGTTCCAAAAACGGCACCGTACGACGAGTCCGGGCCAGCCGTGGCGACAGTTCAAGACATGACGAACACCGGTCTGAGACACGGTGGCGTCCCCCAAGGCCACCCGGTGCTCACCCTCCTCACGCCCCGACGAATTCACGGATAGGCAGCCGACGACCTGATCTCGGACGAACTCCGGAGGATCTGAGGCATCTACGTACGGCTACCGAGTTGTTCGCCGAACTGGCAGCTGAGTCTCCGTCGTCTCCTGAGTATCGATTCTGGCTCGCCCAATGCCACCTTGAGTCGTCACACCACGTGCCTGGTCAGACAGCTGACAATAGTGACCAACGGTTGGAGGCAATCGCTCTTTTGGAGGAATTGGTCGCGTCGTATCCAGACAAGCAGGACTATTTGTTTCGACTTAGCGAGGCCTATGGACAGAGTTACGGCGAATGGAACCGTCTTCGGCGCAGAGTCGACGAAGGAGATTCGAACAAGGCAGAACGGATCCGCCCGGAGGACAAGGCCGCAAAGGTCGAGCAGGACCTCCGCGAGGCGCTGCGAGTGTCGGGTCTGCTGATCCGTCAACAACCGCACGTCCCGGCATACACGATGTCGCATCTGTTTTTGAACATGCGACTTGCAGACACACTTCAATCACAGGGCAAAGCGGCCCAAGCACGCGAGTTCTTTGATCAGGTGGTCGTATTTAACAACTCTGCAGCGAAACTTCTTCCCGAGATGAACCACCATTTCAAAGCGATGGACCAAGTTATCGAACACCTGCGAGTCAAGCAGTTGATGGCGGAACAGGACTACGCAGCAGCGAAGGTTGTCCTGCAGGCAATCTTGGCCCGTCACGAGAGTGATGCGGAAAGGGTCGCACAGAGACTCGGCACGGAACGACATTTTCCCCGTCAATCAATGCACGTGTATCGACAGTTGCTCACCTGCCTCGAGAAACTCGGTGAGGATGCGGAGGCAGATCGCGTTCGAGCGATCTTGGCCGAGGAACGAGATGACGAGAATCACCACTCTCGTCGAGAGGATCACCGGCGAAGAGTGAACGATCGTTGAGTCTGCAGGGGAGGTTGACTTGCGAGTGTGAATTCAACGACCAAGTCGGTGCGGCAACTCCTCACTGATTGACCGTCACGGATGGTTCCACTCATACTGATTCCAGATTCCGCGCCGACCGCTCGCGCTCATTCACAGGGTTTGCCTCATGTCCTCAATGATCTTCCGCTGCGTCGCTTTCCTCGTCCTGTGTTTGCCTTCTACCCTCGACGCGGGAAAGCATCCGCATATCGTGCTAATCATGGCGGACGACATGGGGTATGGCGATCCGACTTGCTACAACCCCGACTCGAAAATCGCGACGAAGCACATCGACCGACTCGCCGCCGAGGGGATGCGGTTCACCGACGCTCATGCACCGGCGGCGGTCTGTGTGCCGACGCGGTACAGCCTGATGACGGGCCGCTATCCGTTCCGCATGCCGAACGTCGAGAAGCGAAAGCCGCTCATTACGAAAGACCGCACGACGATCGCGTCGCTGCTCAGAGATCATGGCTACTACACCGAGATGATTGGCAAATGGCACCTTGGCTTTGACTTTGAAGACATCAGCAGCTTCCACCACGGCGGACCGGTCGATTGCGGGTTCGTCAGCTATTTCGGCATCCCGCGCTCACTCGACATCCCGCCCTACTACTACATTCATGACGAACTGCCCCTTCGACCTCCGACAGACACAATTGCTGCGAGTGACAGCATCGCAGACGGCTGGACGCGGATTCAGGGGGCCTTCTGGCGAGAAGGCGGGCTGGCTCCGGGGTTCAAACACATCGACGTCCTCCCACGCTTTTCGGACGAGGCTGTAGCTGTGATTGATCGGCATGCCGCCAGCGAGACCGACAAACCCCTGTTCCTGTATTACGCCCTGCCCGCACCGCACACACCGTGGATGCCAACGAAGGAGTATCGCGGCAAGAGTGGTGCCGACATCTACGGCGACTTCGCCCTGCAGGTCGACGACTCTGTGGGTCGATTGCTCGACGCGCTCGATCGACACGAGATGACGGACGACACTCTCGTGATCTTCACCAGCGACAACGGGCCGGTGTGGTATCCGCACGATGTTGAGAAGTTTGACCACGCCGCGACCGGTCCCCTGCGGGGGATGAAGGGAGACGCGTGGGAAGCCGGACACCGCATGCCGTTCCTTGTGCGCTGGCCGGGAAAGGTCGCGGAAGGGAGCGTGAGTGACCAGTTGATCTGTCATGTCGACCTGCTGCGGACGTTTGCAAGCATGCTGGAAGTTTCGTTGGCAGATCGCGAGGGAGTCGACAGTCGTAATCAGTTGCCCGTTCTGCTGGGTGAACAGACGTCGTCGTCGGTTCGTGAAACGCTCATCTCGCAGTCGTCTAAAAAGGTGCTGGTAATCCGCAAGGGACCGTGGAAGCTGATCCCCACGCGAGGGTCGGGAGGATTCACGAGGACGCCCGAGAGTGAAGCTGGTCCCGCAGGCCAGTTGTACCGACTGGACAAGGACTTGGGTGAAACGACCAACCTGTGGAACGAGCATCCTGAAATCGTCGAAGAGCTCACAGAACGACTGACTGATGTCCGCTCTGGTGATCGTACGGCCCCGTAGAGCAAGCTGCCAGATTGCTCTACGACAGATCTGTGTTCATCTATCTCTCTTAGCTTGAAGTTGCTCTAATCCCCGGCCCGAGATTTCGTTAGCAACCATCGGCAGCAGGGAGGCGAGCCGTGTCTGAGTGTGTGAAAATATCTCCACGGCCGTTTCGAGTCGTGGTCCTGCAAGGGGGCAACTCTGCGGAACGGGAGATCAGCCTGCAGAGTGGGTCAGCAGTTACTGCGAGTCTACGGGAACGTGGCCATCAGGTTCTTGCTGTCGACCCGGCTGAGACGCCTTTGGAGTCGATTGACTGGCCTCGCTACGACGCCGCGTTCATCGCCCTGCACGGGCAGTTTGGTGAAGACGGTGCTGTGCAGACTCTCCTGAAGGCGTGGGGAGTGCCCTTCACCGGGAGTGATGCAGCAGCATCTCGTCTGGCGTTCAGTAAGTCTGCCTCAAAGGAACGTTTCCTCTCCTGCGGAGTGCCGACGCCCGAGTATCGCTTGATTCATTTTTCCGATTCACGTCGGCATCTGCAGCACGCGGCGGAGGAGTTGGGGTATCCCGTGGTGATGAAGCCGGACGCCTCAGGATCGAGCCTGGGGGTCACGTTCATCGATGAGCCTGAGCAAATAGCAACGGCTGGAGAGAAGTGCTTTGAACACGGCCTTTTCGGACTGCTGGAGCGTGTGGTCAAGGGAACTGAGTGGACCCTTGGCTTGTTCGATGAGCAGCGGCTGCCGCTGATTCGCATCGAACCGCAGCAGACATTCTATGACTATCAGGCGAAGTACGAGGATGACGGCACGGGGTACTGTCTCGATACGGACCGACCGGCGGCAGAGTTACATGCCATCGAGGAGGCTGGAGCGAGAGCGGCACGCGTGATCGGGACACAGGGCATCGCGCGAGTCGACCTGCGAGTGGACAAGGCTGGCCGGCCCTGGGTGCTGGAAGTTAATACAGTTCCTGGATTTACAAACCACAGCCTCGTCCCCAAAGCGGCGGAGTCCTACGGTTGGTCGTTCGGCGAGCTGTGTGAACGGGCGGTCCGGTCGTGCGTGAAGCACCGACGAAGCGGTCCGCACAAATCGCAAGATCGGGTCAACGAACCCGCAACGCTCCCTCTGCGGGATGCCGGCTAAGGATCTCTCGACCTGCGACTCCCCGAGAGACGATGACGGCTGTGTCAGATGTTGCGCCGTGATTGCGCGCGCCGTTCAGGGTGCGCGAACGCTTTCACCCTGATTTTCCTCCGCTGAAGAATTGTTTGGTATGGCCGCAGCGAAGAAACCTCGACGGAAGGCGAAGGCTGCCGAGAAGGCAGCACCGCAGCCGTCGCGCGTCTCGCGAATGCTGACCAACATTTGGCGGCCGATCCCGCTGTTGATGACAGCCATCGCCCTGAGTGCTGTGATGTTCTGGCCGGAGATCGTGCGACAGATGCCCGATCTGAGAAGTCGGTCGGAATATCAGGTGTCCTGGTCACAGATCACCACAACTCCGGCAGGACGATGGGTGCCGCCCGATCTCATCTCTCAAGTGCAGACGAAAAGCGGACTGCCTGACCCGCTGCCTGTCCTGGATGACGGACTCGTCGAGAAGCTGGCGACCGCCTTCGCCCGACATCCGTGGGTGACAGAGGTGGAGTCGGTGGCAAAGTTGGGTCCTCAGCAGATCACGATCGAAATGCGATATCGCACGCCCGTGTTGATGGTGCGGACCAAAGGGGGGGGACTCTACCCAGTCGATCGAGACGGCATCCTGTTACCCCCGTCGGATTTCGCCCTCGCAGACACCGAGCGGTTTCCGATCGTCGATCAGGTGCTGTCGGTACCGAGCGGACCTGCTGGCACCTCTTGGGATGATCAAGCTGTCCTGGGCGCTGCACGTCTAGCTGAGGCGTTAACCGTCGAACAGTCGCGATCTTCAGCTTGGGAGACCTTTGGCATGGCGAAAATCAATGTGCTCGCCCCCGAGCGTCCGGCTGCTGCGATGGACGAAGTCACACTGGAAATTACCACGAATGATCGCTCTCGAATCGTATGGGGTCGACCGCCCGGAGCAGACACCCTTGAGCCAACCGTTGAGCAGAAACTCCTCCGTCTCGAGAAGCATCTCCCCAAATATGGGGAGGCAGGATGGTCGGCGTCACCAGTGAAGATCGACGTACGGAGGTGGGACGTCATCGACAAGGTGGAACTCTCACGGAGCCCACAGGAGGGGATGAGTTTCGACTGATGGACGCCTGTGGATTGCGCTAAGCCGCAAGCGAGAGATTGACAAGTAAAGACGAGCAACCCGGTTCAACTGATTTGCTCCATGTCTTCGCGGGTGAGGTTCCCCCCGTTGCGGAGGACTTGTTCGTTGAGGCGGACGACCCAGTCTTCAATCCCCGTGTCTCGCATCTGCCGGATCGTGGCGTCGATGTTGTACTCGACACGACAGAGATGGACCTCGCCATTCTCGATGATGGCGTAGGCCGCGCGAGGGTCGCCATCACGCGGCTGACCAACACTGCCGGGGTTGAGCAGTTGCTTGTCCTCCAATTGGAGGTGACAGGGAATGTGAGTATGCCCCACACAGACAAAGTCGGCCTGAATGCCCTGCAGGCGTTCGTTCCACGCGTCTGGGTCGTTGGTGAGGTACTCATCCATGGGATCGCGCGGCGTGGCATGGACGAGAAAAAAGGTCCGTCCGTCGATCTCGACATGCTGGGTGACCGGAAGACGTGCCAAATATTTCAGGCGTTTGGGATCGATGAGATCCCAATGCAAAGGCCGTGTCGCGGCGGCCAATCGACGGAATCCTCGTCCTCCACGTGCGGTGATTCGTTGGGCAACGGCATGGTCGTGATTGCCGCGAATGCCCGCGGTGACATGCTGTTTGGCCCAAGTAATGCAGGGAACCGGGTCAGTCCCATAATCGACGATGTCGCCGACAAACAAGCAGGCATCGAACGGTTCCTGAATCGCCGCCAAGGCTGGCCAGTTCGAATGGATATCGGCAATAACGAGAATTCTCATCCAAATCGCTCAAAATCGCGTCTCAGTCACAGTCAACGAGGTCCCATCCAAACGGGTGACCCGCGATAACAGCTTGACGTCCGTCGATCAGAGTCGGTCTAATAGATGGTGTCAAGGACGGTTATGTCGAATCATGGGCCGAGGCTTCTGCCAGCCGATGGTTCTGGTGGGCAATGCGTTGAGGGGTAAGATGATGGCCGACGGCTCACTCGACAATCTCCCTCTCCGGGAAAAGCTGAAGGACGTCGAGAAGCTCACTCGCGAGCTGAGTGATCATCTCGGACGGGGATTCATTCCCAAAGCTCAATCCTTGCGACGCCTCTCGCGTCGAGCCAGTCATCCAGATCAGCGAGACTCTGTATCGGACGTGGCAATCCGCGAATCAGTCGCAGGGGTTCTCAAAAGCGACGAATACGCTCGGGAACTCTGCCAGAAAACACGAAACTATCTCCTGTCAATTCAAGCCGACGTGGACGGAATGTTCAACACTTGAGAAGACGGAGACGTATGCTTGAAACACGTCGGCACGTGACGAATCACCCAAGGTAAGACTTCTCCGGTCCTCTGCCCGCAGCGGTGTTTGTCGAATCCATTTGCCCTATGACATCAGACGGCTCATCTCGATCAGCCAGCCTGCACGGCTCATCACTGGCATTCGTCAGGCCGATGCCGAAGCGGGAGGACTCTCTGTCCGCGCAGAAAGAGTCCTCGTTTGAAATGGCCTCACTTCATCCGGAGGCTAGGTCTGCGGTTGAATTGTGGTACCAACTGCAGCCGGAGGAGACCGATGGCAGTCATCACCTCACCACCATCTCGAATTGCCAGTTAGGTCATTTTCGAGTGGAGGAGCAAATTGGCCGCGGGGGAATGGGGGCCGTCTATCGGGCAGTGGACACGCGTTTGGACCGCGTTGTTGCCTTGAAAGTACTCTCCCCCTCGCAGTCGAACGATCATGGCTCGGTCGAACGCTTCCGGAATGAAGCCCGAGCCGCTGCACGCATGGACCACGACAATATCGCTCGTGTGTATTACGTCGGCGAAGATCAGGGTTTGTCATTCATCGCGTTTGAGTTCGTTCATGGCGGCAATGTCAAAGAACTGATCGAACTCCGTGGGTCGCTCATCCCTGCAGACGCCGTCAACTACACACTGCAGATCGCGCAAGCGCTCCGTCACACAGACGCCGCTGGCGTCGTGCATCGGGACATTAAACCGTCCAACATCATCATCACACCCGCAGGTCGAGCCAAACTGGTCGACCTGGGTCTTGCTCGCAAACGCGGTCCCGAAGCATCGAACGACTTGACCGTTGATGGGACCACGCTGGGCACATTCGACTACATCTCTCCAGAGCAGGCGAAGGACCCGAAAAAAGTCGATGTGCGCAGCGATATCTACTCCTTGGGATGCACACTGTATCACATGCTCACGGGAGAGCCTCCCTACCCTAAGGGAACCATGCTGCAGAAACTCCTCGATCATCAGGCGAAGGGCATTCCGGATGCGTCTGAGAAAAATCCTCGCATCCCTCAGGAGTTGTCAGCCGTCGTCCGCAAGATGATGGCCAGCGACCCCATTGACCGCTATGCATCACCCGAACTTCTCATCGATGATCTCAGGCTGATGGCCCATCTCTGTGGCTTGCAACCCGCGGCGGTCGGTGAAGAGCAGTGGGTCAGTCCGCGAACAGCCGATGGCTGGGAGTTGTGGAAGCAGTATGGTGGGTGGATGATCACAGCTGCCCTGTTACTGATTGTCGTCTTCGTCATCGATTACACGCAGCGCTCCCAAAATGGTGCCAACGTTCTCATTCCCCCAGACCTCACCTCAATCGAGCCAGCAATCTCCGACCCGGCGGGGGTGAATGACCTCATCGAACCGGGTGACTCCCCTCCACCGTCTCGTCCGATCACCATTGGCAACACGCTAAATGGTCGAGAAATCGCGGGAGAGTCGGAACCAACGCTGGCTGACATCGAAGGGCCACCGATTGGTTCCGATGGCACCACAAACAACGACATCAACACAACCGGATCGCCGAGTCCGTCGATCGCCCGTCGTGAGCTTGTTCCATTTTCCAGTTCACCTTTCGAGCCCAGTATCGATTTCCCACCACCAATCATTTCTCAGCCTGCGTCCTCTGCAAACGAAAGCCTGAACGATGCTGGGAGTAGTGATTCTGATGAAGAACTGAACGACTTTGCGACCCTCGAGGAAAGATCAAGAAATCGAGAGCCCGACAAGATCCCATTGCCGGGGAGTCAAGGGGAGGCGACGATTCAAGCTGAGCCCTTTACCGTGGTGGTGAATGGAGTCCGGCGGAAATCCTATCCAACTCTTGAAGCGGCCTGCTCGGAAGCACCCCCTGATGCGTCGATCGAGCTCAATTTCGATGGCGACACCGCGGAAGTCCAATCTCCCCTGAAGGTCATCGGCAAACATTTGCGAATTCTGCCCGCACAGGGCAGCCGACCCACACTGCGATTCTCTGCGCCGCTCGAATGGCAACTGGGTCGTCGCAAGGACACGGTCAGCATGATCGAAGTCTCCCAAGGTTCATTGGAGATCTACAATCTCGACATCCGCCTGGAAGTCAGTCCCGATCTCAACTTTCAACAGTGGACGGTTATCGCTCTGAACGATGCCAACGAGCTGTCTCTAAGGGGCGTTTCAATCACCGCAGTCAATGCCGGGACAAAATCCGTCGCGATTGTTGAACTCACCGAACCGGTGGGGCGTCTATTCGATGGGAGCTCTCCCTCGGTCGTCCAGATCGACGCTGAAGACTGTTTTGTCCGAGGACAAGCCGATCTCTTCTTGGACCACAACGTCGACCCGAAAGTCATCCGGTTAAACAACGTCGCCGTCGCTCTCGAAGGCACGTTGCTCCGCTTCGAAGGCACCGATCAGCATCACGTCGCCACTGACATGAACGAGAAGCATGTGGTTCAACTTGAGCTCCAGAATGTCACGGCCTGGCTGGATGAGGGCCTCGCAAGTTTTGATGTCCAACCGAACTTCTCTGTGCCCCAGCTCAGCGTGGATGCGGATGACAGCGTGATTGTTGTCGCATCCCCACATCCTTTGATCAAAATGCAAGGCGAGATGGACCTGCGAGATTTTGAAGACCGGTTGGAGTGGTCGGACCAGGCAACCTATCTGCAGGGACCGGACCTTGCACGCGGAGACCCCGTCTGGCAAATCTCCTCACCCGGTCGATTGCGAAACCTGGATCGTGATGAATTTGACAGTCGCTGGAACCGCAGGCGTCCTGGGACGCAGCGGCCAGTAGGTCAGCTCATCAAGGTGAAGAGAGACGTGCCGTTTGCTCAAATCTCATCAGCTGACTTAGAGCTGTCGGACGACCCCGAGAATCCGGCGATCGACGGAGCCATCGATGGGTCCGACGCAGGTGTCGATTGGGAAGCTTCTCGTTTACCACAACTGCGGGGATCACCCGACGAGAACGACTGAGTTGTCGATCAGGTCCTTTCGGACCTTGATCCATATGACTCGTCCGACTAACCCAACCCCTACAGACTGCCAAGACAATCGGTTTCGACTCCGCGAGCTTGGGGTGCATCCGTTGAATGGTGGTACGACGGTTTGTGGAAGCGGGAGAAAAGCGGATCGGACGGATGGGTGCGGATGCGTGTCTGGAGTTCCGAGAACGGTTTCGAGACCAGACGTCTTGCCAACCGGTCGCCGGAGGGACGTCGGATCTCTTCCTGTCCTGATTTGGTGCGAAGCGATTTTCCTGAGACGTCATTCCCGCGCAGAGTCTCGCCTCCGCGAAGGCGCGGGGCGGGAATCCAGACGCGGTGTCGCGGTGAATGATGTCGTCCGCATGATTACGTCATTCCCGCGCAGGCGGGAAT
>JAJDEJ010000297.1 GCA_029259815.1 Planctomycetaceae bacterium | reverse complement strand
GCGGTGACAAGGGGGCGAAAGTAGGCCATTCCAAGCCGGTTCAACTTGCGAAGCCACTCACGTTCCTCTTCACACATGTCTCCCGAGAGGTCCGGATAGAACGACCGAAACCAATAGACAGCCGTCTTCCGTAAACTCTTTACATATTCGCGAATGTCGTTTGGATGGAGCGTCGCACGAAGATTTGGAATGGATCCCTCATCTTCTACGCCGTTGTCATCAGGTTCCTCCTCTGTCTCGTCGATTTGCTCTTCCGCCTCTTCAAGCTCGACATTTTCCATAACCTTTTGATGAACATTCTGCGCAGTGAAGTGCTCGTCCAACAGGAAACGAATGTAGGCTCGATCCTTACCTCGCGAGTATTTGAAATACATCATCCAGTGGGCTTTGAGAAACTCGTCGTCGTTGAGCGGTTTCAATTTGTTCCGCCCCAACTGGTAGTAAACCTCTTTCCAAGAATCATTAATGAGTTCACGCAGTTCTGTGCGTTCTGCCGGATCAAGCTCTTCGTCCGTATACAGCGTTGTCAAGTAGATCAGACGGTTCTTCAACAATTCGAGATTGGAGAGCTTCTTTCCACGGTTGTTCATCGTCTCGAACGCGACGAACACATCGAATTCATCCTTGATGATGTACTCGTTGAACAGGAATCGCTTCGTGAGAGTACGGTAGAGTGTTTGAAGTCCTTCGATTCCCTCTCGCTCGTGCCAAGCCCGCAGTTGTTCTGCAAAAAAACGTTTTGCGTTCGAAAGGTTCAGCGTGTAGAAGGTCTCAAGAATTGTCCCCTCGCCATCTTCACCCAAGATGCGGAACCGCATGTAATCGTAACTTGGGTTGTCACTCGTGTAGCCGAACTTGTACGTGCGAAACTGATCTTCCGGCGGTTTCAACATGAAGAGAAAATTGCTTTTCACAGTCGCCACATTCAAGGTCTCAGACACGTACACGTCTTCGTCAGATAGACCTTGGTAGTCCGGAAGCGACCTCAGAACATCAACGAACGACTGCAGAAAGATGACGAATGTCGTCAATCGTTGCTGACCATCGACGAAGTGGTAAAGCTTGTAGGAATGATCGTCGACGAGCCAGAATTCCTTGGAATCCTCGGGAATCTTAGAGTTCGGTACCTGTTTTAGCGTCAAGACGCCCGTGTAGTGTGATCGCGACGGATGGAGATTGACGAGATCCTCCCAAAATGCTTCCAATTGCTCGCGCTGCCATGCATAACCACGTTGGTAGTCGGGAACACGAAACAGTTTCTCTTTGAATAGGCTGTCAAGCGGTTGCGGTTCGTCCATCGTATTACCTCAGCCGGCGGGTGGCCGGAGCTAGACTGGCACATCGAAAGGAAGCCCGGAGGGTGGACCTACGCATTCACACATTAAGTCTACATGACATGGTCGGACGGGGAAACGATTGGGGAGCGGCTACGGGGGCAGCTTGCCACGGGATGGTGCGGAATATCGCACGCGGCATTTCGTTTTCTACCGCAGAGGACGCAGAGAGCGCGGAGGGCTTTGACTGACTGTCGACTTGTTGAGGAAATTGGCCTCTCTGCGATCCTCTGTGTCCTCTGCGGTGAAATCACTATTTCCACACATCGTTCGCTGGTGAATTCGGCTGGGCACCGGGTCAGAAGTCGTGGAGGGGTTCGTCGGGTGCGGTCCAGCCCCGGCTACACACCGCTGCCATGCTCACTGATTCAACCACAAGATGAGGACGAGTACGCACAACAAACACACCCAGATTGCGGTGGCGCTGATCGTCGTTTTTTTGGCGCGTTCGACCTCCCCCCAGCGGCGAGGTTGGACCCCTTGGACAACGAAGGTGGCAACTCCAGCCAGATTGACACAGATCACATTGGTGACCGTGAGCAAGAACGCACCAAAAGAAAGAGCCATCTGTCCCTCACTCAGCAACATTCCACAGACGACCAGTGGCGGCATCAACGCCACTGCGACCATCACTCCGATGACGGCGCCAGAGAGTCCACGCGTAAATGCGAGTGTCCCTGCTGAGCCGGCGGCCAATGCAAGCAGCACGTCACCCAAACCCACATCGGTCCGTGAGGCAATCGCCGGAACGCTCGCATCAACGGCAAACAGCAGCCCCACAAGCAGCGCGACTACGAATGCAGTACTCACCCCTGCCAGGTTGGTCACGATCGCCCGGCGAATGAGATCGACGTCACCCAGTGTCGTCCCCAGCGACAAAGCGACGTTCGGCCCCAGGAGCGGAGCAATGACCATCGCACCGATGATGACCGCCACATCGTCTCTCATCAGTCCCACCGCAGCCACGATGGCAGACAGGATGGTCATCGCCAGGAAGACACGGGTGACCCCCAGGGTGTCACTCACTTCGTGGTAAAGCTCCTCCCGACTGATTCGTTCGCTCTCACCCTGTTGTTCCGGCTCGTCAACGTCCTGTCCCTGCAGCCCTTCCTCTTGTGGTTTTGGTCGGGGTAGTACGGCTTCGACTGGGAACAAGACGACGTGAAATCCTTTCGCCTCCGAGAAACGCTCCTCGAACCGATCCATGATTGGCTCAGTTTCCTCAGCCGGCACGATCAAGTTCACGACGATCTGGTCGGTCTCGCTGTCTCGCCACCGACCGAGCACCTCTTTCCCCTCAAGCAGTTCGTCGATGCTCGCATCGTTGTTTTGAGGAACGTAGATCTGCATCACCTGCAACGCCATGCGCGTGCATCTCCAATGAGTTCTATCGGGTGGGTGAAACTGCGCGGAACCCAACGTCGCAGACGGCGTGGATTTCGCTTTGCCGGGTGCTATGGAACGCCGTTAACCCCAAAGCACACTAAGAAACAACTCGGAACATGTACGCGCGACGCCTAAGCGCTTAACACTTCTCTTCATTTGGAAATGGAATTGATTCTGTCTTCCAGAATTCGCAGTTCAGACATCAGGGTTTCGAAATCTGGAGGAGCCATGAAGAACATTGGCTGAATGTTGCTGAAATCCTGCCGAAGCTCTTCAATTCGGTCCTCATCAGGGATGAGACGGAGGCTGCCCGGTCGTGCTTTATCGTATTGTGCGGCGGCGGATTTGAAGAAAATCTGTTTGTGCTCGGCCACACGTTCCAAGAGATCGAGGCGATTGAGGGCGGCCTCACCCAGCGGGTGATTCGCGAGTTGGAAGAGGTCGGAGTAGTGTCGCGAGAGCCGAAGTTGCAGTGGCTTTGCCTGAGGTTGATGTGCAGTTGCGTGCAGGATGGTTGCTTTCTCCCAGAACGTCCGCTCACCTGCAAGCACCCGGACATGTACCAAGTGTTCAGAAATCACATCCGGTATCGCTTCCGCCAGATAGGGCGAAACATCAGCTTGTTCAACTGGGAAGTGATCGGATCTTGCTCCCAACTCCAATTTGATGGTGGATGCAAAGTAGGGGCTCATGTCGGAGGTCACCCCCTGCGGATATTCGTATAAGATGGTTTGTGAATCGGGATCGTTGGAATCGAGTCGAAGTGACCAGTGCTGGTTCGTCGCCAACTGACTCTCAATCGCTGCTTGCAAGCTTGGAAACAAACGTGTTGCCACGGCCTCTTGGCAGGCCGCCTTCAATGCGTCAAGTCTTCGCCCAACTTCTTTTCCGCTTTGTCCCTGCTCAGGATCATTCGCTCCGCCGAAGCCCAAGAAGTCTCTCTCAATCGACAGATCAATGTCTTCCGAGAACCGTTCAATGGCCTGGAAGACTTTCGAGAGAGATGTTCCTCCCTTGAACGTCAGGTGCGCTCCCAGCTCTTGAAGTCCAAATACGCGTCGAAGTATCCAACAGACCCAGAAGTCTTTTTCGTAGAGTTGAGCCGTGAGCCGACCCGTTCGAGTTGCTGCCTGCTCGAAATAGAGTCGTCGCTCTTCGGATGGCAGTTGAGCCAGTTCATCTAAGATCATGCGTCCTCCGCAATCTGCCGCATGATCCTGGCGATCCAGGCAGGAGCGTATCGCAAGTCTCGCTTGAGCACCTTGCGGTCCTGTTTTGTGAGTCGTTGGTCCAGTTTCCTAATGATCTCGTCGTCAACGTGGTCCTGTCCCAGATGCCTTAGCGCCTGAATGACAAGCCCGCTGATTCGACCAGCAGTCGCCATGCTCTTGGGGGTGGTCCGCTTTAAGGTAATCGTCTGCTTGCCGACCACGACCGTGCGATTGTCGCCATCTGTCAGGAAGGTTACCTTTGCAGGGACTTGCAACGACAAACCGAGTTGATTTGCGGCGTAGGCCCCGGAAGGTTGAATCCGCAGTGCCCGATCGCCCGCCAATGCTTTCGCAATTGCGGCAGGCGTTGGGTCAAGCAGGCCCAATTGTGCATGCTTCTTGGGGTAGTCATACAATCCCCGGGCCAATCGTCGAATCACCTCTCGATCTGCCAGCGACTTCAGTGTCTTGTCGATGGTGGACCTACGCCCTAAGTCAGAAAACGACACCTGGGTAAACACGGAACCTCTTCTTCGCCCGTATATCCTCTGAAGCACTTTATCTTCAATACTTTGCATTCACCATTTGTACTACAATATTCCAGGAATTCCACATGTTTTTCCTGGATATCAATAACACACTTACGGCGAATACCCTCCGTCGGTTGACTTCACCAGGCGCAGCCGTTACCGTCACGCACGTTGACACTGAACATTTGTGACGATAACGGCTGCGCCTCGGGAACGCCATTCAAGTCGAATGCTCAATTGTACAAGCCTATTTCTTCTATGCCCCGTTCGCCGGCGCCTCCGGCTGAGCGTCGGGACCGAAGTACCGTAGCGTGACGAGGGGTTCGGTGCCGGTGTTTTCGTAGGTGACGCCGGATTGGGCCTTCTTCGCGGTGACGAACACTTCGTCTTCGGTCATGGCGCCGAAGAGGATCATGACCGGGCTGTCGAGGGTGACCTGTTCGATGAGGCCGCTGCCCTGGGTGGTGATGAGGGAGAAGGCGCCGCCGTCTTTGATCGTGCATTTGGCGCCGGGTTGGAGGGTGAGTTCCTTGGCGGTGAAGAGTTGTTCGCCGTTGACCTTGCCGTAGACGATCCACTTGTCGCAGTAGCCGTCGCCTTGTTCGCTGACGATCGGTTCGAGGTAGTTCGAGTCCTTGTAGTTGGGATCGACGTTTTTGTCCCAGTCGAGGGCGTCGACGAGGTACTGGTTGTCGTCATGGAACTCTTCCGGGAAGTCTTTGGTCAAGAGTGCCCGTGGCACTTCGCGGCCTTCGACGAGGTTCTGGTACATGCCGAACACGTCGCTGCCCCATTGCGGTTCGTAGGTGACGAGCGAGCCGGGGGCGTGCAGGACGCAGGGGGGGATGAGCCAGCCGGTGCCGGGCTTGAGGCGGTAGGCTTTTGACAGATCGATGATGCCGTTCTCGCCGTCGTTCCAGCGGTCGAGACAGTCGACCACCTGCTGCTTGGTCGTGCCGGGTTCCAGGCCCATGAAGGTGTAGGGGAAATTGTTGCCGATGGCGTTCATCTGCGGGGGGAAGTAGTACGACTCGGGCTTGCCTTCCTGTCCGACGAGCGCCGCCTGCTCGGCGTTCTGGTGCATGTGGTGGGGGATGGGGCCCATGTTGTCGAAGAACTTGGAGTAGACGGGCCACTTGCCGTACTTGTCCCAGATGGCATCGCCGATGATCTCGCCTTTGAGTTCGGCGACGACATCCCGCAACAGGAATTTTTCCCCTCCCGCCACACAATACGAAAGTCCTTCGTCCCAGTTGCGATTGTCGTTGGCTGCTTCGGTCGTCGAGCCGAACCAGCGTTCGTCGATGCCGCCCCGGTGCATGCCGAGGGCGTAATAGTGATCCGGATGCAACTTGAGTCGACGCCCCGGCTGCAGGAATGACCGCGGCACCCAATTGGGAGCGAGGCGGAGCAGGCCATCGGTTTCAGACAGAGCAGCAGCAGCGAGTGAGGCGACGTTAGACATGGTGATTCCTTCGTGGTGTGATGGTTGTTTGGTTAAGGTTGTGAATCTCCCAAGCCGACGGCTCTGCCGTCGATCGAACGTGGTGAGGCGTTCGATGGACGCTGGAGCGTGGTTCGACAGTTGGTCAGCGACCGTTCGACGGCGGAGCCGTCGGCTTGGGAGGGGTGAGTTCAGTTGTTAGGTTGAAAGACCGATCTCGCATTCTGACGGCGGATGTGAGATTTTTCAAAGATGCGTGCCCAAATGGCGAATCACTTGTGTAGCCAATGGTGCCTGACCCCGTCGAACACTTTCCAGAAAGGACCAATTCCCCGTGACCGACACGAAGACCTGCCCCTTCTGTGCCGAGGAGATTGCCGCAGCGGCGATCAAGTGCAAGCACTGTGGCTCGATGATCGATGGTGGCGGTGCAGCGTGGCCCTCGTTGTATGATTATCCGCCGCCGATGATTATGGGGTCGATCATTGTTTCGGCCGTGTGGAACTTCCTGTCAGCAGCCTGGTGGGGATTCTCGGGCATCTCGTGGCTGCCGTGCATCGGCCTGTTCATCGCGGTGCCCTATGTGATTCTGGGCTACTACGAGATCACGACCTATCAGCGGGGGCCGACGATGTCGCCGCAGGAGCTTTACGACCGCTGTGGCGTGCTGTCGATTTGTCAGATCGTGCTGGGGCTGACGAACATTCTGCCGGTCGTGTGCGGGGTGCTGTTGCTGGTGTATCGGGATCGGTTGTTGGCGTATGAGGAGTCTCCGCCGGGGTGAAGACCCACGGGGCGTAGCCCGTGGGCTTGGGGGGGCGAACCTGGGAGTGTGTCGACGGGTCTGGTGGGGTGATCTAGAATCGCTGCTGACTCACCACTCGACCATTCACCCCCTGCCCACCATGACACGCGTTGCCATTCAGGGAGCCACCGGTTACACAGCTCTCGAACTGATGCGGATTCTGCTCCGTCACCCTGAGGTCGAGATCACGGCGATCACGAGTCGGTCGGAGCGAGGGCATGTGACGAGTGTGCATCCTTCGTTGGCTCAGCGGTTGGATCTGTCATTCGAGAGTCTGACAGCGGAGCAACTCGGCGAGCGGTCGGATGTGTGCTTCTGCTGTTTGCCGCATGTCGCAAGTATGGAGAGTGTGCCACAGTTGCTCGCAGCCGGGATGAAGGTCATTGACCTCTCCGCTGACTACCGACTCAGCGATCCGGGCGTCTATGAGCAATGGTACGGCCATGTGCACACGGACCCGACGCGGTTGGGGAGCACGGTCTATGGGCTGCCGGAGTTGTTCGGCGACCGCATTCCTGGTGAAGAGTTGATCGCGAATCCGGGGTGTTACACGAGCACGTCGATCCTTGCGTTGGCTCCGTTGCTCAGTGCAGGGCTGATCGAGCCGACAGGGATCATCATCGATGCGAAGAGCGGTGTGAGCGGGGCAGGGCGGTCGCCGAAGGTGAACCTGCTGTACGCGGAATGCAACGAGAGCATTCATGCGTACGGCGTGGGGACTCATCGGCATCAGCCGGAGATCGAGCAGGTATTGAGCGACGCGAGCGGCCAGACGGTCGATGTGATCTTCACGCCGCATCTGGTGCCGATGGATCGGGGGATTCTCGCGACGGTGTATGCGAAACCGACAAGCGTGGCATCGGAGGGCGATCTCTTGACAGCGATGCAAGAGTTCTATGCAGACAAGCCGTTCGTGCGGGTGGTGGAGCATTTGCCTCGAACGAAGGACGTGGCGTACACCAACTATTGTGACATCACGGTGCGTATGTCGAAGGACCGCGCGATCGTGATCGCGGTGCTGGACAATATGATCAAGGGAGCTGCCGGTGTTGCGGTGCAGAACTTTAACTTGATCTGCAGATACGACGAGACGACTGCGTTGCTCTGATGTCTCAAATCTGAGATTTCAAATTTGACATCTCAGATCCGAAGAAGGCGAGTGCAGGTGACCGGGGGCGTGGGCGCTCGCCCGGAATCAGCCCCACAAGGACCAACTCCGGCCACACCCCCAGTCACACAACACTCGCCTCAGGGTCGGAGGACGCAGTGTCTTCACGAAGGCCCCGGAACGCGCGAACTCGTCGCCTGCGTATCGGTCGAGGGCTTCGCACATCAGTCATCGCAAAGGGTGTGCCACGACGGGCAGTCGAGGAGGGCCTTGTCGCAACCAATTTGTTGGCAAGAGTTTGCGTAAGTGGGTTGCCACACTGTCGTGTGTGTCGAACAATTCATTGCCTTGTGAATGGGCAGTGACTGACTGGTTGATGGACATGCGTTGCGTTGCGTCAAGCTGTGGGCAAGTGAGATCACAACCAGAGTTGCCCGTGACTCTCGTCAGACGTATCTTGCATTGAGCCGAACGCCTTTGTGACGTCAGCGAAGTGCAGGCAAGACCCGTAATACGAGAGACGGAAAATGGCTGATCAGGAACAGAAGACACCGGAACTCGAGATCAAGTCGGACGAAGACTGGAAGTCACGAGTCAAAGCAGAGGATGCCAAGCTCGACGAGGAGTTGCAGTCCAAGTCATCCACGGCTGAGCCGACGAGCGAGAATCCACCACCAGCTGATGAGGCAACCTCCACCGATGAGTTGCCGCCCACAATTGATGCCTCTCAACTCCTGCCACCGGAGTTTGCGACGATGGTGAGCATGTTTTCCACGCAGGCGATGGTGGCGCTCGGGATCATCCCCAGTCCAATCGACGGGAAGGCCGATCAGCAACTGCCGCTCGCCAAGCACTTCATCGACCTCTTGGGGGTGCTGGATGAGAAGACCAAAGGCAATCTTTCTGACGCTGAGCACTCGATGTTGGAGCAATCATTGCACGAACTGCGCATGGCTTATGTCGAACTGAGTCGAGCCAAATGAATCTGAAGAACAACCATTACGTCGCCCCCCAATGAAAGCCTGTTTTGCCCTTTCGCCCGCCTGATCATTGGCAGCCTCTCGCTGGACCGAACAACTGGTTCCGGTTGAGCTATCCGTCCGACTGGACCGTCACGCAGGATGAGTCACGGACGACGCTCGCCTCCCCGGATGGCGAAGCGGTGCTGAGTTTGCAGTCGGCATGGAGCCGCGATGTCGAGGAGGTGCCGTTGGCACAGCTCATCTCCGTCGAGGCGATCTTTTCCAAAACGCGGGGCGTGAGCGATGCTGCTCCTTTGTCCGGCGATATCGAAAGTGTGGGGCTGGAAGGCGAGGCCATGCTGGAGGAGCGACCGCCGTGGTGGAAGCGACCGTTCAAGCAAGATCATTGGCGTCGCTGGCGACTTTGGGGGCTGAGAAGCGGGCCCGTCATCTTGATGGGGAGTTTGATTCACTCAGCGAAGCCGGACCTGGAGATGGAGTCACTCGCAGGGTCCATCCTCCGCTCACTGACGTTCGCAGACGAGCCGGCGGACCCGCCCAAGGTGTTCGCCGACCGTGTGCTCGAACTTGCGAAGGACAAGTTTCCGCTGCTGGACTGTGAGGCGGGTGAGGGGTTTCAACTTAAGCTGGGTGAGTCGAACGTCAATCTCTTTAACTTCTATCGGTCTTACGTGAAGGTGCCGGAAAAGTTCGAGGAGATCATGCTGCCGGCACTCACGACGGTTGTGCAGATTCAGGGGTGGGGAACGGAACAGTCCGATCCACCTTTGGAAAACGTTCGAGATCGCATCATGCCCATGCTCTACCCGGAGAGCGTGTGGAAGGAGCGGTTTCCGAACTTCGTGGGCCAACCGTGGGTCGGCGGCATGATGGTGCTTTACGTGGTCGATGAGTCGCACGCCTACTGGTACATCCGGCACGATCTTCTGGAGCAATGGAACATCACGGCGGACGACTTGCATGAGATTTCGCTGTCGAACCTCGACGACTACTTCGAGAATAAACCGATGGAGATGGCGGTCGCCGGCGGTGATGACGCACCGACGATGGTCATGCCGACGCAGCCTGATTCGTACAACGCCGTTCGTGTGCTCAGCGAGGACTTTCGTGAGAAGATGCGGGGCGTGATGGGCAGCCCGTTCGCCATTGGCATTCCCGGTCGCGACTTTTTCGTGGCTGTCAATCTGCTCTCAGACGAGATGGTCGCCCACGTCCGACAGCGCGTCCGCGACGACCACGACGAGATGGACCACCCGCTCAGCGATGAGTTGCTGCTTGTCAGCCCCGATGGCGTCAGCGAGTTCAGTGGTTGAGGGTTGATAGTTGATGGTCTATGGTTGCGGTCGTAGCTCAGATTGAGATTTCCGTGACGGCTGACATTCGTAGCTGAATTCGCAAGAGTTCAGACCATTCGGCGTTCGAACATCATTCGGCTGAATTCTTGCGAATCCAGCTACTATTCTTGCCATGACCATGACCGGCTCACTGACACTGCTCGGCACGGGCACCAGTATGGGTGTGCCGATGATCGGGTGTGACTGTGAGGTCTGTCGGTCGACGAACCCGCGGAACAATCGGACACGGACAGGTGTGCTCGTCGAGGCCCCTGAAGGGAACTTTCTGATCGACACACCGCCCGAACTGCGGATTCAACTGGTGCGCGAACATGTGCATATGATCGAGGCGGTCGTGTTCACGCACGGGCATGCGGACCACATTCTCGGTCTCGATGACTTGCGAATCTTCGGCTACAAACGGAAAGCAGCCGTGCCGTTGTATTGTGAGGCCGCAGTTGAGGACACGCTGCGGTCGGTGTTCAGCTATGCCTTTCTGCCACCGGAGCAACGGAAGAACAAACACTCAGTTCCGCAGTTGGAGTTCAAACGGATTGGACTGGAGGCGTTCTCACTTCTCGGCCTGCCGATTCGCCCGTTCCGCATCTCACATGGAGGGACGCCCGTCCTCGCCTTCCGTTTGGGGAACGTTGCCTTCTGCACGGACTGCAAGGTCATTCCGGACGAGAGTTGGCCGTTCCTGGAGAACCTCGACACCTTGATCCTGGACTGCCTGTGGGATGAGCCGCAACATCCGACGCACCTCACGGTCGATGAGGCATTGGAAGTTGTTGAGCGGGTCAAGCCGCGACGGACGTACCTCACACATGTGTCGCACAAGCTGGAGTACGAGGCCACCAACGCCCGCCTGCCGGATGGTGTCGAACTCTCTTATGATGGGCAAAAGATTGCGTTCGAGTTTGAGACCTGAGCGACAATCGAGCAGGAGACGTACGCATGTCCGACCACAACGAACGAGCCATGCTGATTTTCGCGCAACTTGCGTCGGTCGCGGATCGCAAAAAACAGTCGATCGGCCGTGATCGCTTTCTCGTCCTGACGGGTATCACCGCAACACGTGCGGGATGGCTGGACGTTGCTGACCGCTGTCATGAAGTCATTACCGGTTGCTCGGAGAAACACATCGTCGGGCATTACGCTTCATTCGCTGAAGCGCTGCGTGATGACGAATTCCAGCCATTCGTACGGCAAGTCGAGAAGTTCTGCTCGATGGAACGTGCCGAGCATCTTCTCAGTGAGATGGGGATGTTGCCACCGATGGTCAGTGAAACACAATCGGCAGGTGATGTCGGTCTCGCGTTGCTGGAGCCTCTCTAGCGACAGTGACGCGTGAACCCTCTCCCCTTGAGCATAGGTCTCTACATAAGTCTTGGCCGGGGACGCTCGACATTTTCGGCCTGAACGCGATGAGTTCTCGTTGATGGACT
>JAJDEJ010000296.1 GCA_029259815.1 Planctomycetaceae bacterium | reverse complement strand
GGCGGCATCCACGGCGGCGCGATCTACGGCAAAAGCAACGACCTCGCCAGCCACCCCATCGAAGACCCGGTCTCCCCCCACGACCTCGCCGCCACCATCCTCCACGCTTTAGGCATTGACGGCACCACGACCCTCCCCGACCGCACCGGCCGCCCGAGATTCGTGTACGATGGACGACCGATCACTGAGTTGTTCAGCTAATAGCGTAGCTGGATTCGCCAGAATTCAGTCTGACATCATTCGATAGACCAAGCACTACGGTGTTGAGTCGTAGCTGAACTCGCAAGAGTTCAGACAGACCAATGTTTAATCAACATTCGACGGAATTCTTGCGAATCCAGCTACGATTCTCAGGCAAGCCCCAACTTTCTTCCAACGGCTAATCTGAGATGGACGTACTAATCGCGTTCCCTTCGGAGATGCGCATGCAACACACCACAAATTACCGATTGCAGAGCATGATCGGCTTCGCAGTCGCCCTGTTGGTCATGCCGTACTCTGTCCGCGCAGACGACGAGGCCGACGATGGGGCAGCAGAATTTGAAGCACTTGTGACGATCTACAAAGATGCGGCGGACGTTTACAATAACCTGCCACAAGCTGAGTCCAAGGAGGCGAGACAGCAACAGTTTGAGGAACTGTACCCAGGTAACTCGTTGGGTGACCAATTCTTCCAGTTGGAAGAAAAGTACCGTGGCAGCCAAGTTGGCCTGAGTTGCCTGCACCACTTGGTTTCGACAGCCGGAGGTGTTTCGAATTCAGACCTTCCCACAGCCACGAACCGTCGAGAGGCCATCCTCCTGTTACAGGAACATTATCTTGGCCATCCGGACCTCGATCTCGTGTTCTGGTGGTTCCGGGTTGGAGCCCGCTACCCCGAAGCGAAGGCTCTCTTACAAGAGGCGGCCACGCACAGTCCACACCGTCATATCCGCGGTGCGGCTCTCTTTGCACTGGCCGACCTACTCGTGCGAGAGACGTGGATGCCAGGCCGGATTGACACGAATCTGATGCTTCTTCAGGCACAGACAGATCAAGATCAAGTCAAAGAGAACATCGAATGGTTTCGATTGATTCAACCATATTGGAAAGACGTTGATGCCAGCGAAAGTCGTGACCTCGCCCTGCAAACAATCGGCCGGATTACCGAAGACTACCCTGACGTGCTGGACCTGCTTCGTACACCCTACGGCCCTGTGCTGTTAAAGGTCGAACGAAACGAGACTGATGACTACACGACACGGAAACGCAAACCGCTGAGCGTATTAGCAGCCTCGCTGCGATTTGACCTTGAGCATCTGTCCGTTGGCCGATCCGCTCCGAACATCTCTCAACCGGACGCTTTTGGCGATGAGCTCGATCTCTCCCAGCATCGCGGCAAAGTCGTCGTGCTCATGTTCTCGTTCAAAGGGTGTGGACCCTGTGAGGCCATGTACCCGGATAATCGAGCGCTCATCGAAGAGATGCAGGGACGACCTTTCGCATTCCTCGGCGTGATGAGCGACGAGACCATTGACACAGTCAAGGAATCCGTCGCCAATGAAATCATTACGTGGCCCGTTTGGTGGGAGGGTCCCGAACGAGCCATCTCAATTCGGTGGAATGTCGGAGGCTATCCCACCGTTTACGTGATTGACCACGAAGGAATCATTCGCTTCAAAAAATTGAGCCCGTCTCTTCTCCGGCAGGCGGTGCTTGAACTCGTCGATGCGGCGGCGAATGCCGAATGAGATCGACTCTCGATCATCACCTCTGTCCCGCACGGCCATCGACAAACCGGTACATCAAGACGTCATCGACGTACTCATCCGGACCGAGTGACGTAGGTCCGGCTCTTGCCGGACGCAACGACCTTGTGGGCCATTCCTTATCGCCGTCCGGCACAGCCGGACCTACAAAGCTGTTCAGCTGACACTCGGGCAGTGAAGTCGGGTGGAGTCGGGATAGGGCGTGTTGTCTCGGCTCACCTTTGGTAAATCGGCAGGATCTGATACGGCGGGGTCAGCGCCAGTGCGCCGAGGGCAGTCGAGTAGGCATTGCCATATCGCGAATCCTCTTTTCCGACCGTCCAAGAGCCATCCGAGCGTTGGTTTTCGACGAGTGTCTTCATCAGCGGCGGATAGAAGTGTGACCAGTACTCACCTCCCAATTGATACGCAGCCTGACTGCAGTAGTAAGCGCTGTAGTGATACCGTTCCACACCCCGGTATTGGTCAAATCGCTGGCGGGCCATCCATTCGCCGGCGCGAATTGCTGGCTCGGAGTTGTGTCGGCCTCCCATTGACAACGAGATGATCCCGGCGCCGGCCATTGCAGGCGTTGTGTTGCGGCCAGAGACGATGCAATAGACAAACGTGCCGCGGGCAGGATCAAAGCATCGCTCCACATAAGCCATCGCGTTGTCGATTGGCACTTGAGGAACGTCAAACTCGGCGTTCTTGGCAGACCGCAGAAACTGCAGCTGCCAAGACGTGATCGACAGGTCCGCATCGCTGCGATGATCGGGGCGAAGCCTCAAATACCGCCAGCCACCCTGTTCCTCGGGATTGCGTTTGTAGCGGCTCTGATGTTTCAGAGTGAAATCGATCGCCTTGTCGACGGCAACGCGTATCCGTTCTTGCTGTTCTGAGGTGCCCATGCCGTAAACTTCCGCCAGCATCAGGCCAGTGATCGCGTGATTGTAAATACCAGTTTTCGCCGGGGAGCCGTGTGAATAAAACTGACCGATTGGAATATCGAACAACAGTCCATCATCTCGCTGTTTGGAGAGGACAAAGTTAATCGATCGAGTCATCACATCGCCGTATGGTCCCTCGCCGGGAACATGCCCTCGCGACAGAAAAGCAAGCACACACAAACTCGTCACGCCCGGTTGGCCTGTCTGAAAAGTTCTGAACGAGCCGTCTTGGTCCTGCTGTGAGATTAAAAACTCCAGCGCCCGGTCGACCGATTCATCGATTTTCAGCCACTGTTCCGGTGACAGCGAGAACTCTGTGTTTCCTTCCGTAGTTTCAGAAGCCTGGTCTGCGGCGGACGTCGTTGTCAGAGTGACAACCAGCGCGACGCCAAACAGCAACACGATCCACGATTTCGAAAACATTTGAATTCTCTTGTGTGGAATGATGTACCGGCTGCGATCGTGCGATCCTTGGGTCTCTCAGCCTACGCGGCGGTCCGCACAGCGGACCTTACAGTGCTTGGGAATAGTCAGATTGATTCTCAATTGTCTATTTCGCTTCGATTGACCCGCGCCACGACAACTTGGGGCAACAGCGACCACAGGTTGTCGAGAACGACTCTGCCAATACGCGTCGGTCGATAAACCAATTCTGAATTCTGCCCGTCTTTTTGAATGTGACCTCGAACCGAGATAAGCCCCTTATCCACTAGTCTTCCGACGAAATTGCCGGTTATTGTGAAACCACTGTTCGCAGCATTTCCCATCGATCGGACGCTTCGTAGAGTTTCAAGTTCGTCGGGCGTGAGCGTGGTAATTGCAAGTTGCAATCGAGCATCGTTGATATGGTCTCGTTCATCCAACCGACCTTGAATTGCACCGGACAAGTCCTTACGCGCGGTACCGGCGTCGGAAAAGTCAATCTGTAGATGTGGTATTGTGCTGACGTCGAAGAGGAAAGGATCATGATCATCTCGAATGAGCAAGACTTCCGAGGGTTGTCGACAAGCTAATGCAACTCCAACCTCGTACATCACGTTTCCGTTTCGATAACGTCGCCCAGTCTTTGAGTCGTTTCCGATAGTCGAAACGTCTGCGACGACGATTTCAGAATGTGCTATGCCGTCAACGATGCTCGTCAGGATCGAATCGCCTGATGCTGAAAGATCGACTCTGATTGCCGAGAGTGTTTTTCCCTGGTGGGAGATGGCCTCGATTGCGGGTTTGATCACATCATCGAACCTGCTCTGGTACTCATCGGCGAAGCTCATTGCCACGAAGACTTCTGGTCGGATCTCTGATCCCCAATACGTCTTCAAGAATGGGTTTGGGTGCACCTGCTCATCCTCTTGTTGGAGTGACATATGTCCGGCACTCGCCAGACTCAATGACCATGTAGATTCATACTATACCGCCGTCCGGCACAACCGGACCAACGAGTCCGTCAGATCAATCAGTCGACAAACCGGTACATCAAGACGTCATCGACGTACTCCTCCGGTCCGAGTTTGACCTCGCGGGGGCGTCGGCCTTCTTCGACAAAGCCATATTTCTCATAGAGCTTGATTGCCGATGTATTCGTCACAACGACAGCGAGAGTGATTTTTTCGACAATTGGATGTTCTTCACCCCATTCGATTAACGTGTCCAGCAAGACACTGCCAATACCGTTTGATCGGTGTGACTTTCTCACCGTCAGGCCGAGACTGCCACGGTGAGCCAGACGGCGACGGTCACCGCAGGCAAAGTTCAGCACACCACCCATCTCTCCGCCGACTTCCGCAATGAGAAGCAGGCTGGTTGGAGTAGTGGTATGAGCATCGATCCATGCTCGCTCATGGTCCTCATTCAACTCCACCTCGTCAGGCTCAGTGATCAGGTGAGAGCTCTCATGTTTGGCATTTTTCCAGTGTTCAGTCAAGGCAATGGCGTCTCCCGTGATCGCGCTTCGTACGAATCCATGACCGCCCGTCTTAGTCTGAAACTGCTTTGGTGATACAATCGCCATAGATATCACTTCCACACTGAGTCAATCGACATCATGTGATGAATCCGACTCCGGCATTGGAATGTCCTCGTGACGCACGACGTTGAAGACCAGTTCGGGCGTTTTGCGGCGGCTGATCGAGGCGGCGACTTCGGAGCGGAGCTTGCCGCTGACGGCAGCGAGTTTGGTGAGGATGTCAACGGTCGGCGTGTCGTCGTCCTTATCGAGAGAAGAAACGGTCACCAGCAGGCGGGAAGCGTCTGGGGCTGGATCGACGCTTTCGACGTACAGGCTGCGGAGTGTGTCGTCGTCGCATTCGCCACTGAGGACATAGCTCAGCGTCTGCGAGACTTGTCGGCAGAGTTGGCGAGCCTTGCGGTCACCTCGTCCGCGCGAACGGCGATCGAAGAACGTCCGCGGGTCGACCGCGTCGTCGGGTCCGAGTTGACCGCAGAAGTCCTGCGGCTTGGAGTGTCTTCTTCGTTTGGACATGAAGTGTCAATGTCGAATGACGAAATCAGAATGACGAAGGAAGTTCGAATGACCGAAGTTCGAAAGAGCTGTCCATGTGGACTTCGAGTTTACCGGATCGTCGCTCTGGTCACACTCGACCCCGCGAAGTCGACAAGGTTCGCGTTGGGTGGCACGCCCTGACGTCAGGAAGGGCGTGGCGAACCGTTCTGGAGCCTTCCATCTTTGGTCCTGCGCTCGCCACGCCCATCCCCGTTGGTCTGGGCGTGCCATCCGACCTCTCAGCGTTTGTTACGGCCCATTTGGACTTTGGCGGCGATGCGGGCGAGCACCGACCGAGAGCGCTGGACGCCGTCACGGGCAGCGGCGGCGTGGGCGTTCTGCATTTGCAGGAGGAGGGTCTGGGATGTCTTGCGATGCTGCTCGAAGGCGAGTTGCTCTGCTTCCATGCCGGGGAAGGCCTGCTTTGGCTCGACGAATCGCTCGAAGACCTCCTTGAAGTGCTTGCGGTTGCCAGCCGTACTGGTGACGCCAATATCGTGGGCGCGAATGTAGCGACCGACTTGAGCCAGGTTGTCCCTGAGAAAGCGTCGGGCGTCGTCCCAGTCCTTCTTGTCCTGTGCACTGCTGAAGAGTCGTTCGTCCGAACCAAGGTCGCGGTTCAGTGATCCAAGTTGTCCCTGGATATCACCTAGCTTGCGACGCGCTGCTTCGAGCTGTCGTTCGATCTGAATGATTGTCTGCCACTCTGCGTCGATGGCTTCAAGGGCCGGGAGTGCGTTGCCGCTCGCGGGTGCAGACGTTGTGGGCATTGCAGGTTGAGGTGCAACGGTCCCCCTCATCGGCGCGGCAACTGGCGACATAGACAGGTGAACGGCGATCCCCTGTGGACCGGGAAACGGCAACGGCTGATCAAACAGTGGATTCGCTCCCCCCTGCCCTTCGTACGTCATCCCCAGAATGGTCCACGCGGCGACGTGAGCCGGGTTGATGCCGGCAGCCGCGACGATCCCGCGCAGTGTGAGAGCCGGACCAAACGCCTGATACACCTCTTCCTGCACGTTGATCAGCAGACCCGATGGGTCTGACACCGGCTTGGCCCAACCCCAGAGCACACACCCCGGCAGATGAGGCACGTTGATCGGTTCCCACGCGGTCGACGGAGATCGCTCAGCGAAGTTCATCTCAGCCCTGTACGTCCCACAACGAAGCGTTCACACACCCCTCTATCATACGCAAGCCCGCACAGCAGGCGAGTCCGAACAGAGTAAATACCTCTCATTTGAAGGTGTGCTTACGTGGTGAGTACGCACAAGCCTGTCGAACAATCGCGGATCTTCAGGTCAGTTGGACGGAACCTCGGAGAAGTGGACAGGAGGGAACGAAGTGAACGAAGGAAGGACGTTCGGACAGCACTTCGTTGCCTTCGTTTCCTCTTGTCAAAACTCGACCACCGGCTGTCCGGGAAACGGTTGTTCCCTATGGCACTGCCCGATTGACCGCATGGTACCAGCCGCGAATCACACGAATGGAACAAATGCTATCGCCCTTGCGACGCCCCCCGTGTTATTCGCCCCATTCGCGTCATTCGCGGTTGTCAAACACTCCCGCTGGCGGACGCCTTCATCGGCAGACGATCCGCTGGCGATTCGGTAGACTCGTCGCTTCACGATCACCCATCGATGCAACGTCTGACCTCATGCCTAAGAACGGAGACAACAAGCTCACACCCATGATGCAGCGGTATGCGGAGGTGAAGGCGGAGACGCCCGGCTCGCTGCTGCTGTTTCGCATGGGCGACTTTTACGAGTTGTTCCATGAAGATGCACAGGTCGCGGCCAAGGTGCTCGGTCTCACGCTCACCAGTCGCGACAAGGGGTCGACCAATCCGGTGCCGATGGCCGGATTCCCGTATCACTCACTGGACGGCTATCTCCAGAAACTGATCGCTGCCGGTCACAAAGCGGCCATCTGCGATCAGGTTGAGGACCCCAAGACGGCGAAAGGCCTCGTGCGGCGTGAGGTGACCCGCATTATCACACCGGGCACGCTCACCGACGAAACGCTGCTCGATCCGAAGGAGAGCAACTTCGTCGCCGCGATTGCCCCCGCGAAGCACGCGGTCGGTCTCGCGTGGCTCGAGCTATCGACCGGACGATTTCAGTGTCAGGAGTTGGGTGAAGAGCATAAGGCCGAGAGCGGAGAGACCTCAGCCCTTGGTACTGAGTACTCGGTACTCCTCGACGAACTGACACGCATCGGCCCCTCGGAAGTCGTCATCCCGGAGACGGCTCGCGACAACCCGTCACTCTCAACACTCAACACTCAATCCTCAACCCTCCTCACCGAGCGGCCGCCGTGGTCGTTCGCGGCGAGGTCGTGCCGCGAGACGCTGCTCAAGCACTTTGGCACCCAGACTCTCGAAGGCTTCGACGTCGACGGTGACTCAACAGCCGTCACGGCTGCGGGGGCGTTGCTGGAGTATGTGCAGGAAACGCAGAAGTCGGCCCTCGGACACATCACGCGGCTGGAGCCCTACCGACGTGGCTCGTCGATGCTCATCGACGAGGCGACTCGACGGAGTCTCGAACTCACACAGACACAACGGGAGGGCGGACGTGACGGGTCGCTGCTGAGCATCATCGACGAGACGGTCACCTCAATGGGCGCCCGTCTACTCGCCGACTGGCTCTCGAACCCGCTGACAGATGCTGCGGCGATCAACAGGCGACTCGACGCGGTCGACGAACTGACGTGTGACTCGCTGTTGATGCGCGACATCCGCGAGCAACTCGAACAGGCGTACGACCTCCAACGCCTCGCCGGACGAGTGGCGACGCTGCGTGCCTCACCCCGCGACCTCGGCTCACTGTCACGAACGCTCGCGCTGTTACCCAAGCTCAAAGCGAAGCTCACGGGTCGCTCGTCCGAGTTACTGACGACACTCGAAGCCCGGCTCGATCTCTGCCCCGAAGTCCGTTCAGACATTGAAGCGGCACTGGTCGATGATCCCCCCATCAACACAACGGACGGCGGCGTCATCCGCACCGGTTACAACTCGGACCTCGACGAACTCAAAGACCTCGCTCGTGGCGGCAAGCAGTGGATCGCTGAGTATCAGGCAACCCAAATCGAACGCACGGGCATCACGTCGCTGAAGGTCGGTTTCAACAAAGTCTTCGGCTACTACCTCGGCGTCACGGTGGCGAATCTGGATAAGGTTCCCGACGACTACATCCGCAAACAGACGCTCAAGAACGAGGAACGATATGTCACCCCCGAGTTGAAGGAGTACGAGGAAAAGGTGTTGCGGGCCGAGGAGCGAGCCATTGCACTCGAACAAGAACTGTTCACCGCCCTGCGTGAGCGAGTCTGCGAGGAGACACGTCGGCTGCAACAGACGGCCGACACGCTTGCACAGATTGATGTGCTGACCGCCCTCTCGACGCTCGCCGTCGCACACCGCTACTGTCGCCCGACGATCACGGATGAGCCGACACTCGACATCCATGACGGACGGCACCCGGTCCTCGACCGGTTGCAACCGACGGGTGAGTTCGTGCCGAACGATGTGCAACTGGGACATGTCGACACACTAAGCCCACGGGCAACGCCCCGTGGGTCCAACGAACATGAGGCGTCCGAATCCCACGGGGCGTTGCCCGTGGGCTTGAATTCCCATTCAACGATTGCGCTCATCACGGGCCCCAACATGGCGGGCAAGAGCACGTACATTCGACAGGCGGCACTCATCACCGTGATGGCACAGATGGGATCGTTCGTCCCTGCGGCGTCCGCAACGGTCGGCATCGCGGATCGGGTGTTCGCACGAGTTGGAGCGAGTGACGAACTTGGCAAAGGCCAATCGACGTTCATGGTTGAGATGACGGAAACGGCTCGGATTCTCAACACGGCGACCGACCGCAGTCTCGTGATCCTGGACGAAATCGGTCGCGGCACGAGCACCTACGACGGCATCTCACTCGCGTGGGCCATCACCGAGTATCTACATGATGTTGTCTATTGCCGGACGCTGTTCGCAACGCACTATCACGAACTGACCGAACTCTCACAGACCCTCAAGCAAGTCGCCAACTGGAACGTCGCTGTGCATGAGCAAGAGGGCGAAGTCATCTTTCTGCACAAGATCGTCCCCGGCGCGGCTGACCGCAGTTACGGCATCCACGTCGCCCGTATCGCTGGCGTCCCCCGTGAGGTGATCTTGCGGGCAGGTGTCATCCTCGACACGCTCGAATCCGATCATCACGATGAGGCCGGACGACCCACGATCCCAGTCCGCGAGACGACACGCTCGGACATCCGCCAATTATCTCTGTTCGGTCCGGAACAGCACCCGGTCGTTGACGAACTCAAGGGTCTCAACCTCGAGACGATGACACCGCTGGAAGCGATGCAGGAACTTGCGAGGTTGCGGGATCAATTGAAGTGATTGTGTGATTTGACATTTGAGAACTCAAATCTGGCATCTCAACTTCAGCTGCGAACCTCAGCGGCGTGGTCCGTGTCAAGATCAGAAGGAACCCCATGGCCGAATATCGTTGGAACCAATCCGAACTCGCTGCTGGTTATGACGCGGGGGCGACGCTTGTGCATCCTCACTATCTCGAAGTGCAAGATGCAATTCTCGCTGAGATGGGGCAGGAGAGAGTGACTGTCGGGTTGATCGTCGATCTGGGAGGCGGGTCGGGACGACTGATCGAACGGGTGCTTGAGAAATTCCCAGACACAACAGCCATCATCATTGATCAGTCACAAGCCTTCCTCGATCTGGCAGCCTATCGACTGGAACGATTCAGTGATCGCGTCTCATTCGCTTGTCGTCGACTGCAAGATGACTGGGGTGATGTCATCACAGAGCCGGCGACAGCCATCGTCAGCATGTCGGCCATTCATCATCTCGACCTGGAGGAGAAGCGGCAGTGCTATCAGCTTTGCTTCAACGCCCTGCGACCGGGGGGTGTTTTGTTGAACGGTGATGAGGTACGCCCCGTGTCAGACGCGGACTATCGTGAACAGGTCGAGCGATGGGCCGCGCATATGCAGGAGTTGATCGACGCCCAAGCGGTCACACCCGCGATGGCGGACGCATTGCGAGGTTGGCGAGAGCGGAACGTCGAACAGTTCGGTCAGCCACGAGTCAGTGGCGATGACTGTCACGAGACGGCAGCAACGCAGTTGGCCTACTTCGAATCAGCTGGCTTGCGAGAGACGGGCGTCGCTTGGCAGCGGGAGTTATGGACCGTGCTGAAGGGCCGGAGACCGGTGTGAATTGCCCATTCACCTCTGGCTCTTCAAGAACTTTTGCTCCTTGTCGGATCCGGGAAGGGCCGATGTGATCGAGACCGCGTATCCGTTTCCTCCCGAGGGCGGGATGAGCTTTCGGTCGAGGTTCACGCGCCGACCGGGAGGCACCTTCTCAGCGACCCACGCGATGCCGCGACCGTCACGCGAGACAGTGATGTGAAACGACAGAGTTCGAAAAGGCGACAGATTCTTGATCTTGCCGATGCCCTGCACCAGACCGCCTTTGTCGCCCCGCTGAACCAGACCCAATTCGAGAACGCCCATCTGATCCTGTGTGATGAGTTTCCCGACCGGTGGTCTCGTCGGCTCCAGACGCACGCGCTGCTTGCGTGATTCGACGGTCAGTTGTTGACCAATGATGCCTTCCAGATCGCTCGGTGCGATGCCAAATGTCGACTTGAATTCGGTGAGCCGTTGGGCTTGTGAAGCAGGCGTCAGTGGCTCAAGATTTCCCAGCTGATTGACGAATGCGGTGTATTCTTCCGGTTTGGTCGTCACGAGCAGCCAGTGCAGACACCAGGCGAGTGTGTAAGCATCACCGGCCAGAACGTTGCCGTGGAAAGCGTCATCGGATTCGATGACATCCTCAAATGTCACTGTGAATTGCCGACGTGCGTTGCCTCCGTACAGCCGATTGATGCGGGTCGGATCGACGTTGATCTTTGCGCCATCGTTCTCAAACCCGGTCGCAATTCCTTCGCCAAACCATTTGGGGATCGGAGCCAAACGTTGCAGCACACCACGATTAAACACCTGTTGATGAATCGCCTCGTGCAGTGGCACCGCGAACGAATCACACTCGTCGAGGCGAATCGCGAGCCAGTTGGACAACCCTGAGTAAAAGCCGGAGATCGCATCAGCTGAGAGTCCGCGTCCGCCTGTCGTCAGTTTTGTGTACTCGTTGAAATCTGCATCCGTCTCAAAGATCAACATCACGAGCGGAAACTCGGGTGCCTCCAAGGGAATCTTCATGTCACCCATGAAACTCGTGAACACTCGATCGACCGACTGCATCAGCGACATGGCCTTATCCAGAAACCGTTCCAACCGCACCTCAGACTCTTGCGGCAGCTCAGCCGTCAGCACGACGCCCACGACATACGGATCTTCAACACGAACCTTCAGCAGTTCCGGCGTGAAGATTCCGGTGAGTCGCTCGGCCATCACGTCGCCAGTAATGGGCGTCGGGTCGTCGCCCGGCACCCGCTGACTCACCGACTCCTCCGCCACCAGACGCCAGCGTCCATCGTCTTGTTCGAGGGCCAGGAACCCTTCACCCGTCCCTACCAGCCGAGCTGCCACTGTTTGCTCTTTCCCCTCGGAATCGACATATGTGAAGACGTCTGCTTCGACGCGAGGTGAGAGCAGCAACGGCAGCAGCAATGCCAGCGGGACCATCAGGCGTGACATAACATTGATCGCAGAGAGAGAGTAAAGTATCACCGATACAAGCGTCCGATGCGTATCTCCCTAGCGTACCACACCTGTGGCGACTTCGGCCAACGTGATCTTAACCCTGTCCGAGCATCGACGTCAGTCGATTGCGGATGCGGTAGGTCTGGAAGTCGAACGCCTCACGCAGGGGCGAACTGCCGACGGGACGTGTCGACCTCCCACTGCGGCGACGGCGATCATTCAGTGCATAGAGCACCTGCCTGCGGTACAGGTCGGGCGTGCGAAACGTGATGCTGAACGAGATGGAGATCTCGTCGCCGTTCTCGACCCAGTGCGGGTACGTCACCGGAAAGTGCAGACCATCGCCCGACTCCAGATCAAACGTCCAACACTTTTCGCGATGGGCGTCATCCAATTGCAGATTGCGTTCCTGATCGTCGGAATCGGAATACAGTTGTTCGAGGTCCTCTTCGCTGAGGATCGAACGGTCACGACCATCAAACATGTGGACCTTCTTGGCTCCCCGAATCTGCAGCAGGAAGTTGTGCTCGGGGTCGATGTGATACGGCGTGACGGACCCCGGCGACGTCAGGAAGATGAACGCCTGCGGACTGCACATGCCCGGTCGAATCAGCTCTGAGTGCGCAGCGACTTCAGCCAGACAAGTCTCCAACAATTCGGAATACTCCGGATCCTGCTCGACATACTTGAGCACCAACCACGACTTGCACTCACGGATGCGGCGAATCGTCTCGTCAGCCGACAGGCCATTCGAAGGCGTTTGACCCGCTTCAACCGTGACCGGCAGATCGCCCGCGTTGTACTCGATGCATCGCTCAGGCAGTGACTGAGCCAGCTGTAGCAAACGATCCACGTCAAACAAGGGATGATCGCTGAGTCGATGTCCGATCAGGAACGGCTCCTGTCCGAAGTTCGCAGCGAACTGGTCGGCATCGATATCCAGCAGTCGTTGTGCACTCGTCACATCTGGACGGGTCTGAATCGATTTTGATGGCTTTTCAAGGGTCCGAATCATGGAATGACTCCAGAAGGTCAATGTCCTGGTCTGCTTGAGATTTGGTTTGGAGAGACGATCAGCTTTGAAGCCGGGGCACGAGTCGCCCCAACTCGCGTTTTGCCGCACGCATCACGGGGTACATCGCCAGGATGGCATCACTCCCGAACCGTCCGCTCGACACGAGCGTTGTCTCGACCACCCGACGATCTTTCCACAGACGATCGATCATCGAATGCCGCGCGACGGCACACGAGTCCATCCAGTCGGTCCGGTCGGACTCCAACAGCCGTCGCACGTTCTCCAACTCCAACTGCACGCCGGGCGACTGCTTGGCGTACGTTTCGTCGTAGGCAATTTTGAAGGCATACGCTCCTCGTCCCATCAGGAAATTGCACTTCAAGGCAATCGGCTTACCGTCAAGAAACAATCCCAGCATGTCCAACAGATCACGTCGTCCGGCCTCCTGCGTGATACGGCGGAACATCTGCTGGTCTTCTGCGGAAGCCTTCAGGGCCGTGTCTTCGCGTCCCTTCCATCCACGTGATTCGAGTTCCAGAAATTGCTCGATCCAGAGACCCGCATCATCGCCAGACTCCAATGATCGGACCTCCAGCTGCCCCATGCGTTCACGCTGTCGCCGGAGTCGACCAAACTCCCGACGAGTGTGTCCCGGGAGTGAATTCAGATAGTCGTCGAACGTGCCTTCACGCCGCATGAAGGCTCGACAGTAGCGAAGAACCGTGAAGCTCGTCCGCTCGGTGCTGTCGAGCAAATGGATAAGTGCCTGAGACAAAGCTCGCTCGCCGTGAATTCCCTGCAGTTCGATGGCCGTCACTGAACTTGATTCGCCCAGCCAGTCAAACAATGAGGACAGGGCAGCAAGCTCATGCCCTGCTCTCACGAACGGCGTGTTCAAAAACAACAGCCGATGTGTCCAGAGTTGCCACACGCGGATCGGCAAGCCATGACACCCCCGCCGTCTCACGAGTGGAAACGCACCAATCAACAACGGTGCCTCGGCCTTTCGTGAAGGCTGCTCGTACACAAAGACCACCTGTGGCCGCCCCTCAGGCGGTATCTGCTCCCACACCGCCAGTAACATCCACGGCGACTGAAAGACGTTGGCTTCCGCTGTGTGCCGACAAAGTTCGTCCCAGTCCAGTCAGTACGACTGCAGACCATGGACCTCTTCGACACACTCGATCCAGACTTCTCCGCTCTTGCGTTGTGTCAGAGTAGGCACTTGAGCGCGCGACGGCTGAGCGACAACGGATGTCTTTCGTTCGGATTGTTGAGCCACTGACATCGGAACAGACTCGCGCGGCGGAGGACACACTCGGGACCGAGAGCATCTCGATCACCACAAACCTACCGCGCGGAATCAAATCCGCGTCACAGCCTTGCACGATCCAGCCGCATCGACTCTGGCCACATCACTCCCAATCAAAACGTCCCGCATATCCCTCACGACCGAACTGACATTCTCGGTTCAACACCAAGTACTGAACCGAGATTGGCCCCTGCCCAACCAATTCAACATCACAAGGTCCGCACATTCGACCGTCGACTGGAATTCGACTTAAGTGATCTCGGTCGCCCACAGTGTGCGTCCGGGGATCGGTCGCAAAGAAAGTAGTCATCACGCTCCGCGTGATGACACGGGCTAGGGGAGAGCGTCGAACGAATCTGAGACCTGCACCATCGACTGCTCATCACACTCCGCGTGATGGCTACCGAATTCCCGGACACGCTCTACCCATCAACGTGGGCTATCTGCGGTTGTCTCGCGGTCACTCAGATGGTTGCGGTTGTTACGGAGGGTGACGTGCTCCGGGTCTTCCCAGGCGCCGGGGGAGTTAACGACGACGACCGGCTTGCCTGTCGTGTCGTCGATGCGGAGGTTGTCGGCCACGACTCCATTGGTCGATTTTCGCCAGCAGTGGATGGCTTGGCCGTCGCTCTTGATGATGTTGCCGATGACTTCGTACTGGTCGAGTTGGAAGTTCGGTTCGAGAGCCGTCTTGCCGGTGACCATGTAGTTGAAGTTGCAGCGAACGTTGTGCAGCCGTCCGCGATGCGATGGATGACCCAACAGATAGGCTGCCCCGTGAGGGTTGAGCGTGCGGGTGTACTGGATCGTGATGTCCTCGGCATCGAATGACTCGCCCGGACCGACGGCTCCCCCTCTCAGAAACTCCCCCGTGTGTTCGCCGTAGAGCATGACCGACCGCATGGTGTCGGTCATGGTGATGCCTTCGATGTGGACTCCCCGCACGCGGCCATGCACCAGCACGCAGGCGTTGATGTTCTTGACCAATCCGCTGGGTATGACGTTATTGGACCGGTTCATGTCGATCGTCCCGTCACCGAAGATGCGGACGTTCTCGATGAAGTCCTGCTGCGTCCCATACCCAATTCGGATGCCATACGCCTCCGGTCCGTCGTACGACAGAAACCACAGGCTGCCCCGATTGTGACCGGTCTTGCTCTCAAAGCGGATTTCTACCCCATGTGCGAGCGGCTGCCAATCGCCGGTGATCGGCACCTGCTTCCCCCGTGAAGCTTCCCAGACATCGCCCGCCGACCACTCGAACGTGTCGTGCTGTCCGGCTTTCCCTTCTCCATCAATCTGCACTCGAAAGATGATCGGCCCCGTCTCCAGATCGAAGTCGCCTCCCACCTCCAGATCGTTGAGCATCTTGGGAGCCCCATGATCGATCGTGATCTCAGGCTCTTTCTCCAACTGTGTCTCACTATCCGCCAACTTCAGCACGGCTCCCCGCTGCAACTCAATCTGCACCGGCTTGTCGACATACAACAGTGACCGATGCCGACCGAGTCGATGCTGATGCATTCCCGGCGCGAACGAAACCTCATCCCCGGCAGCCGCCCGATCAAGAGTGTCCTGCGGGTTTTCACCCGGCTGAACAACAAGCGTCTCCGCCTGAGCGTGAATCACCGACAGATGAAGACAGATTGAAAGGACAATCAATACCCGGCTTTCCAGTCCGATCACACTTCTCCTCCATTCAAGACAATCAACGTTGAACAGCCAGTGTCGTCTTAAGATCGAGAGCTTGGCAAGCGATTGACCTCCGAAAGACGAGAGATCGCGGGGCGACCGCTGCCTTGCATTGATCGATCAAACCTGAAATGCTGTAAAGCCATGAAAGACGGGCTCTCCAGGTTGGCTCTCCGAGTGAAGTGGCTTCTTCGCTACAACGGGTTGGTCGGCATTCTCCCTCCGGTCGTCGCTCTGATCTTGCCGTTTGTTCGCAAGACCCAATGGTTCGCAGATTGGAAAGAGGACGCATTCGACAGAAGATTCGGAGTCACGACGAGCGGATTCATCGCTGGAAGTGACATTGATTTCGATGCGGACGCCCAAAACCATACGGAAGGGTATGCACCCACATCGGCTGCTAATTTTGGCGTCATTCTGGATGAACTCGACATTGACCACCGAGAGTATACCTTCGTCGACCTTGGCAGTGGGAAGGGGCGAGCATTGTTCATGGCCGCACTGTTCCCTTTCTCACAGGTGATCGGGGTTGAACTCTCTCCATCGTTCTGCGAGATCGCCCACAGCAACATTGAACAATTCAAACGCCACCGGACAAGTTGCCGGGACATTCAGTGCATCGAGTTGGATGCCACGAAGCTCGATTGGCCGGCCACGCCACTCGTGATCTATCTCTTGAATCCTTTCGACGAACACATTCTGTCGAGAGTCTTGGAGAGGCTGCGGAGCTCTTGGGAGTCGCAACCTCGCGATATGATCGTGATCTACCTGAATCCGTTCTTTCGGGAGCTCTTCGACACCTCCAGCTTTTGGCATGCACTTCACTTGAAACATGGCGACGCCCCGGACGGCTGGGCCGTCTTTCGCTCAGTGGAACGCGTAGAGTCCGTCGCGGCCCGCGATGACTTGAACCAACCGACCAAACGGTCCGCTGATACAATCCCTCACTGAGTACCAACGGCTCCAAGTTGATCGCCAATTCCACGGACACGGTCGTGGCACACGGGAATCACCCAATCGTCGCACTCAGCCTGACCCGGCTTTACGTCATCGCCCGCCGTAGTGAGAATGCAGAATCAGACGGGCAGGACGATCGTCGATCCGGTCTGGCAGACCTTCTGCCTCAGTCAGCTGTTGTGGGATTCTCACAGGAAGACAGATGGAAATGCGTTCGCATATCCCGATGATGCCCGCGGTCGCCTTGGCACTTGTCGCTCTCACTGCTCGAACGGGATGGGCTCAGTGGTCCCCACCGGAGACACTGGATGATCTGCCGATTGTCTCAGAGTTGCCGGACCTGATGACGTGCTCCGATGGATCGGCTGTTCGCACTCCGACTGACTGGGAACGTCGACGAGACGAACTGAAGGCCATGATCCAGTACTACGAGTACGGCCACTTACCACCCCGCCCCGATCGTGTCACAGTCGTGGATCAGACTCTCGGTCCGATCTCAAATTGCAACGGCACGGAGGAACGGCTCACGCTTGTCATCGGATCACGAGAACAACTGCGGATGCGGATTGCCGTCTACAAGCCGGAAGTGCCAGGAAAGTTGCCGG
>JAJDEJ010000295.1 GCA_029259815.1 Planctomycetaceae bacterium | reverse complement strand
ACTCTTCATCCGCGTCGCCCCCTCACCCTGATTCTTCGCTGACGCTTCAGAATCTGTCCCTCTCCCCCAAGGGGAGAGGGACGACAAAGTAGCCTGACCAGGATTCGAACCCGGAACCCCCGGTTAGAAGCCGGGTATGATCATCCGTTTCACCATCAGGCCGCCTTCGGCGGTTTGTGCCTCCGGCAGGTCCCACGAAAAATCATTCGTGTGGAGTCCTGCTGCCGCAGGCACAAACTCCCCGTGGGAGGCGGAAGGCGAGGGATTCGAACCCTCATGGCCCGAAGGCCGCACGGTTTAGCAAACCGGCCCGGCAAGCCGTATCCGACTGCCTTCCATCCAGGTTGATGAGTGGACGAGTGGACGAGCAATCTCATCAACTCGTCAACTCCGTCAGCACATCAACTCCGCGAGTGGACCTGATGGGAGTCGAACCCATCGCACCGATCTTGCAAGGATCAGTCGCCTCCATCGGCATGCAGGCCCTGAATGAGTTGACGGGCTGATGAGTTGAGAAGCTGACGAGTGCCTTTGCTCATCAACTCTTCAACTCATCCACACATCAACTTTTAAGTGATCCCGGATGGAGTTGAACCATCGTTCCCGGTATGTCGAACCGGTGTCGTGACCGTTGGACCACGGGATCTTGTGAGTTGATGAGATGATGGGTTGACGAGTTGATGTGCAATGAGAAATCGCTTTTACCTCGTCAACTCATCAACTTGTCATCTCATCAACTTAACTGACCGAGGTGGGAGTCGAACCCACAAACTCGCCACGCCCTCAACGTGACCGCTTTGCCAGTTTGCGTACCCGGTCGTTTAGAAGTTGATGGGTGGATGAGTTGATGGTGTTGACGAGTTCGGCTGGCTCATCAACTCGTTAACTCATCAACCCGTCAACTCAAAAGTAGCGGGTCCGGGAGTCGCACCCGACAGGCGGGGCTTATGAGGCCTCGCTGAGCACTCGCTCACCCGCGATACTGGTTGATTGTTTATGGTTGATGGTTGATCGACTGTCCTTTCTGATCTCCATCAACCCTCAACCATCAACCTCTTCAGTGACCAAGGGGAGATTTGAACTCCCACGCCTCATTCGGCACGACGGTCTGAACGTCGCGTGTCTGCCAATTCCACCACTTGTCCGTGTGGGAGTTGTTGAGTGGACGAGATGACGAGCTGTCCCATCAACTCGTCATCTCATCAACCCATCAACTCCGTCAGCGTCCTCGATGGGATTTGAACCCACGACCTCCACCGTGACAGGGTGGCGAGCACTCCGGACTGCTCTACGAGGACGGTTTGAAGTTGATGGGTTGATGAGATGATGAGTTGACGAGCCACGTGCTTCATCAACTTCTCAACTCATCAACCCGTCAACTCTCAGTCGGGATGGTGGGATTCGAACCCACGCTCTCGTGCTCCCAAGGCACGCGGGCGGCCACTGCCCTACATCCCGATGTGGTGTTGGCGACTTGCGTCACCAACGAAAAACGACCCGATGCCGGGGGTGACATCGGGCCGTGGAGGTTGTTCCACGAAAGCGACGTCACCGCCAGGGCGGCCAATCAAAGCGCAAACTGTCGGGGCGCAGACTGAGCGGTCGCGGCTGTGTCAGCCGCATCGCATCTGCCGCCCGATACGCTCTGAGAATTTGCCGTGACATTTGTCTGCTCGATCTGAAATCTCAAATCTGATATTTGAGATTTGAAAAGTTAGTCCGGTGAGAAGGTTTTTATCTGCCCCTCAGACGCAGCAACAACGAGATTGGTTCGCCGAAATTCTGAAACTTCGGCAAAGTATCTCAGTGGGGTGGCACGCCCTGACGACAGGAAGGGCGTGGCGCATGCTTCTGGAGGACTCGAACCTCTGCACCGCGCTCGCCACGCCCATCCCGTTGGTCTGGACGTACCACCCGACGAACTCACTTGGCGAGCTTCTTCCTGCGCGAGGCGGCCTTTCTCTTTCGCTTGGGTTGATAGCGGTCAATCATTCCCTGGGCATGGCCGACGATCATGTCTCGCAGTTCTTTGGGTTCAAGCACCTCGGCTTGTTCGCCGTAGCCGAGGATCCACCAGGAGATTTCCTTGAGGCCGTCGACCGTGACGCGGAAGTCCATGGTGCCGTCGTCATTCCACGTCACACTCTGCGTCTTGTGCCAGGTGACCTCGGCCACGTTGGTTGCGACACGTGGCTGGAAGCGAATTGTGACATCTGTGCGTTTGCCGCGCTCGCGGATCATGTGCCAGGCATTGCCCAGATAGCGAGCGAGTGAGAAGCGGGGTGGTATCTCGTACGTATCTTCGGTGACTTCCGCTGACACGATTCGACCCAAATGCAATGTGCGAACGGCTCGATGCACGGACGAGCGACCAATGGCGTACCAACTCCGTCGGGCGAAGAAGAGTCGATACGGGCTGAACAGAGTCCGCAGTTCCTTCTGTTCGAAGAGGCTGTTGTAGGTGAGTCGGACACTGCGTCGATCCGTGATGGCTCGCATGAGCAACTCATGGTGCGGTTGAGCATCGTCCAGTGGATTATGTCGGGACAGACGCACGTCGATCACATCGGCAAGTTCACCGATTTCGTGCTGAAGGTTGCCGGGGAGGTTACTCACCAGTTTGAGACTGGCGTCACGGGCGGCTTGGAAGAACGGCAGCCCCTGATCTTCCCGCCCCAAGCTCCGCGACAGGACGATGAGTGCGAGCGTCTCAGCGAGCGTCAGGTCTGTGGGGGGCAGAAAGGAGGCGGTCGTCATCCAGTAGCCTTGACGCTCTTCGTCATAGAGCACCGGGAGCCCCGAGTCTTGTAGCATGCGGAGGTCCCGGAAGATCGTGCGTCGACTCACTCCACAGAATTCGGCGAGATCTTTCGAGTTGCAGACGCCACCCGTCTGCAGTCTTTCAATCAATTTGAGCATCCGGCGGATTTTGCTGATCGACGCCATAAGAATGGAAGCTGATTGCAGAGTGGGGAGAATAGGGACTTGCATAGCCTAACCGGCCCCTCACGGAAGGAGAAACGACTGCGTACACATTCCGCAATGAATGACCGCTCGAATTCAGCCAATTTCCTTTGGATTCGCGTGCTCCTAAACCGATATCACTCGATGGAGTGGAATGAGATTCTCACAACTGTCAACCCCGAACTCCCTCTTGACCCCAGCAGCAAAGTCAGGACAATCCGCTCCCCCCAAGGCAAGGAAGCCCCGATGGATCGCGTTGCACAGTTTGTCCTTTCGAGAACCGTCCCCTCAGTTCCCGCTGAGACTGCGAATCAATGGACGCACGCCTTCGGTTGGTTCCTGAGTCTCGTTGGCTCGATCCCCCTGATGCGGGCGCTCGCGGTGAAGGGAGGTTCGTGGGAACTTCTGGGCGGCACAATCTACGTGGTGACGCTCTTGGCTCTGTACGGAGCGTCGACGCTGTCACACTCGTTCGATGATCCCTCGCGCCGTCACGTTTTTCGCATGATCGATCAGATCTGCATCTTCCTGATCATGGTGGGCCAGTATACGGCATTCTCCATCACTCATCTGCGAACAGGTCCCTGGTGGATCGTCCTCGGTCTGATGTGGGCAGCTGCGCTTGTCGGCATTGTCGTCCGTATCAGAGCGGGAGAGCGATCCGTGCATCATGGCTGGTATCTCTCGATGTGCATCTTTCCAGCAGTTGCCGTCGGTCAGGTTCTGGCGGTCACGGGAGTGGCCGGCTTGAGCTATGTGCTTCTCGGCGGAGCAGCCTACCTGGTGGGATTGTGGTTCTTTGTGAATGACCACCGGCATATCTACTATCACGCCGTCTGGCACTGCTGCGTGATCCTGGGGAGCGTGTTTCACTATCTGTTCCTATACCGCTCGCTGGTCAGCCCGTCGATTGCCTGAGGCTTTCCGACAAGAAGCGACGAAATGCCGTCGGCTTGCATTCACGTGGATCGCCCGGTCCAATCTCTTGAAGCAGAGGTTGAAAGATCGATCCCGTGAAGGAACGACTGATGGTGAGATGTCTGAACCCCCGGCAGCGTGAGAGAGACGGTCGACGAGGGGCAGTCTGCGTCCCCTTGCTACTCACTTTGGGCGTGTTGAGCCCCCTCGTCAGCATCTCATGCAGCCATGCCGAAGAGCCGGTCTCATCCGTGGCTGTCTCGAATTCACCGATCCCTGTTCCTCCTCCTGACCGTAAGGGGGACGACTGGCCACAGTTTCTCGGGCCGGAGGGAACGGGCATTTCCCTTGAGACCGGGCTGCTTGACGTCTGGCCTGCCGATGGCCCTCCCCTACTCTGGTCTCGTGTCGTCGGCACGGGATACAGCGCCCCATCCGTCCGGGGGAATCGGCTCGTCATCCATCATCGGGAACAGGATGAGGAGATCGTTCAATGCCTGCGGGCCGATACGGGAGAACCGATCTGGCGAGTCGCCTACCCGAGTGCTTTCCGAGATCCTTATGGCTACAACAACGGCCCGCGCTGTTCGCCGCTGCTCACTGAGGACCGGTGCTACACCTTCGGCGCCGAGGGGAAACTGCTATGCCTCGACCTTAAGACCAGCGAACAGATTTGGATGCGGGACACGCAGGCCGACTTTGAGATACCAAAGGCGTTCTTCGGTGTCGGAGCAACTCCCATCCTTGAAGACAACAAGTTGATCGTGCTCGTGGGCGGGCAGCCCAACTCGGGCGTCGTCGCCTTCGATGCGACAACAGGTGAAACGCTGTGGGAGTCTGTCGGCAAACAGACTTGGGATGGTGCCGACACAAGAGTCGCCAGTCAGCCAACGTATGAATGGACGGGCGAAGAGATGGTTGTGAGCTACTCATCTCCCATCGCTGTCACGATCCACGGCAAGCGACACGTCCTGTGCCTCATGCGACAAGGTCTGGTCTCGGTCGACCCGGAGACCGGCAAGGAGAACTTTCACTACTGGTTCCGTTCACGCACGCACGACTCAGTCAACGCAGCACGACCGGTCGTTGTGGGAGACACCATCATGCTCTCGGCTGCGTACCGAGTCGGGTCGGCTCTGTTACGTGTCGCCGAGGATGGGAAGTCGGTCGAAGAGGTGTGGTCCGACCCTCGCAACCTGCTGACTCACTGGTCGACGGCCATCGATCACGACGGCCACTACTATGGATTCAGTGGACGACACGAGCAGGAAGGGACACTGACCTGTATCGCTGCGGACACTGGAAAGGTCGTCTGGAAGTCAAACGGCTGGGGCCGTGGCTTGGATGCGATGACTCGTGGACCGGAGGGGACGGTGATTGATGCCGAGACCAAGGAACCGATTCCCTGGCCCTTCTATGGCCGAGGGTCGGCCATCATGGTCGAGGACAAGTTCGTGGTCCTGGGAGAGCGAGGGACGTTGGCACTTGTCGAGGTGAATGCAAAAGAGTGGAAGGAGACTTCACGCTGCACAGGCCCCAAAATGCACTACCCCTGCTGGGCAGCTCCGGTGCTGTCTCGCGGTCGTCTGTACCTCCGCTGTGAGGACGCTCTCGTTTGCCTTGACCTGAGAAAGCCCGAGAAGTGATGGAATTGCCTTGTCTATACTGTGCTTCAAATCTGATCGAAGGCGACCGACATGCAAGTAATCGGGTACACTACAAGTTACGATTCGTCCTTTGGATTTTTGCGATACTTTTGTCCTATGACGCTGCCAAATTGAATCGCCGCGACTTACACAGCATTGGCGGACTGTCGCTAGAGGGACTCACGCCGCCAGGATGGCTCGAATTATGTGCACAAGCCGCAAGTCAACACGAGCCGATCACTGGCAAGTGGGTCGTGTGCGTGTTCACGCATGGGGGACCGAGTCAGGTCGAGACATTCGATCCGAAAATGAACGCACCTCACGAGATCGAGAGTGTCAATCTCGAAATCCCTGCGAGTTTGCCCGACGTGACGATCAACAGCTCATTTCCTCAGCTCGCAAGCTGAGCCGTGTTCTTTCTTGTACCGCTGGCTCTCTGACTTTCCAACTCAAATCATGACGATTTCACAACCAGTGAAGCCGATGTTCCTCGTTGTCGGTGCCGAGAAATCAGGGACTTCGACCTTCTGCCACCAACTGTCTCAGCATCCACAGATCTTCGTCTCGACTCCCAAAGAGCCGCACTTCTTCTCTTTTGATGAGCGGTTTGAAGAGCTGGGTATGGACTGGTACTACAACCTGTTTGAGGCGGGACGTCACGCGTTGGCTGTCGGTGAGGGCAGTGTCTCCTACAGCTACGAGTATCGTCAGGATCGGGTCATTTCTCGCCTGTTGAAACACCTCCCCGATGTACAGTTGGTCTATCTGATGAGGCATCCAGTTCAGCGCATTGAGTCGATTTGGACACAGATCCAGTCACTCGGACAAGTGGACCCGAATACGAGTTTTGCTGACTATATCAACCAGCATCGAAAACACCTCTTCGACAATAGTTGTTATTGGGATCGAGTTAACACGTTCCGTGAGCACTTCCCTGATGATCGCATCCTGTTGCTCTTTCTGGATGAGTTGACCTCTAATCCGGTTGCTGAATACCGAAAGACCTTCTCATTCCTGGGGGTTGATCCCGACTTCTGCCTGCCTGAAGCACACACAGTCAGGAATCGATCATCGATGCATCGAGACCGTCGCGTGGTCGATTCATTGAAGACAAACCCTGTGTTGAAGTCACTCTCGCATCTGATCCCAAGTCCTGTTCGCCATCGGTTCTTGAAAAGACTCCGCGTCCCAATCCAGCCAGTCAATTGGAACACCGTCGATGTTCGCGAAGAGATGAAGCAACTGAAGGACCAAGCTGCACTCATCCTGGAGCATTGTCAAATGCCGCAAACGATGTGGGACATCCCTGTCGAACCGGATGCGATTCACCACTGAAATCTGTCAGTGACGGCCAGCCTTCGAACAATTAATCGTTACTCCAGCCGCATTCATCGAGTATACTTGGATATCTCGCTTGTCCTTGAGGTTCCACCCATGCTCTCGTTGCGCGACCCCGCCATATTGGGACGTCGTGAGTTTCTACGCGTCGGAGGTTTGGCCTTGGGGGGACTCACGCTGCCAGGGCTGTTGAGCGAGCGAGCGCGGGCTGCAAGCCAACGATTGCCGATCACGGACAAGTCGGTTGTGTTCGTTTTCATGCACGGTGGACCGAGTCAGATTGAGACATTCGATCCGAAGATGTCCGCCCCGCGAGAGATCGCCAGCGTCAACGGCGAGATTCCAACCAGTATCCCTGGTGTCACATTTGGCAGCTCATTCCCTCAACTCGCCAGTTGGGCCGACCGCCTCGCCATCGTGCGATCGTTCACCACGGGTGACGGGAACCACGACATTAAGCCGATCGTCAGTCGACATACGTCGGGTGCCAATCTGGGATCGTTGTATGCACGCGTCGCCGGAGCCAATCGTCCGCACTCCGGGATGCCGACCAACATCGCCCTGTATCCCAAGTCGGTCGATGACACCACGATGCCAGCCATCAAACAGTTCGGCGACTTCGAGTCGACGGGCCCCCTGGGGGGAGGGTTCGCTCCGTTTGCTCCCAGCGGCGGCGGCACCCTGCAGGAGAACATGAAGCTCAATCTGCCCATGACGAGAGTCGATGACCGACGCTCGCTGCTAACCGGACTCGACCGACTCCGCCGTGAGATCGAAGCCGGAGGCATCCTCGATAGCTACAACGGGCTGCGTCAACAGGCGTATGACACGATCCTCGGCGGCGTGGTCGATGCTTTCGATCTGTCTCAGGAAGATCCCGGCACCATCGCGCGTTATGACACGGCTCCGCTTGTTAGACCCGATGCGATTGACAAGAAGTGGAAGAACCACGAGCGATACGCAGACAATGCCAAATCGCTGGGTAAGCTGATGCTGCTCGCCCGCCGATTGTGCGAACGCGGTTGTGGGTTCATTACGGTCACGACGAATTTCGTCTGGGATATGCATGCCGATGTGAATAACGCGACAATGGAAGAGGGCCTCCGATACATGGGGGGGCCGTTTGATCATGCAATCAGCGCGTTCCTCGAAGATGTGCATGAGCGCGGGTTGAGCGACGACATTCTGCTCGTCTGTTGCGGTGAGATGGGCCGCACCCCACGACTCAACGCCCGCGGCGGACGAGATCATTGGGGACGTCTTGCTCCGTTGATGCTCTCGGGCGGCGGTCTCAACATGGGACAGGTCATCGGTCGCTCCGCCCGTGACGCCTCCGAACCTGCGAGTGAGCCGATCACCATTCCCCATCTCGTCTCGACAGTTTTGCATACTCTGCTCGATGCGGGTGAGCTGCGATTGAGAACGGATGTTCCCCAGGAAGTCGTCCGAGCAGTCACTGGCACAAACCCGATCGCCCAGTTGCTGTGACATCCCTCTCCTCCACTGACAGACACATGAGCACCGACGAAAATGACCAGCTGATCGTGATCGGCTGGCGGGAATGGGTCGCCCTTCCCGATTTGGGTGTCCCATTCGTGAAGGCAAAAATCGACACAGGCGCTCGCTCCTCGAGTTTGCACGCCTTCGACATCGAGACTGTCAAACGAGATGGCCAGAAGTTCGCTCGATTCAAAATGACTCCCCGGCAGTCCAACGACGACCATGTCGTCGAAGCCGAAGCCGAAGTGCTGGAAGTCCGCAGCATTCGCAGTTCCAACGGCGAGGTGAGCAAGCGACCGGTCATCATCACGCACGTGGAAGTCCTGGGGAACAAATGGCCGATCGAAGTCACTTTGGCCAGTCGCGTCGAGATGGACTTTCGGATGCTTTTGGGGCGAGATGCGATCCGTGGACGGTATTGGGTTGATTCGGGCCGCTCCTTTTGCGGCGGCCGACATCAAGAACGGACGTCCCGTCGGTAGTCACAGAGCCTCACACAGTCACATTACCGAAGACCTCGCGTCCAACGTGCTTGTGGTCGAACAGTCGGGCCGGGCCAACGACTAAACGCGTCTGTCACCCTTACGTGAACTCTTGCGTCGTCGGCTTAATGATCATGTCCGACACATGAGCGCGAGGCGGTAGGCCGACAATCATCACCACTGCCGCAGCGACGTCCTCCGGTTGCAGGATGCGAGCCCGATGCTCGGCGGAGACGGGAACCGGACGGTTGTCCAGAATGGGCGTCTCCACCTCGCCGGGATAGATGTTCGTCACTCGAATTCCTCGGTCTTTCTCCTCGTTGGCCACACAGGTTGACAGAGCCGTCATCGCAAACTTTGATGCACTGTAGGCGACGCCGCCCAACTCACTGGCTCGGGCACCGGCGATGGACGAGATGTTGATGATCAATCCATCCTTCCGCTGGCGCATTTGGGGCAGGACCGCATACATCATGTTGTAGGCGCCAGTCGCGTTGATTTGCAGGACTTTGTCCCAATTTCCTGGATCACACTCCTCCATTGATCGTTTGGGCACGTTGATTCCTGCTGCATGAATGAGGACATCCACCTGTCCCAGCATCTCGGTCGCCCACTCGATAAGACCATTTGTACTCTGACGCTCACCGACGTCGACCGTGTGCGTCTCGATCTGAAGTTCGCCGGCGAATTGTGATGCAGTCTGGGCCAGCGTCTCCTTACGCCGCCCCGCAATCGCCACGCGACACCCCTGCTCCGCCAAAGCAATCGCACACCCAGCACCGATGCCAGTTCCTCCGCCTGTGATCAACACTGTCCGACCTGCCAACGACATCTGCATCTCCCGTTTGTTCAACATGCCTCATCCCAAGCCGACGGCCAGGCCGTCGAACGAGTGAGAGAGGCGTTACAACTCGCTGGCGGACATCAAACCGCCCAGCCACAATCCCATCGCCACAGCCGCGAAGCCGACGCACACGTTCATCAGCACATTCAACCCGGCGAGCCCGTAATCCCCGTCGACCCAGAGTTCCACACTCTGATAGCCGAACGTCGAGAACGTTGTCAGCGACCCCAGTCCGCCCATGACGAGAAAGTGCCTCGCGGTCGGCGACAACCAGTCACGATGTTGCAACGAACCGACGATCAGGCCGATCAACAGACACCCAGCCAAATTCACGGCGAGAGTCCCGAGCGGAAACCGTTTCAGCATCCAACCACTCAACGCGTACCGCACAAGGGCTCCCGATGCGCCACCGCACGCGACCGCCAGCAGAACTGTCACTCGTTCCATCGTCACGGCTGTGCGATCTTCCACAAATGGCCATCACTGCGAACATAGATCGCCCCATCAGCAATCGCGGGCGTGCACAGGATCGTCTCTTCAAACTCATGCGTGCCCACGATCTCACCCTCGTCGGCTCCCAATTTCACGCAGAAGCCTTTGCCGTCCTCGTTGAACACAAACAGATGCTCGCCCGCAATAACGGGACTGCCACTAAATCGCCCCTTCAACCGCAGCTGCCAGAATCGATCGCCGTTTTCTTGATTCACACAGGAGAGCACGCCACCACGGTTGATGAGGTACAGCCGCCCGTCAGCCGCCGTGAGACTCGACGTGCCCGGTTGCAGTCCTCCTTCGTTCCAGACGATCTCCGGCACACGGGGATTACTCTCACTGGCCTTCAGCGCCGTGATGCCATTCGATGGCACGAAGACGACCTCACCAGAGACGACCGAAGACGGCGCGGTCGATGCGCCGTCCTGATAGTTCCACGTCTCCTCACCGGTCCTCGGGTCGATCGCCAGCATGCCCTTGGATGACTGAATCAACACATGCAGCGAGCCATCTTCCTCATCGGCCATGACGACCGGCGACGTCCAGTTCGCAGCACGTGGTCGATCAAGCTGCCAACGTGTCTCACCAGTCGCCGCGTCCAGCCCCGTCGTAAACGAGTCAGCATCGTTCTCAACCATCACCACGAGGGTGTCATCCACGACGACGGGTGACGACGCCATCCCCAGACTGTTGCTCGCATTCGGATAGTCGTGAGTCAGTCCGCGGTACCATAACAGGTTGCCGTCGAGGTCGAGACAAACGACATCATTGGTCGAGTAGAAGGCGAAGATGCGTTCGCCATCGCTCGCCGGCGTGGGGGCAGCGACGCACGTCTTGGGGTGACAGGCTGTGCGGCCCGTCGCCCAGAACTGTCGCTCCCACTGTTGCTCGCCCGACTCAGCATTGAATGACAGCACGTGCAGTCGCTCCTGAGAGGGCCCCGAGCTGACAGTCACGATCACTTGACCATTGACCACAATCGGGCTCGCCAGTCCGCGGCCTTTCAGCTCTGCTGACCAAGCGAGCGGCGCACCGTCCGACCAGTTCGTCGGCACCTTAGCATGAGACATCCCATCCGCACTGTTTCCACGAAACTGCCGCCAGTCGGCACCCGTGCTGATCATCAGCACACACACGGCACACAGGCCGAGAATCATTCGCTGCATTGGTTCACCTGATTTCATGTCGTAGGACGGACTTCCAAGTCCGGCGAGGATACGCACTTCTCATTAGATAATCGGTTTCAAGGAATTCGGTAGCCATCACGCTCCGCGTGATGAGCGGTTAAAGATGCGGGTCCCGGATTCGCTCAACGCTCTCCCCTCGCTCGTGTCATCACGCAGAGCGTGATGCCTACTTTGCTTTGCGTCCAATTCTCGGACACTCTCCATGAGACAAACCGTACCGCTTCACTCAATCGATCTTAGACGGACTTGGGAGTCTGCCTTACGACAACTTTCTCAACGTACTGCCTGACGGTCGTTCGCCGGGCGAATGGCACGGCCCGAGAGGTCCGTCACACGAAACTTGAATTTGTAGTCCTGTGCCCAGTCCTCGTCCTGTTCATTCTGCAGAATCTTGAGCAACAACACATTCTCACCCGGCTTCAAAGTGCCCTGTACTCGGTACTGGTCGAAGAACATGCCTCGGTGATACTCCTCACGGGCGAAGAGGAGTTCGCCGTTGAGCCAGAGCTTCCATGCATTCTGCGTTGAGATGCGAAACTCGACTGTCTGCTCGTGATCGCTGTCAAACGTCGTTGTCGCATAAGTCGCAGACCCCTTATGATTGGCGTCCAATTCGCCGATGTCGAACTCACCGTCTGTCTTTTCGCTCGTGTATGACTTCCACTCCACCTCGCCAAGTTGCCCCTCGTACTTGACCTCGAAGTCCAACTCACTCTCCGGCGGATAGGCAACATCAAAGCCCTGCATCTCTTTGTTGTCGAAGGGACCGATCAACTTCCAGTCCATCAACATGCCGAAATGTTGTACCAAATCGACCTCTTCACCATGTTCCTTCAGTCCTTTGACGATCGTCTTGACCTGATCCTCATCGACGGCTCCTTCGAGCGCTTTCTTCCAGTTGGCATGAGCAACGAGTTTTTCTCCGGTCTCCTCTGCCTCCTGCGCGGCGTCGATCAATCGGGCGACGGCATCACGCCGCAACTCACTGCTGGGATCGTCCAGCATCGTGGGAATGATGCGATCCGGAGCCGTCGCGTCGACCTTCGCGAGCCACTCATAGGCCAAACGACGGACTCGCGGGGTATTCTCGGTGTCGAGGACAAAGGCCTCCAACTCCTGCTGCGGCAGTTCGCCACCCGACTTGAGCGTCTCATCGGCGATCGTCTCGAACGCCCCTCGCAGCCAGTTCATTGCCAGTCGATTGGCATCATTGCTCGCCGTGAGAATCGGTAGCAATGCGTCCCTGTCCGCCTGACTGAGTTCCCCCACAGCTTGCTGCGCTTCAACATGACCGCTCCCCTTGGGACCGACCGCCTTCACCTGCTCCAGCAGAGAGTCGATCTCTACAGCCTGGACGATCGGCACAAATACAAGACAACTCAGCACGATCGCAGTCAATGCTCGCATGGATAATGCCCCAGATTTTCGACAACACGAACTTGGCGAATCCAACATCCTTCACAGTCTAATAAACCAACCGACCCATTTCAGCCAACTCGCGACTCAGACTGCAATCGCCAACGCCATGCACAGCATCCAGCAGTGATCAGCACCAGCAGCATCACGACGACACTCGGCAGCAGAGCAATCCCGGCCACGACGATTGGGCTCGCCAGCAGGGCGAACAACCCGTAACGCCCATTCCACGCCATCACTTGCTCCACCAACAGCAGCGTCAGCACGGCGACCAGCAACCATCGCGACAGACCCGCAGTCGTCTTCTGGACGGGATCCGCCACCGCTTTACGACCGGCTGCCCCCACGACTTGAAAACCGACGCTGCCGAGAATCGTGCTTGAAAGTTCGGCTTCCCCGAAGTGTCGCAGGTCACTCTCGTGTGAGTCGACGTTAACGGCGAATCGATGGACGTCGTCTGGAGAAACCTCCAACGCGTAAACACCACTTTGATAAAGATCATCGATTGTCAGTTGCAGCACATCCTGTGATTCAACTCCTCTCAACGGTCGCGTGCGACCGTCCGGTTGCCTGAGCGTCAGTGTCTGACCAAACCCCTCTCGAGCGGGCAACTCGATTGACAGCGGCTGACTCACGATCGTCTTTCTCGCCGACGTCCCAGCGACAACATACTCCACCGTTTCATGCATCATCGGCAGAAAGCTGGGCCACAACGCCCAACTCCCCCACCGATCATCGAGCGACGTCGTCACCAGCAGCACTCGTCCACTGCCAAATGCATTCTCAATGATCGCAGGCGGCCCATGCTGATACGACAACACGACACGTGTCCCACCGTCAACAGCTGCCCGTGTCTCAACGTACCGATAGACATTCGCCGTCGTCAGTCCCGACTGCGGGTTGCCCACGAACGGCTGCGTGATCGGATGTCCCGCAACCGGCTCAGCAAAGTGGAATGGCTCCGCCTCATCGTCCCTCTCGCCCATCACCCGTAACCACTGCACGGGCATCAGACCCTCGCCTTCTCGTGAGAGTTGCCGGGTATACTCGTCGAGCTGCACCTGCTGCCCCACTCCGATCACCAGCCCGCCTCCACCACGAACGAACGACTCGATTCGTGTCACCTCGTCGTCGCTGAGAAAGGCCACGTCACAGAGAAACACACAGTCATAATCGGCGAGGTCGATCCGTACGAGCTCCGCCTCACTGATCACCGTCGGCTGGATGTCCCATGATGCTCGCAACCTTCTCAGGGCATCCGTCGTCAGGGCATCCGTCTCGGAAGTGAGTGACGGTCGCAGAGCGAGTTCCACAAAGTCGCTCGCCCCTTCCAGAGGCTCTGCGCCCGGTCGACCATTCACGAGCAACACAGACAACTCGCTCTTGACATCGACAGTTAGCCAGTGGCTGTTGTCCGGCAACAGTGCATCGTTCTCAATTTGAATCCGCAGTGGATGACTGCCCGGCTCACTCCACTGGGTGACGAACGAAACGCTCACTTCGCCGAACGAAGGCACGTCAACTGTCTCTGTCTGCAAGACGCGGTCATTCTCCAGAAGTTGCACGCGATGCTGACGCAGCGATTCTCGACCATGATTGCGAATCTGAGCCGTGATTGACAGAGGTGTGCCGACCGTGATCAACCCGGTCTCGACCTCCGCGTCAAACACTGCCGTATTGCCAATCTCTCCGGTCCCCAACGGAATCACTTCGATCGTCGACTGACTCGCGAGCCGATCGAGCGCTCGTTGGGCTCGCGCTCGTGCGGCTGGATCATCGAGTTCCCAGTTTGACCGCTGAAAATCGCTGACGATCACGGTCCTCATTCGCCCCGATGTTTGAGACTCATCCCACAGCCGCTCGGCTTCGACGAGTGACGCTGGCACATTACCAAACGATTCCGTCGTCGCGAGTCGTTCGACCTCGGCCAGCACGTCATCCGATGAGAACGAGGGCTGACGGATAACCGCTTCCGGACGAGCGGCGATCGTCACCAATTGATAGGAGTCTCCGGCCCCACCTGACTTCACAACGTTTCGCACGGCTTCCTTCGCCCGCTCAGCAATCGCCACGCCGTCGACGAGTGTCTGCATGCTCAAGGAGGTATCGAAGATGATGAGCGTGTGTGTTGTTGTCTGACTGGCGCTTAACAGTCCGCTCGACTCCAGAAATGGCTGAGCGACCGCGAGAGCCGCGAGTAACAGGATGGCCGTCCGCACGCACAACAGCAGTAACGACTCCATCCGCAGTCGCCGCGTCTGCGACTCGGTCGCCGCCTTGAGGAACCGCATCGCGGCCCAGACTCGCTCCGTGTACTTGCGGCGATGCAGCCATTGAATCAACAACGGCACGCCGGCAAATAGCAGGCCCCACAGAAGAAAGGGATTCAGAAAGCCAAAGGCAAGGATTGAAAACGACAGCATCGTTACCCTCGCCCCACGCGCTCGCGACTGTTGTCACGACGCTTGAGCACGCGCCACAACACGCCATCCAGCGGCTCGTCGGTCCGTGCGCAGAGACACGTCATGCCCATTTGTCGAACTCCGTGCTGAAGGGTCCGTTGTGCAGAGTCGAACTCCCTGCGGTACGCCTCTCGCAGTGCACGTGGTTCCAGTTGCCTCTCCCCCGTGCCCTCCAGACCATGAAACAGCGTCGGGTCGTCAAAGGGAAACTCCTCCTCTGCTCGGTCAATGACCTGTAGCACGATCACATCGTGCCGCTGATGCCTGAGATGTTTGAGTCCCCGCAGAATACTGTCCGGATCATCGAACAGGTCGCTGATCAACACAACCAGTCCGCGTCGTCTCACGTGCTGAGACACTTGCCTAAGCACACCTGCAATTGAATTCGACTCATTGTCCTGTTCCGCCTCACGCCCATGACCTGTCACATCTTCCACCGATATCACCCGTTGCGGTTGTTGTCGTTCAAGCACGGTGAGATACTGCTCCAAGTGCGATGACTGACTTGAAGGCGGCAGTCGATCACGAAGGGCATCGTCGTACGTCATCAGCCCGACGCCGTCCTGCTGCTTGAGGATGAGATATCCCAACGCTGCCGCGAGATACACGCCATATTCCAGCTTCGACACGGTCGCCCCTTCGGACTGATACCGCATCGACTCGCTGACGTCTAACAACACGTGGCACGCAAAATTGGTCTCTTCTTCAAACTGCTTGAGGAAGTACCGGTCACTCTTGGCGAACACTTTCCAGTCGACGTATCGCAGGTCGTCGCCGGGGGAATACTCCCTGTGTTCTGCAAACTCCACCGAAAATCCATGATGTGGACTTCGATGCAGTCCCGACACAAATCCCTCGACAATCGTCCGCGCCTTCACCCCCAGCCCCGAGAGCTTCGCAAGCATCTCCGGCGTCACCGCAGACGGCATCCGCACCCGGTCGCTGGACGATGTGATCGCGGAGGGATCGTTCATTGGCTCGCCAGCAGCGATTCCCAGTCATTGAAGGAGATGGCTTCATTCAGCGTTTGACCGGTATCGATCAACACCTCATGAGCGGCATCGACTCGCCAGTCAATTGTGGGCAGTGGATCAACCGCATTCCATCCCCAACCCCGATAACGACGACGTCCCGCGTCGTGCGATGCCGTCCAGGCAATGCGTTCGAAGTCTGCCAATTCGGGAATCGCGACAGGCACTGTGCGATGCCCCTGAGTGAGTGGGTCGATCTCCAACAGGCTCACACCTGCGTCGAGATAATCATCGCGTTTGCGAAGATGCTTCTGCTCATCCAACCGATTCCCCACGCCCTTGTTCGAGGGAGATAGCAGTTCGATCGCGGCAACGACACGATTCTCCGGTGCTCGACGGATGATCAGAGAATAGTGTGTTTCCATCTCACATGTATCTTCCGCCTCCACGACGGTCGCCGTGGCTCCATTCGTCACATTGCCCAGCTGGCGCGCGTCCGCAGACTTATGCGCGACGGCCACGTCCGGCAGGAGCACGCGATCTGTCTCGGTCGGATCAGGCGAGACAATGACCGCTTCTGATTCGACAAAAACACGGTACTCGGAGGGGAGTTGTTGACGGATTGCGGTTCGCATTTGCAGCAGCCAGTCCTTGTGGAAAAAGCTCCACATCCGGGCAGCTTCGATCTTCGCAAGGAGAGTGTTGGCCGGGTTCATGTTGACAATCGAAATCGTAAAAGGGACCAGGGTTCATCGTCCAGTCACATCGGATTCCAGTCTGGCTGTCATCGCGAGGGCTTCGATCAGTCTGTCAATCGCATCGGAGGGGAGCGCGGCATCGCCAGCTTGAAAATCCAGCAACTGGCGCCAGCTCACTCCAATTCGATTCGCGAGTTCCTGATGCGGTATCTTCGCATCACGAATGGCGCGCCGTAGTTCTCCACTGAATGTTTCCTCATTGATGGCATCGTCCATCCGTTTCAGACGAGCCTGATTGGCGGGCATCGCGAGTTCCTCATCCGCAGCCTTCTGCTGCCAGCGTTTTCGTTCTTCCGGCGTGAACGTCCGATCGCTGCTCGGCGACGCATGAGCATCTGATCGTGGTAATTTTGATGACATCGATCAATCTCCGATCTCATAAGCGGTGATCGGTTCGACGGAGATCCCGTCTTCATCCAGTTCATACACACAAAACAAATCGTTTACCACTGCTTGTTGTCCCGCGACATGCCGGTCGACCACTCGTGTCACTCACGAGCATCTCGTCGGGATCACTCACGACTTCTTCATATTCCTCTCGTGAGACACCATGTTGGGTGATGTACTCTTCGATCTCTGGTGTCCACCAAAAGTGATAGTACGGCATCTTGCCCTCGTTCTCAGATGATATCACATTCGAGGATGGAACTGGTGTTGTGATGAGAGCTCCCCTGTCGGGTCTCGGCTAAACTGAGGACTTGGTTTCGGCTGGGGCAAACACATGAGGCAGCTGACTGAGGTTCGACGTCTCGCACGGGTCTGTCGGGATGGTCTCGGTCAGGCGGCGGACGATTTCGTGGGCCGTAATGCCGTCGGCTTCGGCGTTGAAATTGGTGACGATGCGGTGTCGAATCACAGGGGCCGCGACTGACTGCACGTCCTGAACACTGACGTGTTCGCGGCCGTGCAGCATGGCGTGAGCTTTCGCGGCCATGACGAGGTGTTGACTCGCACGCGGGCCGGCACCCCAAGTGACGTACTCCCTCACGAAGTCGGGAGCCGCTTCCGTCTCCTGACGTGTCCAACGAGTGAAGGTCATCGCATACCGCAAGACATGGTCAGCGACCGGCAGTCGGCGAACCACATCCTGAAGTCTGATGAGCTCTTCATGCGTCAGCACTTGCTCGACCGGTTCGGGCGATGGCGTGGTCATCTGGCGGACGATTTGGAACTCTTCATCTTCCGTCGGGTAATCGACTCGGACCTGCAGCATAAACCGATCCTGTTGGGCCTCGGGGAGCGGATAGGTTCCCTCCTGCTCGATGGGGTTCTGTGTCGCAAGGACGAAGAACGGCTCGGGCAGCCGATGGCGATGTCCGCCGACGGTGACCTGATGTTCCTGCATGGCTTCGAGTAAGGCGGCTTGCGTTTTGGGCGGCGTGCGGTTGATCTCGTCGGCGAGCACCACATTGGCGAACACGGGCCCTTGCACGAAGCGGAACTCGCGAGCCCCGGTCGAGCGATCTTCCTGCAGGAGTTCGGTCCCGGTGATGTCGGCAGGCATCAGATCGGGCGTAAACTGAATACGGTTGAAGCTGAGCTCCAGCGCATCTGCAAGCGTGTGGACCATGAGCGTCTTCGCGAGACCGGGGACGCCGACAAGTAGGCAATGTCCACCCGCGAGGATGGCGATCAACATCTCCTCAAGGACCTGTTGCTGACCAACGATGCGCTTAGCGAGTTGGCCGGTCAACGCGGCGTAGGCATCGCGGAGACGCTGAAGGGCGGCGAGGTCGTCGGGGGGCGGGGTGTCGGTCATCGGTGATTCTCGGGTCGGGGTACGTCACGAGCCAACGGGGTGTCGAGGTCGTGCTAAGCCGCAAGCGATGGATGCAAGAGCGTGGCTGCGGTCAGCGCACACTGTGATCTCATTACGCCCGATTATGCGGGGCGGACGATCTCGCTGGCAAGGGGAGCGCGGACGTTCGTTGCGATCACTCGGCCCAGAGGGCCATGATGCGGCGGGCAAACAGCAGCCCGGAGACCGTGAAAGAGCCGGCCATCGTGACCATGACCGCTGCGGTGCCGATGCGGAGGGCTTCCTGACTGCGAGACGAGAGCAGACGGCCTTCGTGTTCCCACAGCGTCTTGAGCAACTGATGAAACATCTCAGCGGACAGCACTGTCGTAAACGCGAGGATTAGCACGGCCCACTCGATGACTGCGAAGTTCAACACAAACGCAGCCGTCGCAGTGACCGTGCCAAGGAAGAAGTAAACCGAGAACGAGCTGTCCCCACGCACCCCCTGACGCACGCCGGACTCCGAATCGCGAAGTCGCTGTCGCCACTGCGGACGCTTGCGAGGCTCCTTGCGGCGGGGGCACGGCTTTGTCGGCGGTGTGAGCGTGGTGGGCATGCTTGGGGAAAGGGTGAATAGGGAATAGCGAATAAGGAATCGCCGAGACTCGGGTTCGACTTTCAACCATCGACTCTCAACTTGTTTATTGCACACCCAACAGTGAGCTCAACTGTGTCCGTGACGTGCGGAGGTGTCCGAGGCGGGGTTCGATCGAGAAGGCGATGCCGGCATTGTCCTTGCTGCGGTCATAGTTGGCACCGAGATGGAAGATGAAGTCGCCGCCAATGCGACTGATCACGAGTGACTGACCACGGTCCTGTCCTTCCGCGACGTCATAGGCGGTCCCCAGCGATGAAACCCACTTGGGACTCATGGCATAACTATAACTGGCGGAAACGATCTGGCTGTCAATCGGCCCCCCCTGGACGCTGCGGAAGCCGAGGTACACACTACCACGGGCGCTGCGTTGAGAGAGGAGACCGACGTTCCAGATGTTCTGCTCAACGTTAAAGAAGTCGACCAGCGAGTTGGCCATCACGGTCGTCCGTTCGCCGACGTTCCAGGCATACCGGGTTGAGAACAGGCCGAAGTCTTCACCAAAGTTGTCACGATTCTCGTCCGGGAAGTAACTGAGATCGAAGTCGAGTGTCATCCAGTCTTTGATGCGGAGTCGATCGGGCGGTCCGACTTTCGTCTGTAATCGATGTCGCCAGCCGAGACGCAGCACTTGCAGGTCGTCGACGAGTTCGTGATAGGGCGCGGTGACTGATTGGCCGGCTCCGGAGCGAATGGCGTACATCCGCTCAGCGAACGTCGGCGGCAACACCCCGCCAAAATCGAGTGTTAAGAACCGTTCACGGAATCGTTCCTGGGCATTGTCGTCAAACTCGTTGTACTGCGGAATGAGAGTGTGATCCTCGCTGGCATCTGAGATGGAGTAGTCCGCATCGAAGACCATCTTGTGAGCGAGTCCGTTCAGTCCAAACACGCGGCTCTGCACCCACGGCATGGGCTTCCAGAACAGGATGCTGGCCCGGATGCCCGCTGTGCCGTACAGGCGCGAGAGGTCGTCACCGTTGATCGCCTCACCCCAATGGGCTGCTTCACCCAAAATGTAGGGGTCGACATTCAACGGTCCGAAGTCGAGCGGCATCACGAGTTCATGCCGCGTCATCGCGACCAGACCGTCCGAGTTTGTGTAGTAAGGCAGAGGCGTGAAGGTGTCGACTGCCGGGTTGAACGGAGGCTGTGCGGGTTCGATGCGACCGTATCCGACTGACGAGTGCGAACTCCACGTCAACAAGTCGCCGAACAGCGGCTCAGAGAGGACGGTGAGATCTTCACGCAGCCACTCGGTTTGATTCGAGAAATCGTTGAGCCGTTTGCGTGCGAGGCCCGAGATGGTGACATTGTCGATCTGCTGACCAACCTCAAGGAGCGTCTCGTTGTCCTTATCCTCGTCCCATTCGTTTTCGAAGTACTGCTCCAGAAAGTTGCGATCGCTGATGTAGCCAATCTCACTCTTAACCCAGGTATTGCTCGGAAATCGGAGTCGATTCCTCCACATGGCGCGGCCGCGATTGTTGTCCGGCACGGGCAGATTGCGACGCATGAGACCGAGGTTGTCGGTCCCCTCGTCGTAGATGTAGTACAGGTCAGAGACGCCGTCGTACATCGTGGGGATCCCGAAGATCTCAGTGACGCCCTCGTAGTCGGCCGTCCCACCAATGGCCGGCCCGCGATCAGAGAGGTAGTCGAGCAGCAGACTGGTGTCGGTGTTGGGAGGCAGGTTGAGTCCGAATAACGATTCGAGGTTCCACTCGGTGCGGATTTGTGTGCCGAAGATGCGGTCTTGACCGAACTCGATATCGCGGAGCGGGATTTGTGGGTCCTCCGCCGGTGCGCTGACGACCGGCGTGTAGAAGATCGGTACGTCATTCAGCAGAAAACGGTTGTTCAGTGACGTGACCCACAGCGAAGAGAAGTCGTCCGGATCATTGGGGTCGACCGTCCAAGGGTACGGGTTGCCCGGTCGCCGTTCGAGGAAGATATCCGTCGCTTCGAGTCGATACCCGGGCTTGCCGAATTGACTGCCCGTGATCCACGCGTCCTGCGCGTGATAGCTGTCTCGATTGAGCTGTCGCACACGCGTCGCCCTGACACGAACGTCACCCTCGTACTCAGGGACGAACGTGCGCAGATCGACGTTATACAGCAGACCCCGCTCGTCACGAATGTCGTAGAAGGCATGTGAAGCGTTGAGTCGTGTGTCGCCCTGCCGCACGACGATATTGCCTTCGAGGTACACCTGGAACGGCGTGTTTGGATCGAGATCGGCTCCGCCGGTGAGATCACGGATACGTTCCGGGTCGGTCCAGATGACGGCACGGTCCGCACTGAGGTCGATGGTGCCGAGTTGTTGCACGCCACCCAGGGTCACGGGGACGCCTTCCACGACGATATTGACGCCTCGCTTGATCGTGGTGATCAACTCGGCGGGCACCGTTTGATCGGAGACCCACGATCTGATCTCATAGGGCACCTCGAAGTTGCGTGGTACCACGGTGACATGACGTCGCGGGCCGAACACGGGCGTTCCGGGAGTTGTGAACGACGGCCCCTGCATCACGGACATCATCGGCCCATCAGCAGGCTCGCGGAAATCGGACACCGCATGCTGCACCTGTCGGACCACATTCGGCTGAATCGGTTGCACCTGCTCGACTGCCTGCACGTAAAGTGGGTCATGAGTGGCCGACTTCTTGAGTGGCGACTCTCCGTTGAAGAAAGCCCCGTTCAGAGTCCTCAGTTCCACGACCAACGACGGATGCGGTCGGTTGCCATCCGGTCGGATCACCTGGACATTCCCTTCCAGATACATGACGACACGATCTTCGGTCCGCTTCTTCAGCTGTTGCTGAGAATGCCAAATCACCACTTTGTCGCCCAGGAACACCTCGTCACCTTGCTTGATGCGACAATCCTGCCGCAAGAGCATGACGATCGTCCCATCCTCTTCCCATTGCTGAGCAATCCGGGCATCGATTGTAATCGGTTGATCAGAAACCGAAGTCTCCGCCTTGGTCGTGCCTCCGAAGGGTCCCAGTGTGAATTTGGGGAGGGAAGGTTTCGGAATCGAAGGCAAGTGAGTGGGGATCGACGGCAAGTGCACCTGAGCGATACCGATACTGTGCGTGCAGACGATCATCCCGACCATTGCGCTGGCAAACAGCACACCGGTCGCGAACACCCTTCGCAGGGGTCGTGCCCTGGGCAGTGATCGTCGTTGATGCATATGCGAGGCCGCCCGATGAGGCTAGCCATGGGAAGGAATCTGCCGCGCCCTTCGCATCGAACGATGGGGAACGGACACAACACATTCCGCGAGATGAGGGGGTCGAGAACGGCTGAGGAATAAGCCGCGAAAGGTTGGAAACATTGCGAACATGACAGCACGAAACCGTGCGTCACGAAACACCGAATCAGTGAAAATGAAGTCGAGACAAGATGGACGAAATGGGGCGGGAGTATATCCCCGATCTCAAAAGAGTGTCAATAAGGGATTCGGCCCACCAAGAGAGACTTAAACTCATTCACGAGAGTACTTTGTGGTCACGGACCCTGCATCAACCGCACTCACTTGGAGACCAGTTGTCACTCGATCGCTGCTCGACGCAAGCTCATACTCCTTGCGGCCAACAGAGAGATCACGGGCACGACAGGCGACCGCATCCGGGCATTCGACCAATAGACGAGATGGACCGAGACGAACGTCACGATCAGCAGGATCAGGGGAACCCAGCGATCGGGCTTGGAGAAGATGACCCGCAGAAGTCCGATCGCCGCGAGCAGAAACACTCCGCCATAGAACACTGCAATTGGCTGACGCACACTTGGCGGAATGGTTGAACCAGTGCCTCCCTGCGGGGCCAGACTCCAGAATCGTCGGAACCGCAACAGACATGCCCGTACAAACATACCCGGTTGTTCGCGTATGTGCTCTCTCGCGAGTCGGCCCATCCAACGGTCACGCGCTACTTCGCTCGTCACTCCTGCCTCGTCCAGACGAAGATTGATCGAGGCGGCCCAGACCTCCTGCCCTTCACCTTTTGATCCGTCCCACACGGTCCCCCAAGGTTGGTCGACCACCTCCCGATAGAAGTTCGGATTGTTCCCCAACAGCAGCGTGTATCCTCCGTGTGTCGTCATCAGGATGGGACGCCCCATCACGATCGCGTTACGCACGACCCACGGCAGCACCACGACGAGCGCGGCTGCAATTGTGATCCAAGGAACGGTTCGTGATACCCGGTGACTCTCTGTGACCGTTTCGCGTCCGGATCGCCAAGTACTGACGATCCACCAGAGCCCCATCAATCCTGCAAAGACCCACATCGTCGGCCGACAGAGCACATTGAGACCAAACACAACACCTGTCGCCAACTGTTGTCGCGTGCCCGTGGGCGTGGCCACACACACCAGTAACGCGGTTGAGAGGAAAGTCGCCAGCGTCTCGGTCATCGGAAACGTCGTGTATCGCAGCAACAAAGGATCGCAGGCGACCAGTGCCGCAGCACATAAGGCGAGGCGCTCGCTCAAACCAAGTCGACGACCGAGCACGAACGTCAACCATACCGTCGAGACGCCCAGCACGAGATGAAGCAGCGCGCGGCCAAAGGGAGAGCCACTCGTCCCCGTGACCGCCAGCAACAGAGGATACAACGGTGGGCGAAATGCGGTCGGCACTTCGCTGTCGTGCACCGAATAACCGCGTCCTTCGGCGACCCCCGTCGAGAGCGCGAGATACACGTCGCGGTCATCACTCAAATTGTCGGACCAGACCCACAAAACACCCACGCGAGCGATCGTCGCCACCACCAGCAACACCCACAGCCACCCCCATCGACGAGTCGTCTCGCGGTCATCCACGGAGGAGCGGTCGGAAGGGAGGTCCACATTCATGGCATTGCCGCTTGCGTAGTCCCCGGTTGATCTGGTCTCATTGTGCGCAGTCACTCCTCAGAGGGTGCCAAACGCAACCATCTTCGCTTCGTCTATCGACTGATTCACCCGCTGGGAAATCCTAACAACATCAGGCAGACGATGCCGCCAGACTCGCCTGAATCTGAGTATGCTCCCCGCCTCGCCGGGTTGGCGGATTGGCTCGTCCGGCGACGTCGGCTGTTGTTGGGCATCGCGATCGTGCTCGTCCTGGGAGCCATCCACCCGGCATCCCTGCTCAAACTTGATGAGTCGGTCGAGTCGTTCTACGCACCTGATGACCCTTATCTGCTGGAGTATCTCGACAGCAAGCAGACATTCGGCGGTGATGAGTTCGTCTTCGTCGCTTATCACGATCCGCAGTTGTTGGAGCGAGAGGGACTGGATCGCGTGAGGAGATTTGCTGAGCAATTGAATCAAGTGCCGGGCGTCCGAGCGGAGAGCACGCAATGCCTTGCCACAACGCTTGCTCCCCCCGATGCAGGTTTCGCGGTCCGCATGTTCCTTCGCTTTCCGACGACTCACAAGAATTTGATCAACTTCTCGCGGCGGATTCTCATCGGCGATGACAATGAAACCACGGGCATCGTGCTACGTCTTTTGCCGGAACACGACTCGCCGATTCGTCGCACGGAAACCTTTCGGCAGATTCGTGAACTCGCCGACTCTCATCAGCCGCGTGCGTTCGTGACGGGTGAGCCTGTGATGATTCATGACATGTTCCGATACGTCGAACAGGATGGACGCATCCTGGGCATCGCGACGTCGAGCCTGTTGATCCTGATCATCCTGCTATTGTTCCGCAGCCTGCGTTGGATGGTGCTCCCTTTGCTCCTCGTGCATGCCGCCCTGCTGTGGACAAAGGCGATCCTTGTGCTCTCCGGGATGAAGCTCAGTATGGTCAGTTCCATCCTGACGAGCCTGATCACCATCATTGGGATCGCGACCGTGATGCATGTCACCGTCCGGTTTCGTGAGCTGCGCGACAACAGGGACCGGTTCGCTGCGTTTCGGCAGACGTTCGTCGATCTTGCACCGGCGACCTTCTGGTCATGTGTCACGACAGCGGTTGGATTCGGGGCATTGCTCTCCAGCGGGATCACGCCTGTGCGAAGTTTCGGCACGATGGTGGCGCTCGGCACAATGCTCATCCTGGTGGCAGGAGCATTGGTGCTTCCGGGAGGCATCCTAATTGGCAGCCTTGATGCGGATCCCCATCGCCCCCCTGCAGAGCGGCGTCTGCTCGGCCTGTTGAGCAAGATCAGTCACGGCGTCGAGCATCGTTCCAAACTCTTGTTGACGCTGCTGGCACTCTTGTCCGTCGCTGCTGCAACCGGACTGTCACGACTTCGGGTCGAGACGGACTTCAGCAAAAACTTCCGTGCAAACAGCCCGATCATTGAGTCGATCCATTTCTTCGAAGACCGTCTTGGCGGCGTTGGCAGCTGGGAGATTAACTTCTCAGCCCCGATCGAGCCGACAAAAGTTAATGGTCAAACTGCAACGCAGAGATTGGACTTTGAATTCCTCGAACGTGGCTCATCCTTGTCCGCTGAGTTGCGCGACCTGACGATGCCGGATGGCACTGGTCCCACAAAAGCGGTCGGGCTGGGTGACGGGATCGACTTCATCCCGGGATTGGCCGGACGGTCACTGGAACAGAAGCGAGACGTCCTGCGAACCCTGCAGCCGGAGTTCGAGGACAGTTTGTACAACTCAGAGACGGGCCGCATGCGGATCATGCTGCGGGCACGAGAGCAGCAACCGGCAGAGACCAAATTGCAGCTGATCGACCGAGCCGAGGAAGTGGCCCAAGCCGAGTTCCCCGATGCACAAGCGACCGGGCTATACGTCTTGTTGGCGCACCTCATTCAGAGTCTGTTGAGCGACCAACTGGTCGCCTTCGGTCTCGCTGCGGCGGGCATCCTGGTGATGATGACGATCGCCTTTCGCAGCATCTGGGTGGGTCTGGTCATGCTCATTCCGAATACATTTCCCATTCTGATCGTCATCGGCGGAATGGGCTGGGTCGGCGTGCCGGTGAACATTGGCACCGCGATGATCGCGAGCGTCTCGATGGGTCTGACGGTCGATTCGAGCATCCACTATCTGGCCGGCTATCGCCGTGCCAGAGCAGCGGGTCTCGACCATTACGCGGCCATCCATCAGACGCACGCGGGTGTGGGACGGGCTCTCGTCTTTGCCAGCATCGCCCTCGTGCTGGGCTTCACGGTCCTGTCGTTGTCCCACTTCATCCCGCTGATCTACTTTGGCGTGCTGGTGAGTGTCGCGATGCTCGGCGGTTTGCTCGGAGACCTCGTGCTGTTGCCCCTGCTGCTGTACTGGGTCCCAGTCCCTCTGCCTGCGGATATTGCCCATCAGACGGATTGAGACAGTCGCTCCCATTGTCCCGCTGGATCGGACGCCAATCCCTGAGTGCTTTGCCCTGTCACAACCAGATGATTCCGCACAACGCTCCCGAGTTGCCCCCGTTGGGCCGTCCGCTCACGGAATCGATGGGAGAGTCTTGTGGTGTCGACGTTCTTCATACATCGCGCCAAGAAATAGCAACTATACTTTTTCATACAACATCCCCCATAGGAGCATGCCATGGGACATTTCATCGAGGTCTGTCTGTACCGTTGGCAGACTGCCACGTTGACCGATTACGCCCACTGCGTCATCGCGATCATCGTGATTGGCTGGTTTGTCTCACGGACCCAACGCTAGTGCCACGGGCACTTTGGTATAGCGGCGTTTGGACGTTGAAGGGTCGATGATTCCAGTCTTGTTCGCCGCGATGGACGCTACACTTATTTGATTGCCGCAGCAGTGGTTCATCTGACCTGAAATGACGGGATCCCAAGCCGACACCTCTGGTGTCGGTCGACGGCAGAGAGGCGGTGAGTTTTTGGCAGGCGGGCCCTCACGCCGGAGGACGGACTTCCAAGTCCGTCCAGAACCACCATCAAACAAACATGTCTGACGAGGGATCGGGAAATGGGACGGATTTGGAAATCCGTCCTACGCAAAACTTACAGCCTCAAAGCCGTCGGCTGGGGACCAAGGCCTCCCGTCAATCCAGCTTGGAGGGACCACGAGTGGGGGGTCCGATTGATTCTTCCAACCGCGCGAGCACAAGTTCGATCATCAGGGGATGCAGACCCAATGGAGGACACAGTCGGCACGGGATGTCGGGATGTTTCTCCTCAAACCGACCACGATCATTTTCCAGGTCCCGGGTGACATGCGATCCCGCGGACAGAAACCACGGCAGCATCTGCACCTCATCGGCTCCCCGGTCGACACACGCCTGCAGGCCCGCCGGGATCGACGGCTCGGCCAGTTCCAGGTAGGCATGCTCGACGATCGCTTCCGGTTTCCGCTCCGCAATCATTGCTGCCAATTCCTGCAGATCGGCATTCGCCGCCTCGACCCGGCTGCCATGTGCGATCAAAAGAATGGCCGGACGCATAAGACTGTTTCCGTGTTGAGCTTGAGTGTCGGACGACGAAACCTCACAGTAGACGGGAACGCCCGGAGACTCAACCGTCCATGTCCACCGACCATCCCACTCCCGCTGAACCCACTTATGCCGGCACGGAGGCTTCGTCGCCGACCGAGCAAGAACCTTCACCTCCCACGCATCACAAGCAGATCGGCCCCTACACGATTGAACGCAAGATTGGTGCGGGCGGAATGGGGACCGTCTATCTCGGCACCCACACCGAGACGGGCAAGCAAGCCGCCATCAAAGTGCTCCCCACGATGCTCGCTCGTGAGCCAGGCTTCGTCGCCCGCTTCAATCGAGAGATCGACGCTCTCAAGAAACTCTCGCACCCCAACGTCGTCGAACTCTACGAAAGCGGCGTTGATCACAGCACGGGAAGCGAAACCGCGACCTACTACTACGCCATGGAATATGTCGAGGGCGAAACTCTCACCAGCCGTCTCAAGCGAGAGAAACGCATCCCCTGGCGAGAGACCATCGACTTCGCTGTTCAGATTTGCGCAGCTCTCAAGGCGGCTCATAACGCAGGAGTCATCCATCGCGACCTCAAGCCCTCCAACCTGATGTTGGCGGAGGACGGCACAATCAAGCTGACCGACTTCGGCGTCGCACAGGTCTTCGCGTCGAGCAAGCTCACGCTCACCGGCGGCATCATCGGCACGGCTGAGTACATGTCGCCAGAACAGGCGGAAGGCAAACGAGCCACCAAGCAAAGCGACCTTTACGCCCTCGGCGCGGTGATGTACGTGATGATTACTGGCCGTCCCCCCTTCATCGGCGCTGCGGCAATCGACATTGCCACCAAGCAGAAACATGGGCTCTTCGACGCTCCTCGCATGGTCGTGCCGGACATCCCCTATTGGCTCGACGAAGTCATCTGCAAGTGTCTCGAAAAGAAGCCCGAGAACCGCTACCCCGATGCGTACGTCCTGTCCCGTCGACTGGGAGAGATCCCCCAAAAAGTCGACCTCGCATCGGCGAGCAACACGGCGACTTTTGAAGTCGATGCACCGCCGGATGCGGAGACGATCGCTGCCGACGCCAAACCCGAGGACGGTGATGTCGGCGCGACGCTGATGCGCGACCTGATGCGTGCCCAGTTGGAAGAGGAGCAATCAACCGGACGTGTCACGCAATTGCTCGACAGTGTATGGGTGCTCACGGGTCTGTTGCTGCTCGTGATTGCCGGCGGAGTCTGGTGGTTCAATCGAGGTCTGACTTCTGAAGAGATGTTTGCAGCCGGAGAAGTCCTCATGCAACAAGAGCAGGGCTCTGCCTGGCGCAAAGCGCGGGACGAATACTTCCTGCCGTTGATCGCAGCCGACCCGGAGACATGGGAACCGCAGGTCGAGGGGTATCTCCGAATGATCAGCCTGTCTGAGGACAAACGGGGATTCGATCGTCAGTCGTTACGACCGCTCAGTCAGCAATCATCTTCCGAGGTGGCGCGCATCCTCCGTCGGGCCCGTCGGGAACGCGAAGTCGGCGAACAGTCACGTGCCCTGCAAACGCTCCGCTCCCTCAAAACGCTGCTTCCCGAAACAGAAGTCTACATGGAGTTTCGCAAAGACATCGATCGGATGATCGACGAAATCAACCAGGAACTGACAACCAACTCTCGCGAAGTGCTCACGCATGCTGTCACTCGGGCTAAAGAAATGACGGAGGCAGGGCAGATCGAAGACGCCCGCTATGTTTGGCTGAGCATCATCGACCTGTATGATACGGATCAGCACGCCACTGAGGCTGTCGCCCAGGCGCAACAGTGGCTCGAAGACCATCCCGCTCCCACATCGTCCGAAACGGAATCTGATGAGTGACACTCTGCAACTGACCGACTACATCCGCAGCATTCCGGACTTCCCCAAACCGGGCATCCTGTTTCGTGACATCACGCCGCTGCTCGCCTCACCCAATGCGATGCGTGAAACCACCCGGCAGTTTGCAGACCATTTTCGCGACGCAGGCATTACCGCGATCGCTGCAGCCGAAGCGAGAGGCTTTATCTTCGCAACCCCCCTTGCCATCGAGCTGAATGCCGCCTTCGTCCCCGTCCGCAAACCGGGCAAACTTCCGTTCAACACCGAGTCCTTCGAGTACGACCTCGAATACGGCACCGACACCCTGGAGATTCATACCGATGCCTTCAAGGAAGGAGACCGCGTCCTGATGGTGGACGATCTGCTCGCCACCGGTGGCACGATGCAAGCGTGCGTGCAACTGACGGAACGCTGCGGAGCCGAGGTCGTCGGTTGTGCGTTCCTGATCGAACTGGACGGGCTCAACGGTCGTACCAAACTCGAACCGCACGACATCTTCAGTTTGATTCATTACCGCTGACGCCGCATCACGCTTCCGGAACTGGCTCCCCGATGCCCATCGACCTTGATCACAACGCGACCACACGACCGCTGCCCGAGGTGACCGAAGCCGTCTCTCGTGTGATGGTCGAGGCATACGCCAACCCCGGTAGCCGCCACGCCGCAGGACGTGTCGCCAGACAGACACTCGAAGACGCGAGAGACACTGTCGCTGAGGTACTCCATGCCAAGCCGCAGGAAGTTGTCTTTACCAGTGGCGGCACTGAGGCGACGAACCTCGCCCTGCTTGGATTCGCCGCCGGTCGCCGAGGCACGATCGTCCTGCCTCCTGCCGAGCACCCCGCGACTGAGGAATCGGTGCGTGAGCTGGAGTCCACCGGTTGGTCGCGGCATACACTCCCACTCGGCGCTGACGGTCGCATTCCTCCCACCGCTGTTGAAGATGTTCCCTGGGCTAAGACCAAGCTGGCAACACTGCTGCTCGCTCATAACGAAACGGGCGTCATTCAGGACATCACACCACTCGTCAAGCAATGCACGAAGCATCGCATCCCACTGCATGTCGACGCTGTCCAGGCCGTCGGCAAGATCGATGTCGACTTTGAGGCATTGGGAGCAACAACACTCGCATTGGGGGCTCACAAGTTCCACGGACCTCGAGGCATCGGAGCCTTGCTGATCCGGGAGAATACTCGCCTTACGTCCACACAATTTGGCGGACATCAGGAGAGCGGACACCGCCCCGGCACCGAATGTGTCGCACTCGCTGCCGGGATGGCGACCGCTCTTCGCTTGTGGCACGACAACAGGGAACAGCGGACAGCCCGCATTGTTGAACTCCGAGACCACCTCGAATCCGGCCTCCGCACTCGGTGTGACCCCACTGTCATCAATGGCTCGCGCGAACATTGTCTGCCTAACACCCTGAACATCGCCTTCCCAGGCATCGACGGCGACGCTCTTCTCGTGGCCCTCGACCTCGAAGGCATCTGCGTCTCTCTAGGCAGCGCCTGTGCAAGCGGGTCCAGCGAACCGGCTCCCGTCCTCATCGCGATGGGGGGCCCCCGCGACATCGCCCTCGCCTCCGTCCGACTGAGCGTCGGCATCGACAACACGCAAGCAGAAATCAACACCGCCATCGACCGCATCGCCGCGACAGTCACACGCTTGCGCGGAAAGTAGCCGTCACGCTCGGGACGTAGGATTTTTAAGTGTCTGTTTCGCACCCCCTCTCCCCTTGGGGGAGAGGGACAGATTCTGAAGCGTCAGCGAAGAATCAGGGTGAGGGTGTGCGTTGTAACTGGTGTACCCAAGGTGGCTCGTCGCCGCCCCTCACCCTGGTTTCTGCGCTCCGCTTGAAACCGGTCCCTCTCCCCCAGGGACGTGGGATAAATGACTGTCAGTTTTCAGGGGAGGGCGAAGGCCCGGCTGAACCAGCTCGGATCGTCTGGGCGCGACGATCATCTCTTGAAACAGCAGCGCCTGTTTCCCTGTGCTTGTCGGGTTGGCAGCTGGATGTTCCCCGGGAGTTGATTTGAACCACGGATTGCACGGATTGCACGGATGAGGTCACGACGCCACGCTTGCGATCCGTGACATCCGTGCAATCCGTGGTTGCCCTCCTTCCACCGATCAAGCGAGTGAGACGGAATCGACACACCTGATTGCTGGTTGAGAAATCCGACAGTCATCAATCCCACGTCCCGAGCGTGATGGCTACTCTTCCAACTCAACCACCTCAAAGCACTCCCTTACTCCCGGGGGTATCCGCGCCGGTGCCCGCGTGGTCAGATTCACAAACGCCCAGTTCGTCTCCGCGATCGCCAACAACGTGTCGTCAGCCGGTCGCATGATGCGATACTGGCGAACAGACGACGCCCGCTTGAATTCGGCGACCCACGTCCGCACCACGATCTCCTCCGCCTCGAACGCCGGCTTCTGATAGTCGATGAAGTGCGTCTTCGCGACCCAGCCGATCCCCGCCTCCTCATATCTCTCGGGAGTCCAACCATTCGCGGACGAATGAGCCACGCCTGCGTCCTGCATCCAGCGGACGTACACGAGGTTATTGACATGTCCCTGCCGGTCGATGTTGTCCGGCGTGACGGTCACTTCGTGCAGATAAATCGCAGACATCTCTCCTCGCACTCAATCAGATCGCAGAAAACACTCGTTCCCAAAACAGCATTGGGGATTGCCCCTTCCCGAGACTCTGTATCGCGACCGCATGATAGCCGGAGGGCACCAAGATGACATCGTCGGTCGTCGTGGCAGGCCACATCTCACTCGGCAATCTTCAATCACGTGAACCTCCACCCGGAGAAGAACCACAGATTTCACGGATGACACGGATCGCAAGCGAGACGTTGATGGCTTATCCGTGAAATCCGTGTCATCCGTGGTCAGAATGAGAGCCGCAGTGGTATCATCTGGGAGGACAATCCGCCCTCAGTGTGAGGTCTGCCATGCTGCGACTCACTGGTTCGACGTATCGTCACTGCGATGGCGTCTCCCGTCGCGAGTTTCTCACGATCGGGTCGCTGGGGTTCTGCGGGCTCACGTTGGCGGACGTGTTACGAGCGGAGGACGCTTCGACCGCTCGCCTGTCGAAACGGTCGATCATCAACATTCATTTGGACGGTGGGCCGCCCCAGATGGACATGATCGACCCCAAGCCCCTCGCCCCGGTCGAAGTGCGCGGGGAAACGGTCCCCATCGCGACAACGCTGCCCGGTGTCCACTTGAGCGAACTCATGCCCCGCGTGGCGTCGATCGCGGACCGCTTCGCTTTCATTCGATCTCTGGTTGGCTCCGACGGACGGCATCACGCCTATCAGTGTCAGTCCGGGCACCGTGAACGCGAGTTGCAATCGCTCGGCGGGCACCCGGCGATGGGCTGCGTCCTCTCCAAACTCGAAGGCAGCCCCGGTGATCCGTCTCCCACGTTCGTCGACCTCATGCAGGGACGCCCGCTCGTGCGCAACAGCGCCCGGCCCGGCTTCCTCGGTCCGTCCTATCAGCCCTTCCGCCCCGACATGAGTGAGATGCTCCCCCGCGAACTCGAACCAGGCATGCAGGGCGAACTCAAACGGCTCGGCGGCGGACACCAGTTGAGTCTCGCGCTGAACGAGAGTCTGTCCGTCTCACGGCTGGACAATCGCCGCGAATTGCTTGACGGCCTCGACCGCATTCGTCGTCAGGTCGACGCCAGCGGCATGATGGACGCAATGGACCAGTTCCAGCAACAGGCCGCCGGCATCCTCACCTCCGGTCGACTGGCTGCGGCTCTCGATCTCGGCTGCGAAGACCCGCACACCCTCGCCCGCTACACAGCACCGCGACTCAACAGTCCGCTGATTCATTACACTTCTGAAGGCCCCAACTCAACACAGAAGTTCCTCCTCGCCCGACGTCTAATCGAAGCGGGCGTGCGAGTCGTCAGCGTCTCAATCAGCGACTTCGACATGCACCGCAACACGTTCCCGCGCTTGCGTCAACTGGTCCCCACCGTCGACCACGGTCTGCACGCCCTTGTGACCGACCTCGAAGAACGAGGCATGCTGGATGACGTGACGATCGTCGTCTGGGGCGAGTTCGGCCGCACCCCCAAAATCAACGCCAACGCCGGCCGCGACCACTGGCCCCGCGTCGGCCCCGCGCTCCTCGCCGGCGGCGGACTCAACACCGGCCTCGTCCTCGGCGAAACCGACCGCACCGCCAGCAGCGTCATCTCCCGCCCCATCACCTATCAAGACGTCTTCTGCACCCTCTACCACACCCTCGGCCTCGACCCCCACCGCCTCACCCTCACCGACCCTCAAGGCCGTCCGCAGTATGTGCTCGATGATGGGGAGCCGATCCGGGAGTTGGTGTGATGGAGACGAGAGTAGGAATCGTGATAGCAGGACGTGCAATTCACATCGAAAGTCGTAGGGGCCTCTGAGCGGACCCTTGGCGGTCGGTTACAGTCAGACAGACGGTCAGCGGCGAAATACGATTTAGGGTGCGAGTCGCATCCGCCAATAGGGTAATCACACATTACGCCTATTTGCCGCTGGCCGTCTCTTCTTGGGAAACTCGACGTGGACAGATTCATAGTCGATTTCAGAAAGGCCAATATCCACACTGACCTTGCGGGAATGATCGGGTGTCCAGTTGAATGGATCAACTTGCTTGCCGCGTCCAAGACACGTCGAGAGTTCTACTACGAAGAGTTTGTCCCCAAGAAGAATGCCCGACGTCGTGGACAATATCGGCGTGTGTGGGCAGGCAGCATCATTACGCGATACGTGCATCAGGGCCTGTTTCGCAAACTCGAGGACTTCTTGCACGATGTTCTGTCGGGGTTCCCTCACCCTGCCGTTCATGGCTATGTACGACGCAAGAGCATTGTGTCGAACGCTACTCCACACTGTGGCAACAGAATCCTGCTGCGCGCTGACATTGAGAAATTCTTCGAGTCTATTCCTCGGACCCGTGTCGAGAGGCTATTCGAAAGTGTCGGCATCCCTCGTCATATCGCTGAGACTCTCGGTGCGATTGTCACAGTAGAGGATGTGCTTGGCCAGGGCATCAATACAAGTCCCCTCTTGGCGAATGCCGTCTGCATGGATCTCGATGACGAGTTCACAAAACTTGCTGAGTCTCTCTCATGTAGATACACACGATACGCGGACGACATCTCATTCTCGGGTGATGGAAATCTTCCCCAAAAGATACTTGTGTCAGGAATACTCGAACGACACGGCTTCCACCTCTCAGATCGGAAATTTCGCATGACGAAATTGGGCCAAGCTCACTTCGTCACAGGACTCAGTGTATCTGACGCATCAATGCCGAGAGCCCCACGAACTTTCAAGCGTCAACTTCGGCAAGAGCTCTATTACGCATCAAGACATGGCGTCTATGACCATGCTGACCGAGCCGGCTATCCATCGATCGAAAAGTGCGTCAATACCATTGATGGACGCATCAGTTACCTCAGATCGATTGAGCCGACCTTGGGCGGTCGAATGAATTCAATTTGGCAAGAGATTCTTGAGCGAGATAGAGTGCGCCCCAATTACTCTCATGCAGAACTGAGTCGAGCCAAAGACGTGTTCTTCTACGTCGACGAATCAGTTTTTGAAGTTGATAATCAACGGATGCTGGCTTTATGCCTAGTGTTGGTAGAGGACACCAATAGGATCAAAAAAGAGGTTGGTGAGCTGCGAGCGCGGATTCTCGCTGACCCATTCGCCTCTGGTCGAAAGAGGCACTTGACGAAAAAGGGTTTCCACTTTGCAGACGACGCAGAGGATACTCGTACACAGTTCACCAAACTCATTGCCGAAATGCCGATTCGCTCATTCATCGCATACTCACGGATGCCGTCCGATACGGAGCTCAAGCCAACATATCTCAAGCTGTTGAGATGGTTGCTGACCGACCGTCTCGCAAAGCAGTATCAACTCCAATCTGTGATCACCGTCGAGGAGAACCCAAAAATCAAGAGCGGTGATCTTGAGCGAATGCTCGATTTGATTGATGACGATCTCAAGCTGGTAAGACGCCAGCCAGCATTCAAACCAAAACTTGTTCGCTCATCAAAAATGAACTGCCCACTCCTTGCGATCTGCGACTACATTATCGGAGTCACAGGTCGTTACATGAGCGATGAAGGTAGTGACCTCGCATCCAAGAGATTTGAGCGTTTGAGAGACAAGGTTCGTCTCGTGATGGATGCTGATACCGGAGACCGCTTCTGGCGGAAGAACCCGTTCGAATCCAAGTCGCTCGCATTATCTCACGAAGAAGGGTCGCCAGATTCGACGACTGCATGAGCGGGTAGCAACGGTTGTGACAACCGGTGCCGCGTCAGCGGACAGAAGCATCTGCAAATGCGAACCGTCAGCTGAAAGTGTACATTATTTGAAATGCTTCCTGTCGCTTCGCGACACGGGTTGGGAGAACCCGTGGTACTCGGATTATTTACTCAGTCGAATGTAGGCACAGACGTGTGTCAAAGTGCGGGGCGGATCGCGGGTGACCCCAACGGGGTCTCATCGCACAGCCCAGGGTCGCTCACGCAGTGAGCGCACCCTGGGAGGGGATCAACGCAATCGAAAGAACCCCAACGGGGTTCCATCCCTTCTGGTCACACGATGCAACCCCGTTGGGGTTGGCGATTGCCGTGGTGCCCACCAACCCAGGGTGCGCTCGCTTGGCTCGCGACCCTGGGCTGAGTGATGTGACCCCCTTCGGGGTCAATTCTGCACACGGATCTCAACCGTTCGATAACAGATTCTGGAAATCGACAAGCCTTTGTATCGCCACCACAGATCTGACTGATCTACCGCGACGCGGGTACGACGAAACAGTACAATCAGAGGCCTGCTCTCAACGACGTCTCCCTAAATACTTTGACGGCATCCCATGCCAACCAAAGAAGAGATTCTGGATCACTTCCTCAGTCTGCCGGATGAATGGCGATTGGTGATCGCTGAGGAGTTGATTGAGAGTTTAGAATGGGAAACGATCCCTCCCGATGCTCGTCAGGAGTTGAAACTGAAAGCTTCCCGCCGTCTGGAAGCGGTGACGTCAGGAATAGTCGATGAAAGACCTGCGAGAGAGATTCTCGAAAGGCTTCATCAAAAACTCGAACTCTGGCGTCGAACGAAGACAACACAAGATTCAGCAGGACATGAGCAACGACCATGACCCGATCTTATTTCGCAATCTTGCTTTGTATCGCAACCACGACCGTTGCATCCGCAGATCACCCCGTGCCTTTCGCGGTCAGACTCCTCACCGTGGATGCCAACGAGGGGTGTGACATCGCGGATGTGGACAATGATGGCAAGTTGGATGTCATTGCGGGGCGGAACTGGTTTCGCAATGGGGAGTGGGTGGCGCGGCCTGTGCGGCAGATCAATGACTGGAACGGGTACGTCGAGTCCAATGGCGACTTCACGTATGACGTTAACGGGGACGGCTGGGTCGATGTGATCGCGGGGATGTTTGTGCCCACGAAGGTGCACTGGTATCAGAACCCGGGAGCGGAGGGGCTCAAGCTCGGCCAGTTGTGGCAGCAGCACGAACTCGTCGACACGGGGCTGTCACAGAACGAGGCGAGCTATTTGAGGGACTTCAACGGCGACGGCAAGCCGGAGTGGATCAGTGACTCTTGGAACAAGGACAATCCACTCTATGTCTGGACGCTGACGAGCGGGGGCGAGGCGAAACTCGAACGGCATCTCATCGGCGAAAAGGGCAACGGACACGGGATGGGGTTCGGCGACATCAACAATGATGGCCGTGAGGATATTCTCGTCGGTAATGGCTGGCACGAGCGACCCGAGGGTGATCCGTTGACTGAGCCGTGGGCGTATCATGCCGACTGGGAATTGCACGCCAGTTGCCCCATGCTCGTGCGGGACGTCGATGGTGACGGCACAAACGATCTCGTCTGGGGGAAGGGGCACGATTATGGGTTGCTGCTGTGGCGCGGACGCGGTGCGGGTGAGGATGGCAAATTGCGATTCGAGGAGCAGGTCATCGATGACTCGTTCTCGCAGCCGCATGCGGTGGAGTTCGCAGATCTTGATGGGGACGGCCAGGATGAATTGATCACCGGCAAGCGTGTGCGAGCCCACAACGGGGGCGACCCCGGCGGGAATGAACCGCCCCTCGTCTGCTATTACGTGTGGAACGCCGAGAAGGACATGTACGAGCGTCACATCATTGAGGACGGACACGTCGGCATCGGTCTGCAGATACGCACAGCGGACATCGATGGCGACGGCGATACGGACATTGTCGTGGCTGGCAAGGACGGGACACAGATCCTGTTCAACGGGTTGAAGTGAGTATCCCAAGCCCACGGGCCACGCCCCGTGGGTCTGGTGCAACACTTCATCGGCGATACCCACGGGGTTTAACCCGTGGGCTTGGGTGGGTTTGTCTGCCATAATGGGGATATGAGTAATCCCCCTCTCACACCCAACCGGCGTGACTTCCTCACCGGACGTGCTGTGCGGCAGCAGGTTGAGGCGGCGGGGGATGTGCTCGCGGACGCTCTGGTCGATGCGGGCGAACATCAACCAGAACCGGTGGGCCATGACACGATTCGGCTCGAGACACGGGCGATGGCGTGCGCGTGGTCGGTGATCATGAATCCCGGGCCGCCGCGGCAGGTCATGACGGCTAGTGATGCACTCGATATCATCCATCAACTGGAAGACCAAATGACGGTCTACCGGGATGACAGCGAGTTGCAGCGGATCAACTTCGCGGCACATGAGTCACCGCAGCCGGTCGAGAGTGGGTTGTATCAACTGCTCAAAGAGTGTCTGGCGTTAAGCGAGACAACCGACGGGGCATTTGATCCGACGTCCGGTCCGTTGATTCAGTTATGGAAGACATGCCGCGATGAAGGGCGGGTGCCGAGCGAGGACGAGGTGTGCGAAACGATGAATCTCGTCGGTATCGGACGGGTGACGTTCGATGATGATGCTGAGACCGTGTCGTTCGCGGCGAAGGGGTTCGGGTTCGATCTGGGGGCGATCGGCAAGGGGTATGCGATCGACCGGGTGGCGGACCACCTGATGCAGGAGGGGATCGACGACTTTCTGGTGCATGGCGGGCACAGCAGTTTGCGGGCGGTGGGTGATCATCACGGACAGGGCGGGTGGCCGGTGGGTATCAAGAACCCGCTATTCACCGAGAAACGGTATGCAACGCTGCTGCTGGAAGATCGGGCCATGTCCACGAGTGGTTCGAACATTCAACACTTCCGGCACGAGGGACGACGCTACGGGCACATTCTCGATCCACGGACCGGGTGGCCGGCGGAAGGACTGCTCTCGGTGACGGTCCTCGCTCCGAAGGCGGCGGAGGCGGATGCCCTCTCGACGGCTTTCTATGTCATGGGACTCGAAAAGGCTCGTGAGTATTGCCATAATCGACCGGAGATCGGTGCGATTCTCGTTCCTCACCCGCAAGGCGGTCCCACATTGGAGCCGGTGGTGGTGAACATTCCGAGTGATCGTCTGTTCTTTGTTGACCGATCGACCCACGGGGCGTAGCCCGTGGGCTTTGGCCACATCAACCGCTCAAGGATGCGTCCGTGAGAGATTTGCGTCACGTTTCGATTGTTGCCGTCCTGTTGTTGGTACTGCTGCGCATCTCCATCGGTTGGCAGTTCCTGTACGAAGGGATGTGGAAGTACCGGACCCTCAGCACGCCCAAACCATGGACGGCGGAAGGGTATCTGAAGAACTCTCAGGGCCCATTGCGAAGTCATTTCCGTGAGATGACGGGCGATCCGGACGATCTCAACTGGTTGGACTTCGAACTCGTCAGCGAACGATGGGACAGTTGGCGGCAGCAGTTCACGCAGCACTATGGACTCAGCGACGAGCAGGTCGCACGGTTGAACAATCTCGTGGACGGGCCGACCAATCATGCTGCGAAGTTGAGCGCCCTCCCGGAGAGCGTGCCACTGAATGATCCGCAAACCAGTACAGACAAACGGCTGGCGAAGATCGTGTCGTACGATGCCGAGCGGAAACTGCTCCTCGCCGATCCGACGACCCCACTCAAGTCGTCCGAGATCGACGAACTCAAAGCCTACGTGGATGCCTCGCGAGAGGCCGGCGGCGAGATCGTCGGAGGCAGCGAGTTGGATCGAGAGTACTTTGCTGCCGTCGAGAATCTCGGCGTGCGCTCGCAGCGGCTGAGTTATCGCCAACGTTTGAAGGCACTCTTGCTCGGCGACCCGGATCGACTCGGCGCGACGGCTGTTCGCAGGGAAGACACAACCGTTTACGTGCCTGAGATGGGCACGGTCCTCACAGACGACGGGTCGACAGATCTGCTCAAGTACGGCGAGATTCAACGCTATCGCGACATGCTCGCCGACTACGAGGCACAACTGGCCGAGGCAACGACCGACTACCAGTTCGATCATCTGGCCAAAGTGTGGCAGGTGATTCAAGAGAAGCGAGTCAAGCTCGTGCAACCCGTCATTGGACTCGAACAGCAGTTACAAACTGAAGCGTGGGAACTTCTGACGCCCGATCAACTCGCCATTGGTGAACTGGACTGGGAGAATGAGCCTGTCCAGAAGATTAACCGCATGACCATCTGGTCGCTGTTGATTCTCGGCGGGCTGTTGATTGTGGGCTTGTTCACCCCCCTCGCCGCGATCGCCGGGGCGGGCATGCTGATGATGTTCTACCTCGCGATGCCCCCGTTCCCCGGCGTGCCTGAAGCTCCAGGTCCGGAGCATTCATTGTTTGTGAACAAGAACGTGATTGAAGCCCTTGCGCTGCTGGCGATCGCGTTCATCCCCACCGGTCGCTGGTTCGGGTTGGACGGCCTGTACTCACGGATGTTTGGTAGCGATTACGACTGAGGGACGGAACTCGAATGTCGAAATCAGAATGACGAAGGAAATCCGAAGAACCAAAGTCCGAAACAGTGAAATCTGACGGGGTCGCCACGCGGTACTTCACTCCCTATCATCCTCCCCGGCATTCCGTCGTTCGAGCTTCCTTCGTCATTCTGATTTCGATATTCGACATTCACCCCAAGGGATTCCATGCGGATCGGCATCGTAGGCTATCAGGGGACCGGCAAAAGTACGGTCTTCGAGTTGTTGACCGGAGTGCAGCCGGACGTCTCGAAGGCGCACACGGGACAAGTCGGCATCGCGATCGTCCCGGATGAGCGCTTCGACAAGCTGGTCGAACTCTATCACCCCAAGAAGGAGACACCCGCCCGCATCGAGCTGTTCGATACGCCCGGACTCAGCCGTGACGATCAAGGCACCAACGCCCAACGACTGGGCGTGATTCGCGAGTCGACTGCACTCGTGCACGTGGTCGGTGCATTCGCCGGAGGGAATGCCGTCTCAGAAGTTGATGCCTTTGTGACCGATCTTGTGCTGGCGGACCTGCAGGTTGTGTCCAACCGTATCGAACGTCTCAAGAAAGACGTCACCAAGCCGCTCCCTAACCGGGACGAACTCAAGGCCGAATTGGAGAGCCTGCAACCGATCGAAGCCCGGCTCTCAGAGGGAGAGACGCTGCACGAGATGGAGTTCTCAGAGATCCAAAAGCAGGCGACGCGGTCATTCTCGCTGCTCTCGCGCAAGCAACACCTCGTCTTGCTCAACACAGCGGATGCAGATGTCGACGCGGACACCGTCTCCAAGATCGAGGAACGCGGACTGCTTGTCATTGCAGCGCCGCTCGGACTGGAACTCGAAGTCGCGCAGCTTGATGACGAAGAGCGAGAAATATTCGCTGAGGAGATGGGACTCGGCGAGCCTTCACGTGAACGAGTCCTGCGAGCCATCTTCGAACTGACGACCATGATCACCTTCTACACCTGTGATGAGAAGGAGGTGCATGCGTGGCTCCTCAAAGAAGGATCAGACGCCGTCGAAGCGGCCGGCAGCATTCACTCGGACCTTGCCCGTGGGTTCATCCGCGCCGAGGTGATGCAAGTCGCAGACCTGTTGCGACTCGGTTCCGAGCGCGAGGTCAAAGCGGCCGGCCTGCACCGCACGGAAGGCAAGGATTACATCGTCCAGGATGGTGACGAGATCGTGGTCCGCTTCAACGTGTGATGCCCTCGTTCCCAAACATCATCCGCTCATCACGCGGAAAGGCTGTCAGTTCTTGAAGAGCGGACACACACCGTAGGACGGACTTCCAAGTCCGTCCAAAACACCTTCAAAACGGCGATGACGGGCAAGGGACGAGGGAATGGACGGATTTGGAAATCCGTCCTACGAAACACGGACACGCTTGGAGCGTGACGGCTACTCTGCGACAACTGGCTTCGGCTTGAGCGTGAAGCCAGCGACCACAAGTGCGAGACAACACGCCGCACACACCGACGCGAACCAGTCACCCCAGCGGACGTAGAGGCTGCCGCGCGGATCGAGCGGCACGGCTCCGACCATCGCACAGTTGAGCTGCTTGTGGAACTCGCCGGTCTCCGGATCTCGCATTGATGTGCGCGGCTCGCCATCGTACGAACCATCGAGTTCCATCAATGCCTCAGGTTCAATGAACACCTCGGGCTCCACAACGAGTCCGTCGCCATCGATGATCGCTGAGATGCCCGTGTTGACCGCTCGCACCATCGGCGTGCGGGTTTCGATCGTGCGGAACCTCGCCGTGATCAGATGCTGATCGAGTTCACTCGACCCGTGGAACCAGCCGTCGTTGGTAAGATTAACGAGTACATCTGCCGGTTGACCGTTGCGGCCGGAGACTTCGACGACTTGCCTTACGAGGTGCGGCACCGTGTCCTCGAAACAGATCAGCGGCGCGTATCGCCACTCGCCATCGTCGAAGAACTTCATCGACTCTCCCGCCTGAATACCGAAGTTGTCGCCGAACGGGGTGAGCTTGTGAATCCAGGGCAACGTCTCCCGCAGGGGAATGTACTCGCCGAAAGGCACACGATGCACCTTGTCGTAACGGGAGGTGATACCCACTTCCGGGACAATGAAGGCAGCCGAGTTGTAATGTGAGAGTGAGCCCGGATTCGCTTCAATGACATCCAGTCCAATGATGGACGCTGCGTTCGCTTCTTCGGCGAGATCAAGCAGCATGTCGGAAACCCGCTGAGTGTGCCATGCGTCGAGAGGGATTTGTGGGTGCACATCCTCAAGTTGTTGGCCTGTCATGCCTGCAGCATGCACGAAGAGTCGATCGCGAAACATGGTCTCTGGCCAGACAACCAGATCGGGCTGATGCTTCACCGCCTTCCAAGCGAGATAACGATGGACACCGAAAATCTGTTTCCATTGTGCGGGATCGTGTTTGAGAGACGTCGTGAAATTGCCTTGGATTAAAGCCACCCGTGGTCCCGCGGTGAAATCAGCCTGTGCTCGCCTGACAAAGCCGTACGTCAGAGTCGCAGTCAGCAGACAGAGGCAGGTGACGATTTGCTTCCGCTGTTGGAAGAAGGTCACTGCATACCGCTCCGGAGTGCGATTGTCGTCGGTGGACAGAAGTCGAAGCTTCGCCAGCCAGTGCGGCGGCACGAGACCGGCGATCGCCGCTGACGTCAGCAGCAGCAGAAAGCTCACGCCATACGTGCCCAACACGTCTGCGATCTGAATCACTTCAACCCAGTGATGCTGTGTGTGACCGATGAAGTACCAGGGGAATCCGGTCATCAGATGGGCACGCAGGAACTCCAGCCCGGTCCACACGACCGGCGCAGCGAGCATGAGCGGCAGTCGCAATCGGTGCACGGCCACACGAGACAATCCAATGAATATCGGAAGGTAAAGTGACAGGTAAGCAGAGAGAGCGATCCACGCAGGGACCATCGCCGGATCTCCCAACCGCATCCACTGCAACGTCGCCACCCAACCGAGCAAGCTGGTGACCGTCAGAGCTGTGTACATCAAGCGGGTCTTGCGTTCGATCCGCACCAACAACAGCACAGGCACGAGACAGACCCAGCCCAGCGGTCCCCAGTCCAAGGGCGTGAACGAGGCCCAGCACAACACGGCTGTCAGCAGTGACAGTCCCCATGCTCCACGACTCACAGCGGGAGCCAACCGCCCTTCTCCAATGATGTCATGCACCGACCGCTCGGGTCGGCTCGACTTGATCGAAGGACGAGCCACACGTGTTTCCATCAGCGTTGTTGTCATTGAGTTCCATCCTTGGAACAGTTGCGAACGAAAGTCACTGCGGGCCGACGAACTTGAGTCGAGACTTTTTCTTTGGAACACTAATCTCCACTAATAAACACTAATTGCTGAAGAGCGATCGGACACCATTCGGCAATTAGTGAAGATTAGTGGTTATTAGTGTTCCCCATCTGTCTGTCACACTGACATCTTCAAATCCAAGGCTCAGCCCGAAGTGTTCGAGAGTTGTTCACCACTCGATGACTTCGATCCGATCGCCTGCTGTGTAATGATTGTCTCCGGCGGGGAACAGGATCATCGCGTTGGCGTCCGCTGTCGACCGCAGGTCGAATGACCCCTGCCAGTCGACCGGCATGACGCGGGCACCGGTTTCCGTCCAATGGAGACAGGCCGGGAAGTAAGTCGGTCGATCTCCGCGGGACGTGTGGGGAGTCTCAAGTCGAGCTGTTACCGCTTGTGGCTCTGCGGGGTCGATTCCCATTAGTCTTCGCAGAGCTGTGCGGACGAACAACTCGAAGCAAACCATACTGCTGACTGGATTTCCGGGCAACCCGAATATCCAGCGAGGACGTCCGTCGGGGGCTCGCTCAGCGTCCAGTCGACCAAACCAGACCGGTTTACCCGGCTTCACATTCACCTTATGAAACACCTGCCGCACGCCCGCCGCCTCCAATTCCGACGGCACAAGGTCCAGCTTGCCTGCCGAGACTCCCCCCGAGAGGCAGAGTACGTCGCACTCCAGACCCTCGGCAATCTTGTGTCTCAGATGTCCTCGCTCATCACGGGCGATTCCGAGTGGTCGTGGTGTCGCCCCCGCATTGGCAACTTGGGCAACGAGCATCGTCTGGTTCGAGTTCCGGATCTGCCCCGGTCCGGGTTTCTGATCGATGGGGACCAATTCGTCCCCAGTCGCAAGGATGCCCACACTCGGTCGAGCGAACACTGACACCTCTGCACGCCCCGATTCTGCGAGCAGCCCAATTGACGACGCCGACAGACAAATCCCCGCCGTGAGGACAGATTCACCCTTCGACATCGCGGCACCCTGCCGAATCACAAACGCCCCCACTTGTGGTGATGTCCGCACCGTGACCGTGTCTCCATTGTCGGTGAAGTCGCACTGCTCAATCGGCACGACCGCATCCGCCCCGCCAGGCATCGGTGCCCCGGTCATGATGCGAGTCGCCTGTCCCGTCTCGACCGGACACTGCGGCACGTTCCCAGCCGTTACCTCCTCAATGATGCTCAGTGTTGTTGGTGCATCCGCAACGTCACCGGCACGGACTGCAAAGCCGTCCATCTGTGACTTGTCGAACGGCGGCGAATCGACGTCGCTCGCAATGTCCGCCGCGAGCACGAGTCCCCGCGCGTCGTCCAGCGGCGCATTGACCACAGGTCGCGGTTCGACCTCGCCTAGAATCGCGGCAATCGCCTCATCAACGGATAACACGGATGACTCCCCTCATCGCTTGCGGATTAGCACGACCGAATGATGTCCGATGAGCGTGCGAAACGATGAATCACATTGGCGTTGTGACGTTTGATGGCAATCGCAGGAAATTCTCCAGCAGTGTCACCCCTGAGTCGCACAGGAAACTCTCCGGATGAAACTGCACACCATAGACCGGGTACTCACGATGCCGGACGGCCATTAACTCGGGTTCGCGTCCTTCGTCCCGCACCCACGCACATGGGATCAACTCTTCTGGCAGCGAACCGTCAGGGACGATCAAACTGTGATACCGCGTCGCCTCGAACGGATTGGGCAGTCCGGCGAAGACGCCCTCGCCATCGTGTTCGACCATGGACGTCTTGCCGTGCATCAGCCGCTCGGCTCGCACTACGTCTGCCCCGTACACCTCTGAGATGCACTGATGTCCCAGACAGACCCCCAGCACGGGCAGTTTGGGACCAAAGTGTGCGATAATCTCCTTCGACAGCCCTGCCTCGGACGGCGTGCAGGGTCCGGGCGAGACAATGATCCGCTCCGGCTGCATCGCCTCGATCTGGTCGATGGTCACCTGATCGTTCCGTCCGACCTCGATCGCCAACGTGCCATCAATCTCCCCCAACCGCTGGACGAGGTTGTAAGTGAAGGAATCGTAGTTATCGAGGACAAAGATCATGAGATTCAATCGAGAGTGTCTTCCAGGTCGGATGCGGAAAGGACGTCCTGTCTTGGTCCACGGAGATGAGTCACCACGACCAGGTCGTCCTCGATGATAAAGACTGCCCGGTAGACTCGACCACGGCGAGTGTGAAACAGAACATTGCGAACTTCACGATCGGAATGCGCGTCCTCGGAAGCAAGTGGACAGTAACGTGCTTTTGTCCCCAGTCCGTCAATGGCTTCCCATGCTGCCGTGGTCCAACTCTGTGCCCCTTCGGGCGATCGTTCGTGGAGCCAATCCCCGATGGACATCAGATCGTGCTCAGCCCTTGCCGTGACAACGACTTGAAACGTCATTGTGACAGATCCGCGTCATAGCGTTTAGCCAAGTCCTGGAAAACCTCACTCGCAGGCCGAAACCGTCCGGCCTCTGCGTCTTCGAGGCCTTCGTTCAGTGCCTGAAGGCTCTCCCGGAGCTCCTCGGAACTGGCCGCCTCAGCCTGCCACATGGCGACAAGCTCTTCCAGAGAGTTCACCCCTCCATTGCCCACCCTCTCCAAGGCAAATGCGTGAAAGTGGTCAAGCTGTGCGGTCGTGACTGACATGGAACCTTACTCGCGTACGTCGGAAGACTCTCAAAATCATACCATCCCTCGACAATCAGCGTCAAAATGGGTTCGCGATGCTCTTGTTCTTCGCAAGTTGGAGCGCTACACTACTCGGTCTGATCTGAAAACACGACGCCATTTTGCTGCGGACACGGACCCATGAAAGACGGCATTCATCCTGACTATCACCCGGTGGTCTTCTTCGATCGCGGGGCAGACTTCAAGTTCCTCACGCGGTCCACGATGACCTCGAAAGAGACGATTCAGTGGGAGGACGGGAACGAGTACCCATTGATCCCCGTCGACATCAGCTCCGCGTCACACCCTTTCTACACCGGCAAAATGAAGTACGTCGACACGGCCGGTCGGGTTGAGAAGTTCCAGAAAAAGTACAACTGGGGCAAGAAAGAGGGCGGCGAGAGTTAGCCATGCTTGAGGCGTAGGATGGGCTCAGCCCACTAATTGTTGTCCGGTGGGCTCAGCCCACCCTACATCCTCTGGCGCACCTGTCATGTTTCCGAGCTTGGAAACGAAGTATCAGCGATTCCTCGAACTGGAGCAGCAGCTTCAGGATCCGGAGGTGCTCGCCAATACGGACAAGCTTCTCGAAGTGACACGCGAATACGGCGGTCTCAAGAAGATCGCTGAGTCGGTCCGCGAGTCTCATCGGTTGGATTCCGAGATCACCAGCGCGAGAGAGATGCTCGAGGGTGAGACTGACGAGGAAACCCGCGAATACGCTCAAGCCGAACTCGATGAGTTGCAGTCGAAGTTCGACGTCTTGAAAGAAGAACTGGAAGACCTCGCGACCGCTGGCGACTCAATCACACGTGGCGGACTGATCATGGAGATCCGCGCAGGCGCGGGCGGCGATGAAGCGGGAATCTTCGTCGGCGATCTGTTCAACATGTACTCGCACTGGGTTGAGACGCGCGGCTGGAAGCTCGAAGTCATGGACTCATCCGCCTCCGACATGGGCGGCTTTAAGGAGATCACGTTCTCCGTCACCGGCGAAGGTGCGTTTCACGAGTTGCAGTTCGAAAGTGGCGGACACCGAGTGCAACGTGTGCCGGAGACAGAGTCACAAGGCCGCACACACACCTCGCTGGCGACAGTCGCCGTGATGCCCGAGGCGAGTGCCGTCGAGATCAACATCAAGTCGGAGGAGCTGCAGATCGACACGATGCGAGCCAGCGGACCGGGCGGTCAGAAGGTCAACAAGACAGAATCAGCAGTCCGCATCACACACTTGCCAACGGGGACCGTGGTCAAATGTCAGGACGAGAAAAGCCAACACAAGAACCGCGACAAGGCCATGCGTGTCCTCCGCAGCCGTGTGCTTGAGAAGAAACAACAGGCCGCTGCCGATGAGCGTGCCGAGGCGAGGCGTACGCTCATCGGCTCGGGCGACCGCAGCGAACGCATCCGTACTTACAACTTCCCCCAGGGACGAGTGACCGATCACCGCATTGGGCTGACCCTGTACAAGCTCGATCAGGTGATGCAGGGGAACCTCGAAGAACTCGTCCGTGAACTGCTCGAATTCGATCGTCAAGAGCGACTCCGCGGCAATGACGAGCCTCCAACTAACGATTGAAAGCACTCTTCGATGCCTCGTCACAAACGATCGTGAGACATTTGCTTCGGATTTTTTAACCATGAGTCAACCAACACGTGATCCGTATGAGTCTCCCTGGGCAGAAATGAAATACCCGGACGAGGAGGAAATCGCACAGTTGCCGGACTATGTGCACCCGGCGACGCGATTCTCACTCGGCATCATCTGCATCGTTGCCGGCTGTATCGCTGCAGCGACCGCTCTGATGCGGATCCTCGCTGGCGAAGTCGAAGCGGCCCCGGGAGGTCTCCCCGTTGATCCGACCAATCTGCCGGCTGCCTGGGTCGGGCTGGTGAGTGGCCTTTGCTGGCTGATGGCGGGCGTGTCAATCTCTGCCGGCCGCGTGACAGCAACCGGCATCTGGTTTCTGTTCGGGATTGTCACCGGGGTCATTGTGACTATCCTGTGATGAGTATCTCCGTCGGAACGGATGTCCGCACGCTGCCTGACGCTGGGAGCCCTCCTTGACCGCGAATCCCCTCACCCCCGCTGACCAGTGGACGATTCGCCGAGTTCTGGAGTGGACGACCGGCTACTTGACTGAACATGGCAGTGAGTCGCCTCGTCTGGAGGCAGAGATCCTGCTTGCTCACGCCCGAGGATGCCCCCGCATCCAACTCTACACTCACTTCGATGATGAGCTCAGCGAAGACGTACGCGGTCGGATGCGGGCACTCGTTAAACGACGTGCCAATTTGGAACCGGTCGCTTATCTCGTCGGTCATCGCGAATTTTTCAGTCTCGATTTTGAAGTCAACAGCGACGTTCTTATTCCGCGGCCTGAAACCGAAATGCTGGTGATGGAGGCACTGGAGTTCCTCAGAGGAGTCACGGCTCCCAAAGTCGTGGATGTCGGAACCGGGTCCGGCTGCATCGCTGTGGCGATCGCGTGCCATGCCCCGACGACGAGTGTGACGGCCATCGATGTCAGTGAAGCGGCACTCGCAGTGGCTCGCCGCAACGCGGCTCGTCACCAGGTTGAAGATCGCATGACGTTTCAACGGGGTGACCTGTTTGCACCGTTGTCTGCGACTGACACGTTTGACATGATCGTCAGCAACCCCCCCTACGTCGCCACTGACGATCAGACCGGGTTGGACCCGGATGTCGTCCGACACGAACCACATGATGCACTCTTCGCAGGCGGTGACGGCTTGGCTGTTATCCGCCGCATCATTGAAGCGGCCCCTCAACATTTGCGACCAGGCGGAACGCTGTTGATCGAATTCAGTCCCGAACAAACCGATGCGATTACCGGTCTGTTCGATCAGTCCGGACAATTTGAAGAAGTCACCATCTTGCGTGACACGTCGCAACAGTCGCGAGCCGTTCGGGCGAGACGGCTTCCCTAGGACCAGAGGACTCCACGGATGGACATGTTCATCATTCGCGGCGGGCGTGCACTGGCGGGTGAGGTGACCGTCAGCGGAGCCAAGAACGCGGCCCTGCCCATCATGGCGGCGAGTCTGGCGGTGGACGGTCCCTGTCGACTGCGAAACGTGCCGGACCTCGTCGATGTTCGTACCTTGTCGACACTCCTGAGAGAACTCGGCATGTCAGTCACGCGTGACAAGAACGGAGACCTCGTACTCTCAACGAGTAACGACTCCCCGTTCGTCGCGGAGTACGAGCAAGTCCGGCGGATGCGGGCGAGCATCTGTGTGCTCGGTCCGCTGTTGGGACGACGCAAACGAGCCTGCGTCTCACTCCCCGGCGGATGTAATATCGGACACCGTCCCATCGACCTGCATCTCAAAGGGCTCGCTGCACTGGGAGCGGACATTCGCGTGGAACGCGGGTACGTCGTCGCAGAGGCAGAGCGACTCAAGGGTGCGGATGTCTATCTGGGCGGACCGTTTGGCAGCACTGTCACTGGAACTTGCAATGTCATGTCTGCCGCCGTCTTCGCGGAGGGCACAACGACCATCGAAGCGGCTGCCTGTGAGCCGGAAGTGGTCGACCTTGGACACTTCCTCAATTCCATGGGAGCAAATATCTCCGGACTGGGCACACCCTTTCTACGCATTGCGGGAGTTGAGCGGCTGACCGGCACCGAACACACAGTCATCCCGGACCGGATTGAAGCAGCAACCCTGATGATGGCAGCAGCAATCACTGGCGGAGACATCACGCTAGATTCCGTGCGGGCCGATCACATGACAGCCGTCATCGAGAAGCTGCGTGAGATCGGCGTGACGATCGACGTCGACGGACAGCGGATGCGCGTACGATGTCTGCAAGAGCTCAGCCCGACAGATTGCATCGCACTGCCCTACCCCGGTATCCCGACCGATGTGCAGGCGCAACTGACCGCCCTGCTCTCCACCGTCCCAGGCATCAGCATCGTGACCGACAAGGTCTTCCCGGACCGCTTCATGCATGTCTCCGAACTCTTGCGAATGGGGGCACAAATCCGTCGCGAAGGCAACAATTCGATCGTCAGCAGTTCATCACAACTGAGTGGCGCGAGTGTGATGGCGTCGGACTTGCGAGCCAGTGCGGCTCTCATCCTCGCAGCACTCGCCGCTGACGGCGAGTCGGTCGTCCGTCGAATCTATCATCTGGATCGCGGCTACGAACGGCTGGAGGACAAACTCCGACAACTCGGAGCGGACGTCAGACGTGTGAACGACGAGCCATCCAATGTGCCGGCGTCATTATTGCCGCAAGAGGAGTCAGGTGAGACGCCCCTCCAGCCGCCGCACTTCACGAGGACCTCGCAGGTCACACGCGCGTCGACTGAGGACTCTCCGGGATGATCGCCTGCTTTCGCTTTAGTTTTCGGCAATGATGAATTGCGTACAGGAACCACTCCCAAGAGAACCGTATCCGCTTGAGCAGACTCAACCGCGACGGAGCGTGATGATCGGCCGTGCGGGTCGTCGGCACCTCTGCCATCGGCTCGCCACGTGCTGCGAACTTCGCGGTCAGTTCGAGGGCGACGGTGCATCCGTGGCGGCTTTCAATGCCGACGTGATTCACGATCGCCGCATCGTAGAGTCGAAAGCTGTTGGTGGCATCGCTGATCGGCATTGTGGCGAATCGTTGGAGCAGTCGTGAGGCCCGGCGGCTCAACCAGCGACGCAGGACCGGTCCTCCCCTCTGGCCGCCTCCCGACGCGTAGCGTGAGGCACAGACCAAACGACATCCGGCCGCATACAGACGCCGCATCTCTGAGACATTGTGTAAATCATCCGCGCCATCATCAGCCACCACCAATACCGGGCCGGTCGAAGCAACCGAGAACCCGGTCCGCAAGGCATGGGCAAGCCCAACACGTTCGTTACGAACGAGTTCCAACCATGGCCGCGTTCTAGCGAATTCACGGGCGAGACGCACCGTCGTGTCGCGATCGGCATCGTAAACCAACAGCAATCGAAACGGCCGCTCGAGGTACCGTTCAACGTGCTTGATGAGTTGGGGGAAGTATTCAGCCTCGTTGAACACAGGCACGATGACCGTCAACGACTCCGGCAGGAAGAAGGACGGCGACCGCGGAGGTGTCGTCGCCAACGTCGAACCATCCAGAGTGAGCTCTGTCTCGGACTCAATCAAAGAGCCGCCGGAATTATCGGCTCGGGAATCCATGGAAGTTTCTCAACAAGGAAAGTGTCTGACATGAATTCTCACCCGGGGGGATGTGTTTGCCAACCCTTAAGCAGAGATTTCAACCTCGAACACGGATTCCCACCGAGTCAGCAACTCCACCACTGGCGTCATCTCGTGCGACATCTGATAATAAATGATGCCTGCTGACCTCCACACAGTCACGCCCCATTTCGTCATTTTCACTGAGCCAAAACACATGGCAGATCACCTCGGCCACGAGCCTGCCGATTTGGCTGCAAATGTGCCGACTCAAGACTCGGACGAGCTGATTGCCAGTCTGTTGGAACAGCTCCTCAAGCAGGCTCGGACCGGGCAAGTTGTCGACATCCCGTCGGCCTGTCTCAAGTATCCGGAGTGGGAGTCTGAGATTCGCGAACTGTGGGCGACGATGATGGTCGCTGAGGGTCTGGCAAGCCCGTGGGAGCACCCTGGCGGCCTCCGCTCGACGTCTGTGCCGAGCGAAGGCGTGTCCTCCGTCAGTGCCCTCACGCAACCTCGCACGGTCGGCGACTTTGAACTCCTTGCTGAGTTGGGACGCGGCGGCATGGGGGTCGTCTATCGGGCGCATCAGGTAAGTCTGAACCGGACAGTCGCCGTCAAGATGATCTTGCGAGGAGAGTTAGCAACGCCCGCTGATCTCGCACGCTTTCGCGCAGAAGCCGAAGCGGTCGCCCGGCTGGAGCACCCACACATTGTCCGCGTGTATGACGTGGGCGAACTTGAGGGCCAACCTTACTTCAGTATGCAATACGTGGAGGGAGTGACCCTTTCGCAACGACTCGTGGACGGCCCCCTGCCGCCGAAGGAGGCAGCCGACATCCTTGTCCCTGTGTGTCGCGCAATCGCCCATGCCCATCGACAGGGCGTGCTTCACCGTGATCTTAAACCGTCGAATGTGCTGATTGACCTCGATGGTCGCCCGTATGTGACCGACTTCGGTCTTGCGAAGCGTGTCACACCGACTGAGCCAGCTGCTATCAGCCGTCAGCCGTCAGAATCGTTTGGCAACAAGGAACCGTCCAGAGTCGTTGCTGATGTCCCTGCGTCGTTGACTGCCCTGACACAAAGCGGTGCCATTCTCGGCACGCCCGGTTACATGGCTCCGGAACAGGCGGTCGGTTTCCGTGGTGAGGTGAATTCGACGACAGACGTCTACAGTCTGGGCGCAGTGCTCTACGCCATGCTCACAGGCCGCGCGCCGTTCCAGGCAGCGTCTCCCGTCGATACAGTGCTGATGGTCCTCGAGCAGGACCCGCCCTTGCCGCGAGTCATCAACCCGAAGGCAGACGCCGACTTGGAAATGATCGCCCTGAAGGCGCTGCAAAAGCCGGCGGACCTGCGATACGAATCTGCAGACGCGATGGCGGATGATCTGGAGGCGTTCCTCTCGGGTGAACCGATTGCTGCCCGGTCGTCTCACTTCTCACAAATCCTCAGCCGCGCCTTTCGGCCGACGCATCATGTGAGTGTGATGCACAACTGGGGCTTACTTTGGATGTGGCACGCTCTGGTCTTGTTGGTGCTCTGTGTGGTGACGAACATCATTCAATGGCAGGGAGTGACCTCCCGCATCCCGTATCTCTTGTTGTGGACAGTCGGTCTGGGCACATGGGCGGCCATCTTCTGGAATCTGCGGCGACGATCCGGACCGGTGACGTTCGTCGAGCGACAGATCGCCCATGTCTGGGCAGCGAGCATGGCCTGTTCGACGATGTTGTACGGCGTCGAGGCTCTGCTCGGTCTCGCACCCCTGAGCCTCTCGCCCGTGCTCGCCCTGCTCGCGGGAGCCGTGTTCGTCGTGAAGGCCGGGATTCTCTCTGGCGAGTTCTATGTTCCTGCGGCGGTGCTGTTCGCAACTTGCATTCCCATGGCCCTGTTTCCTCGCTTCGGCCTGACGATCTTCGGCATCGCCTGTGCACTCGCTTTCGTGATCCCCGGTGCGAAGTTTCATTGGCAACGGCTGCGACAGGATCGCGAGTGAAGATG
>JAJDEJ010000294.1 GCA_029259815.1 Planctomycetaceae bacterium | reverse complement strand
CATTCTGGAATTCGATGATCTGCCGCTGCTGTTCATGCAGCCAGCCGGCGAGGACCACGACAGCGATCTGCCACGGTTTCAGGATCATGGTCATGGGCTTGGCCGATCTTCGCACGGGAAATCGGCCAGCATCCGGGCAACCGCACGCGACATCAAGCGTCTGAATTCGGAGTCGCACCATGCCGATCACTGCCGTCGACAACCGAGTTTTCAGGTCGGCGGACGTTCTTGACCTTCGGGGTCAACAGAGACGGTTCAGTTATTTGACCTTACGAGCAGCGCGGGTCATCAAATCCCGGCCGATCCACTGACCAAGTACTTCCGCACCAGTGAAACGTCCACGTCCACACCAAGCCCTGGCGAATCTGGCACTTTCATGCAGCCACGGTCAATCGACAGCGGCTCGGTGAGAATGTCGCTTTCCAAACCGTAATATGTCGAATCATTGGCCATTGGCATGTTCGGCGATGAAGCGGCGACATGTAGCATCGCAGCTGTCTTGAGGCCAAAGTCATGCGCGCAATGGAAGATGCAGGGGACGCCGGCCGAAGCGGCAACATCGACGATCAACTTCACCGCCCAAAGGCCACCGCATTGATAGGTATCGGGGAGAAGGAAATCAGCCGCCTGGAGTTCCAGAATCTCTCGAACGTGTTCCAGAGTCGTCACAGACTCGTTCAAAGCCAACGGAGTTGTTGTCGTCTTCCGTATTCGCGCAGAATCCGTGATGTTCTCGTCGGGCATCGGCTGTTCCAGGTATTCCAATTCAAGAGGTTCGAGGTCCTTTGCGAGTTGTTGACAGACTTCGGGAGAATAACCCGTGTTCGGATCAATACGCACTTTCATCTGATCGCCAACGGCATCGCGAATGCCGCGAACCATTGCGAGATCCTCTTCGGGTGACCGACCTGCTTTGGTCTTGATCGTCGTATAACCCTGTTGCAAAAAGGCCCGGGCAATTTTGCCAGCCTTCTTGGCAGGTTGGATTCCCATGCAACAGGCCAGATCAATACGTTTGCGATAGGGGCCGCCCAGCAGCCGGTACAATGGTTGCCTGCACGCTTTGCCGAGGACGTCCCACATGGCCATTTCGACCGCGCTCTGGAGGCGCCCGCCGTCCAAACCCCAGTCCGTATACATTGCCTCGATCGCCCCAGCGTCTTTTCCAATCAAGGTGTGCCGGAGGCACACGACAACGTCGGCGGTAAACGGCTCCTGTCCGTAGAAGGAAAGAATCTGTGGAGTCTCTCCCCAGCCCACCAAACCGCTTTCAGTCTGCAGCCGTATCAGCAACGCACCGGTAGATGACGTGGCCAGGTACCGCGACTGATAAGGGAAAATCGCGTGTCTTTGTGGCACGTCAATGACGAAGGCGTCAACGTGTTGAATCCTCATGAACGCCTCGCTATCCGCGTATCTGAAGTCAGTCGTGCGACAAGATGTGGAAACGGATATCGTCCGTGGCGTTTGTCCAAAGGAAGACACGATCCGAGGTCTCTTGTCTCGAAGTTGACGGGTTGTCCTCATTGCGACGCGTCGGCAGTAAGGCTCAGAGTGTCGGTCTTCTATCGATCTTGCCTCCACTCCCGAAACGAGTCGAGATAGGACCACCGGAAATTGTCCTGTCGGCGGTAGCCAAGATCACGGTTTGCCAGTTGTTCTTCCACGTACACATCGACATTGGTTTGGTCAAAAATGGGTCTCCCGTTCGTTCTTGTAGGTCTCTCAAGGCTTTGGTCAGTCGTGTCTTCACCTCGTCGTGTGCGGGATCACTGGCCAGATCGTACCACTCATTGGGATCCTCCTTGAGATCGTAGAGTTCGTATCGCGGCGGATGAGACCACCGTATGAAGGCGGCTTGGACGAAATTGGGGGCGCTCGACTGTTCTTCTGCTGTGGCGCCGGAAACGACAAAGTGCTGATGGTGTTCGTCGAGGTACGTGCCCGCGTCGAGATTGGCCGTGCCGGGGCGCGGGCTGGAGATCAGCTTGTACCGTTGGTCGCGGATCGCATGTTGCACAAAGCAAGCCCGAGGAAAAGAGCCGGTCGTGAAGCCAAAGATGTACTCCGGCCACTGTGCTGGCTGTGAGCCGGTCAGCAGCGGCTGCAACGCGTATCCCGGTAAGTTTCCTGGCACATCAATCCTGGCAGCACGCAGAACTGTCGGCAATAGGTCGACTGTTGAAACAAGATCCTCTCGGACTTGGCCCGGCTCTGCGACCTGCGGCCAGCGAACGATGAGCGGCACACGCAGTGCGCCTTCGTAAACCGTGCCCTTTCCTCGCGGGAATTGCGCCCCATGATCGCCGAAGTAGAATACGATCGTGTTGCCCGTGTGTTCCGTTCGATCGAGTTCGGTAAGCAACAGGCCGACACCGTGGTCCAGTCTGGCGAGACAGTTGTAGTAATTGGCCACCTGCTCACGAAGGCGTGGCGAATTCACTCCGACCCACGGCATGGGCATGACTTCGTCGGCCGACTGCGGGTGAGTCGGCTGCCCATTGGCCTGTCGGAGAAACGGCAGGTGTGCGTCCGGGAAGTTGACGGACAGGAACCACGGAGAATCCGTTGAATCGCTGAAGAATCGGGCAGCTTCGGCGGCGTAATCGGCAACCGATTGCTCCCGTTTGAAGTTGGCGCTCGGGATCGCACGAAAGTCGAATGGAAATGCGGCTTCAGGATTGACGTGCAGCTTACCAATCAGCCCCGTCCGATAGCCGTGCACTCGCAAGATCGAGGCAAGATTCGGCGTGTCCGCGTCGTACATTGCAAACTTGTGGGTCGCCAGACCGATCTGTCCGTTTTGGTGAGGGTAGAGTCCTGTCCGGAAACAAGCCCGCGATGGTGAACAGACGGAATAAGGCACAAAGGCATTCTCAAATCGCCCGCCCGCCACAGCCAACCGATCTAGACTTGGAGTCCGCGCATCGGGATCATCGCAGCAACCCAGTTTGGGTCCGTAGTCCTGGGAAAGGATGAGAAGCACGTTGGGCCGCTCTGTGATCGCTTGAGTGAGCCAACTCCACGTGAGGAGACAGAGTCGAGGAATGATATTTCGGGATTTCATGGACGATTCTTAACGTCGTCTTTTCAAATGACGACTCTCATACAGCGAGCATAACAGAGTTCTCTTCAGGAGGTGATTCTGATTAAGCTGCTGAGATTGACCACGGAATCCGGAATCGCTCTCGGAGTATATCCCAAAGCTCCATTCATCTTGAGGCTAACATGGTCGACCGAACACCGTCCCCACTGCCCTTCGGATCAGACGATTTGAAACTGCCGGATGAACTTCGTGGGCCACTTCGTGCGCATCTGCAGGAATTACGCAACCATTACCTGAAGCGGAACTGGGGGGCACGCGTCGGATTCGGCGAGCGACCGGCGTTGTTGGTGATCGATCTGGCAAGGTATTGGTTGGACGAGACTGTGCAGATTGGTTGCAATCTCGATTCGGTGGTTGACGCGACATGTCAGGTCTTACAAGCGACCCGTCAAGCGGGCCTCCCCGTGTTCTTCACGTCGCTGGATTGGGATCCCGCTGACCCACCAAGTCCCCAGAACATCAAACTCAAGTGGGATGTCCCGCTTAGTCAGGAAGACAGCTTGTTCCAACTCGACCCACGGCTGGAACGTCGACCGACCGAGAAGATCGTTCGCAAGAAATACGCGTCAGCATTCAAAGGGACCAATTTGAATGAGATGCTGACATCACTCAGCGTGGACACATTGATTGTGTGCGGTGTTAGCACCAGCCACTGCGTCTACGCGACCTGCCGAGATGCCACGGATAGCTTTCGAGTCATCGTCCCCAAGGAGGCGGTCGGTGAGCGGTGCGAACTCATGCACGAGGTCAACATGCTCGATATCGACATTGATTTGGGTGACGTGATGCCGACACGCGACGTGATCGCGCACTTGCACCAGTTGGGAAATGCCTGACTCAATCATGCTGATTGGAGCTCTTAAAATCCGCAGCATCTCTGCAGCGCTCCGCGAAGACGCCCACAGATTCCCAGACCTCATTCCGTAAATTCAATCTGACGATGCGCTGAGTTGCCGTGCCGTTCAGGCCGGTCGGATTGATTGTCCTCCGTCGGTCGACCACAATCTCTGATGCACAGTCTTGGTTGGACACGGGCGACTAGATGCATTCCAGCGTGGACTGTTGTTCTGCCTCCGAGTCGACGATCACGCCTCTTAACAGCGGGAGTTTCTACGATGACTCAGACCTGGCGAATGGCCTTCTGTTTGTCTTTTGGTGTCCTCGCTCTGCAAGCGGTCGCTGCTGATCGTTCCGTCGACGATGCTTTGTCAGCGGTCAAGGGCGAACGTGGGATTGTGGCCGTGCTGGGACTGCCCCCCGGTGACGCCACCGTCGTCACTCAGCTCATCAATCAGAGTGAACTGACGGTCTACTTTCAATCATCAGATCCGGTTCTAGTAAGCCAAGTCCAAACAGCTGCGGATTCTGCAGGCCTTCTTGGAAGCCGCGTCTTTGTGGATTCCGGCGATCTGAGTTCGATTCATCTGTCGCACAACGTTGCAGACGCTGTCATCGTGGATGCGTCGGTCGCTGACCAGATTTCTGAGGGCGAAATACTGCGGGTGATGAACCCGAATGCGACCGCGCTGATCGGCAATCGTCAGCTCTCCAAGCCGATTCCGAAAGGAACCGACGAATGGAGTCACCCGTACCACGGGCCGGATAATAATCCTCAGTCGCAGGACCAACTCGTGCGAGGCAGCTTCCAGACGCAGTTCATTGCCGATCCCAAATTCAGCCCGATGCCGGAACAAAGCGTCGTCGCTGGCGGCCGAATCTACAAGGCGATGGGACACATTGCTCACAAGGCCAACCAGAATGAGATGCTCAACACCCTGCTGTGCATCAATGCTTACAACGGAACGATTCAGTGGCGGCGGCCTTTGTCGGAAGGCTTCCTGATTCATCGTAACACGATGGTCGGTGCTGACGATGCGCTGTACATGGGTGACCATGAATCGTGCAAAGTGATCGACGGTATCACTGGAGAAGTTCGGCGTGAAATCAAGATCCCAGAGGAGATCAGCGACGGCCCGGTTTGGAAGTGGATGGCACTGCAAGACGATGTCCTGTATGCGCTGGTTGGTAATTTGGAAGTCAAGGTTGAGACCATGCGTTCCAACCGCCCCGGCCTGGGCCACTGGCCGTGGGGCATGTGGAAAGGACACGACTATGCAGACCCTCGCACTGCATTTGGGCATGGCCGCACTCTCGTTGCAATCGACCGAAATACTGGAGACATCTTGTGGCACTATCGGGACGAGGAGTTTCTGGATGCGCGAGCGGTGTGCATGAAGAACGGGAAGATCTTCTGCTTCTGTGCTGAAAAGTTTCTCGCCTGTATTGATGCGAACGATGGCGCGCTCCTGTGGAAGAACTCGGACCAGGACCTTCTCGAGGCGATTGGTCCCAACGAAAAAGCCCAACACTACATCACGGGGTACGCCACGACTTGCTACATGAAATGCAGTGACGAACAGGTGTTCTTCGCCGGCCCGCAGCGAAAGAAAACGGTGGTCGCGTCGGCCATCGACGGTTCACTGCAATGGACCTACGATGTCGGCAATCTGCAGCTTGTCCTGCGAGACGATGCGATTTTTGCCGCGGGACCGCAAAAGACCAGCGGCTATCAATTCGACTACGAAACGGGCACGATTCTCGCCAGCTTCCCGGCCCGTCGAGCGTGTACGCGCGCCACGGGTTGTGCCGACAGTATCTTCTTTCGTGCCACAGGCGGCACGGTTCGTCTGATGACGGACGACAATCGCGCGGAGCACATTGCTCCGATGCGACCTCCTTGTCAGGACGGCGTGCTCGTGTCAAACGGTCATCTGTATTGGGGACCGTGGATGTGTGGATGCCAACTGTCGCTGTACGGCAACATTGGTCTGCGACCCGTTGGCGATGAGACGATCGAGCGGACCGACGATACAGCTGTTGAAGACGAATCACTGGTCGTTCATTCGGACGTGAATGTCTCGACTCAGCTTCCGGTGAAGGCGGCGGACTGGGCCGCCTGGCGGGGAGGCAACGATCGGTCGGATGAATCAGGAATCGAGCTGCCATCGTCCGTCCATCGTTCGTGGACAGCCACCATCGTGAAAGACGAACTGCCAACCGCTCCCGTTGCTGCGGGTAATCATGTGTTCGTGGCTGACCGTACTGGCGTGGTCAGGGCGTTCGATGCTGAGGGGCAGGAGAAGTGGAAATCGTACACAAATGGCCCCGTGTATTATCCACCGGCCGTTGCCAATAATCGACTGTTCGTCGGTTCGGCCGATGGACGCGTCTACGCATTCGAAGCCATGACAGGGCGACTGTTGTGGACGTTTCGAGTCGCTCCTCAGGACCGGCGGATACCTGTCTTCGGCAAACTCGTCTCACGGTGGCCGGTGGCAGGAGGAGTCGTCGTACAGGATGGCATCGTCTACGCCGCCGCTGGCATCACCCATTACGACGGCACGTACATAGTGGCCCTCGACGCAGTGACCGGCAAACTGAAGGCCCGCAACGATGAGTCCGGACTTCTATCGGAAGCCGTCAACAGCGGCATCAGTATGCAGGGTGAACTGATGATCGTGGACGACGAACTGCAGTTTCTGGGAGGCGGCGTCTATGAAACAGCCCGCTTTGATCTGAAGACGTTGGAGTGCAGGAATGAAGCCAGGAATCAGGTCACGTCGGACTACAGAACGGCCTTCTATCCGTGGTATCCAGCTTACGGAAAATATGTGTCTCTGGAACACAATTGCGCCGACGGCAACACTCTGTGCCATGATGCTAGTTACGAAGGCAGCGAGTTTGGCAACCTCGGTCTTGAGACTCCGTTGCCGGAGGGTGTTCAAGGTGTCACCAAAGACGCTGCCCGAGAGTTTCTTCGTCGCAGGGGCAAGGATGACAACCGTCCAAAGCATGTTTGGCGTGATAGTGAAAATCGCCGGTTCACCAGCTTTGTGGTCACAAAGGATCACCTACTGGCAGCCGGACATGCCGACAAGACGCCTGACAAGCCGTTTCTTGTGGCGATTAACATCGCCGACGGGACAGACCTGTGGCGAAAAGATCTGCCTGCAGACGCAGTAAAAGGCGGCACCGCCGTCGACGCCGAGGGTCGTGTGTTCGTCACACTGGAAAACGGCCAGCTGATGTGCTTCACCCCGTAGGATATTCTCAATCGAAACGTCCTTTGGATCTCGTAAAGTCAAATAATCCACCGACGTGCGAAACTGTGTTGGTGGAGATTGGTTGAATGAATCGGAGTGACGAGATTGTCGTCAGTGCAGTGTATGTTGTGTTGATTTCTCAAGTCTCATTCCCGGAATCTGCTCTGTGGCGCAGCTCAAACTGTCCGTAACCGTGTGGTCGGAGACAATCGGTCATCAAGCGACAGTGCGGTAGTAGTACTTGAGCATGCCGCCCAGCCGCTGGACCACCGCACCAATTCTCGACAGGGAATTGGAATCAGAACCACCGGCAGAGCCGGTGGTATGAGGAAGGCCCCTAAAAGGGGCCGTTGGGTTAATGGTTAGTCCAAGTCGTCAAACAATCCCCGTTCCTGGTCACGCTCGTGTTTCTCTTGGTTCTGAATGGACTGGCGGATCATCGCCTCATCCAGACCCACAGTGCTCACACAATAGCCGCGTGACCAGAAACTCCTTCCAAACAATGTGCCACGCGTTTTCATCAACTCACGATGAATCCGTATGGCACTCTTGCCTTTCAAAAACCCCAAGGTGTAGGCCACCGAATACTTGGGCGGCATACTCAGCAACCTGTGGATGTGATCCACCTGAGCGTTCCCCTTCAACAGCCCGATTTCCTTCTGCCGACACAGATCCCGAAGAATCTCGCCGACCTGCTTGCTCCGTTTTCCGAAGAACACTTTCTGTCGATACTTTGGTACGATCACAACGTGATACTTGCAGTCCCATTTCACATGGGCTTGACTCTGCCAATTCTTCATGGCGATCCTCCTTGGCCCCAGAG
>JAJDEJ010000293.1 GCA_029259815.1 Planctomycetaceae bacterium | reverse complement strand
CTCACGTGTGACAACGATGCCTTCCTCGCGGGCACGACACATCTCATCCTGGATCGTGACACAAAGTTCCTGCCGCTGCGGCGGTATCTGGAGGAACATGCGGCAGTGAAACCCGTGCTGCTGCCGCCACGGTCACCCGATTTGAATGCCCATCTGGAACGCCAGTTCAGAAGCATGAAGACAGAGTGCTTGGATCGCCTGATCTTCTTCGGCGAACGCTCTCTGCGGCGTGCCTTGAGCCAATGGGCGGCCCACTATCATGCCGAGCGGAATCATCAGGGGCTGGGAAACCAGCTCATCTCTCGGGACACAAGCACAGGAGAGACGACTGGCGACGTGGCCTGTCACGAACGTCCGGGTGGGTTGCTGCGTGACTACCATCGTCGTGCTGCGTGACTCCTGTGGCTCAACGTCGACTGTGCTGGTGTCGCTGCGGCATGCGCGGTCTCTGGTCTTCGGCCTGATTGGAAGAGCCTACGCTCGCTGAAACACTCGTTTAGCCGGATTTTGCGGCACTGCCAGCAACGACAGACCTCTCGATTTGAAGCAACCAATGCCACGAAAGAGGTCGCCTACGTTTTTTGACCATACGAGTTGGGCTTTTCTCATTACTGCATACAGGTTGACGTCAGTCCTCGAGTGGTTGCATACTCTGGTGGGAACCCACTACTCGCGGCGGTCGGGATACGAACAGTAGTAATTGCATCAGCAGGAATACACCCAACGGTGCAAAGGCGATGACACGTCCGATGGTCATTAGTGTTCGAAAACGATCGGCTGCGAGTCGACGGACGACTGTTCGTTCCTCGACTCGCCGGACTCCCTTTTCGGACAAGTGACGCTGCACAACGGTCAGCCGATTCCGATCCATTGATGACACTTCACCGAGCTGATCACTCTGCGAGTCTGACTCCAGGATAACGACTGCTGCTGTAGACGACTGCCAGCGCTTCGCGATCTCCTCCAAGTGCTGCTCACCAAGTGGTGTCAGTTGATCAGAAGCGGCATCAAATTCGTCCCGCGTGAGGATGAAGTCGGCTGCTTCAGAAGTCCGTTGCAGTTTATCTCGCGGATCGAGCACGGCTCCCGCGAAGAGCATCGCCACCGATGCGAAGAATGTGTACACGAGCACAAAGCAGCCGACCGTGGCCATCTGGGTCTTGAACTGACTGCGCTCGGAGGCCGTCTCGAAGTGCAGATCAATCGTCCGTCGCCGTCTCAGTGAGCGTTGCATGGCTTCGCTGATCTCATGCACCCGCACAAAGTCTCGCCACTGCGCACTGCCAGGCTCTTGCTTCCATGAGCGGTCCAGGTCGGCCAGGAGTTTGGCCGGGTCATTTGTTGTCGATTGTCTGAGAGTCTCAACACCATCAACTCGCACGACGAACTCACGTTGCTCGCCTTCACCCTCCAATTGAAGCTCGGCGGTCCCCTCAGAACCGTCGATTCGAAGTCGCAGGTCACTTGGTGAGTTGGAACGACGATAGGTGCAAATCGCGTCCGGCAACCCCGGTCCGGCGAGTTGCAATGTTTGCGTGACAAATGTGCCTGCGTCGTCACCACCGGACCGGATCAGAGTCACTTGCGAGTAGTCACCCCCCAGAAGGCGCAGCCAGTCGATGTCGTCGAACCGAACCCCGGAGTGCCAGGTATGATCGCTGCCAAATCTCGTGAAATCAGCATCACTGCGATCGAGCTGAATGCTTGTGATGGTTCCCAAGCGTCCGTCGGCGATCAATTCGCGCAGCGGTTCTGCCTCCTGTCTGTTCTCAAAGCAGGGCAGCAACTTCGATGTTCCTTCTGCATCAAACAGCGACAACTCCGCGACAAACTCTCGCGGAAACGTCGGCCAGACTGGCACGATGAGTGGTTTGCCTCGTGCGGCCAGTTGTCGGGCAAACTCCAGCACCTCTGGCCGCTCGCCACAAACGATGACGGCGTCCACTGCATCATCGTTGAGTAGCGACTCCCAGTCATCATGCAGACTCAGCTTGCCTGCCTTGTCAGCGGTCCGATCCGTGAGAGCCATTGCCACGACTTTGTGAGTGTCGCTGTGGACCAAAGCCATCGTCAGTGACCACAAGTTCTCACTGCCCAGCAGCGCGAATCGACGCGGCGTCTCTGTTTCACTCATGACGCAGCCTGCGGCTCTGCGGTGGGAGCCACCATCGCGGCGACCGTCCCGGTGTTCACGGGGCGGATCAGACCTCGTTCGGTCACAATCGTGTCCACGTACTCAGCGGGTGTGACATCGAACGCAGGGTTGTAGACGTCGACGTGCTTCGGTGCTGTTTGACGCCCAAAGCCTGTCGTGATCTCCTCGGTCGCGCGTTGTTCGATCGGAATGTCAGCCCCCGAGACGAGCGACAAGTCGAACGTGCTCGATGGGGCGGCGACGTAGAACGGGATGTTGTGCGCCTTCGCCAACAGTGCGACCGAGTAGGTTCCGATCTTGTTGCACACGTCGCCATTCGCAGCGATGCGGTCCGCTCCGGTGATCACTGCATCGATGCGACCTTCTTTCATCACCCAGCCAGCCATTGAGTCGCAAATGAGTGTGACCGGGATGTCTCGCTGGATCAGTTCCCATGTCGTCAGTCGCGCCCCTTGCAGTAGTGGACGTGTTTCGTCAGCAAAAACCTGTAACACCTTACCCTCAGCGGCAGCTGCGAAGATGATCGACAGGGCCGTTCCTTCTCCTGCGGTCGCCAAGCCTCCCGCATTGCAATGCGTGAGCACTCCCTGTCCATCGGCGAGTAACTCGGCCCCATGTCGACCAATTGCCTCGCACATCTCACGGTCTTCCTGTTCAATTCGCTGCGCCTCGACAAGCAATCGGGCGTGCATCTCACTCGATTCGGACAGTGGCACATTGTCGGCCTCTCGCCGCATGCGGTCCAGTGCCCAGAACAGATTTACTGCCGTTGGTCGGCTTGTCGCCAGATACTCGGTGACTTCGGCCAGGCGGGCGTCGAACAATGCTCGCTCTGCATCCTTGGGCAAGGTCTGGAGTCCGACAACAACTCCGTACGCAGCAGCGACACCAATCGCCGGGGCACCACGGACTCGCAGTGCCTTGATCGCTTCCCACACTTTCTCGACCGTCCGACACTCAATTTCCGTCAGCTCGATGGGCAGTCGAGTCTGATCAATCATCAGCAGATGACCATCACGTGCAGAGCCCTCCCAGCGCAGTGTCGGTGTCACCTCAGGCGTCATCGTCAACATGCTCCTTAGTGTACTCGACTTCAACGAGGCTCTCTGGCTCACCTTCCTTGGGGGCTCTCTCCAACCGACACAGGTGAATGTCCATGTTGGACATCGTTAGTCCCCGCTCGATAATCCATGTCGGAGGGAGGTCGAATTCTGAATTCGCCGGTGTTCTCAAACAGAGCATGGCGTCGTCTGCAGAGACTGTCGAGCGTGCCAGTCGTTCCAACGAACGATACAGTGGCGACCCCGCTTTCAGCGACGGGATCATCCGATAGGGGGGGTCGAAGAAGATGAGGTCAAAGGGCACAAAGTCGGGCACATTACGCGGGCGAAAGGAGGATCGCATCACGTCCGTTCGCCAACAGAGGCAATCCTGCTTGCACCCGATATTGTCGACGTTCTTCTTGAGCAGATCGACGGCTTTTCGGTCCTGTTCAATGAAGACGGCACTCTTCGCACCTCGACTCAGTGCTTCCAACCCGAGCGTGCCTGTCCCGGCGAACACATCTGCGACACGTGCGTCGTCGAGCCGACTCGTAAGTCGTTCGAACAAGGGCTCTTTCACGCGGTCAGTGATGGGCCGCGTCGTCATCCCTGAGTTCGCCAGCAGTTTGCGTCGTCGATACTTTCCCGCAATGATTCTCATCAGTTGATGAAGGTGGAAATCAGGGCTCATCTCGGGATGTGTCCCGCGGGATGCTCTGGTCTCTCACTCCGTCCCTTCTTCGGCTTTGAGCATCTCCTGATGCCGGCGAATGATGTCGGCGGCCTCTTCAGCGATCGAATCGAATCGAGTCTTGCTGGCCGGAGGCACCCAGCGTTTTGGTTGAGTGGGCTCCGTTGTCGCGACGCCCTCTGCCGCACTTGCGGAAGCCTCTTCCAAAGATGTCGCTCCCGGTCCCCCGACGATGGTGGTTTCCCCAGTCCCCGGTGCCCCTTTGTCTGCCAGCCAGGTTGCAATATCGTCGTCAGACAGCTTCTCATCAGCCGGCGAGGTGGGTGGTGTCAGTTTCAGAGCATCGGGAAGCTCGACGAGCCGAAATCGCATTGGTCCGACTGTCAGTGTGTTTCCGGCAGTGAGGAGCATCTCTGTCTCAATGCGTACATCATTGATGGAGGTCCCGTTCCGACTGCCGTGATCTTTCACCAGTACGCCCTGTCTGGTTGGCCGAAGTGTGCAGTGTTCGCGACTGACCTCACCTGAGCCAATGCGAATCTGCGCGTCATCAGATCGTCCAATGACGATCTCCTCGGCCTTCAGTTTGACCTGACGACCGTGATGCTTGCCTTCGTCAATGACCAATGTCCACATCGGGATTTCGAACCCTCCACTTGCACACACGGTCAGCCGTGACGAGGAACGATGACCGGCTGTCCGCAGTTCACACAGTTTAATGTCCGTCCTCGATGGACAGCTTTCACCTTCATGCGTTTTCCGCAATCGCTGCAGGTGAAGTGCACGCGATCCTCGTCCGCCGGGATGTCCTCAACGCTGTGCGTTCGCCGCCAATTCCGCTCGGAGATCTCATGAATCGTGTCGACCAATTCGTCCGGGTCATACGGTTTGGCGAGATAGCCATCTGCACGG
>JAJDEJ010000292.1 GCA_029259815.1 Planctomycetaceae bacterium | reverse complement strand
CTATGAGTTCCATGACCGTTGGCAGGGTTTTGGCTAGCGTCAAACAGATTGTAGCGATTCCCATCATCAATGTACGGTAAGATCATTACTGTCCATGACAAGCCGTTAGCCTCACCATCATTGCCGCTCAAGTCACTGCTGCATGGACAAGGCGCGACATTGGGCGCAGTGACATTGATGGCGGGATTGACGTTCGCATTCCAATTGTCGTAGATAACCCCACCCGAGGGGAACGTGAGAAAAACATCGTGATAGTTGTGCAGAGCCAGGCCAATCTGCTTCATGTTGTTTTTGCACTGCGTTCGTCGAGCGGCTTCCCGGGCTTGCTGGACTGCGGGGAGCAGCAAGGCAATCAAGATTGCAATGATCGCAATCACGACCAACAATTCAATCAGAGTAAATCCTCGACGCGAGAAACGTGGACATGATGTCACGAGACTTCCTCCCAAGAAAAAGAACAGAGTGTAAACGTGTTTTCTGAGACTAAGGCTCCCTGAACGTGTTGAGCCCTGCATTTCGATGAAAGATTGTTAATTCGGAATGTTTGTCGATCCGCGAAACTGCATGTAGAGTTATCTTCTCTCGTTGTTGCGGTGCCGTCATTCCGGAAACCCGTAAAACAATTCATGATTCTTGTCACTTGATGCGCTGGTCGAGTGTCTCTGATTAACGAGTTGTAGTGCGACTGTCTCAGTCGGTCGGGGGGGACGATCAATCGGTCTTCGGCAGTGTTGGCCCGGTCGAAGCAGTGCCGAGCGAACATTCGACCCGAACTGTCGGTCGGACAAGCAGTTGCCCACGTCGACTAATGGGAGGCAATGAAAGTCGTTATCACCCTTAGCTGTGATGTCGCCGAACCAATGTCCACGTTGAACGCGCAATCCGTGCACACTCCTTTCGACACACATCGACCCCTCATTTCCGCTACTCCCTTTTCAGAAAAAGCAATAATGTGTGTCCAAAATCCAGGCACCCGGGCATCATGAGGGTGAGTTCACCACATCACCCAACAACGGAGGCGATCATGTCCAAGACGAACTATCTGTGTATCCAACGGAGCCAATCAGGGAAGTGCGAACCACCTTCTCCGGCCAAAATGGAGGAGATGTACGCGAAGTTCACTGCTTGGAGAGAGAAGTTTCAGGAGAATCTCGTCGACATGGGAGGGAAACTGGACGGTGGCGGACAAGTCGTCACTTCAGAAGGAGCAACCGATGGACCATTCGTGGAAGCCAAAGAGGTGATTGGCGGGTATATGATTGTCGCTGCGGAGAGCATGGAGGAGGCCATCGAAATTGTGCGTGCAAGCCCCGGTGTGGTTATGCCCGGGTCCAGCGTTGAAGTAAGGGAGATCAGCACCTCTTGACGACACCCAAACTGGTTGAGCACTTCTTCCGGCATGAGTACGGTCGGCTCGTCGCGATGCTGTCGCGGCGAGTGGGCGTGCAACACATCGAGGCTGTCGAGGACGCCGTTCAGTCCGCTTTGATAAAGGCGCTCGAGTTGTGGACGATCGCGGAGGTGCCGGACAATCCTTCTGCGTGGCTGTTCAAGGTGGCACACAACGACCTGATGGGGGAGCTGCGCCAACGAACGGGCCATCATCGTCTCCTGGAACAGTATGCAGCAGGTCGACTGACTCCGGCGAGTCGTCCGGAGGACTTCGTGGCCGAAGAGGTGCGCGATGACATGTTGCGGATGCTGTTTGTCTGCTGTGATGAAGCGATCCCGCTGGAATCACAGCTGGTGTTGGCCTTGAAGACCCTGTGCGGCTTCAGCATTCGAGAAATTGCACTGCGGCTGTTCACGAGCGAAGGCAATGTTTACAAGCGACTCGGTCGGGCCCGTAGTCGTTTGAAAGAGCTATCACAAGACCTCGGAGAGTTGAGCAGCCAGCGGTATGCCTCGCGTCTCCCAGCCGTCAACAACATCCTGTACGTGCTGTTCACCGAGGGCTACCTGTCTTCGCACGCAGAGATGGCCATCCGTCGCGAGCTTTGTGACGAAGCAATACGGCTGGGGACCGACCTCGCTGATCACCCGGTTGGCCAAGTTCCGGAAACGTTCGCCCTTTTGGCTCTGATGCATCTGCATGTCGCACGCATGTCTGCTCGCCAGGACGGAACCGGCGGTCTGCTCCTCCTGGAAGAACAGGACCGATCGCTGTGGGACCAATGGAGAATCAAGGTCGGGCTGGAGTGGTTGGCGAAATCTGCGGAAGGCGATGGTTTTTCCCGCTATCACGCGGAAGCTGGAATCGCAGCCGAACACTGTCTCGCCCCGTCGTTTCACGAGACGCGCTGGGACCGCGTGGTCGAGTGCTACTCACTCCTGGAACAGATCGCCCCTTCGCCGATTCACCAACTGAATCGTGCGGTCGCAGTTGCGGAGTGGCAAAGCCCAGCCGACGGACTCGACATTCTCAAGGAGTTTGAGCCGCCGACTTGGCTGGCCGACTCCTACCTCTGGGCTGCAGTCCTGGCTGATCTTCATCGCCGCTGCGATGATGCCGACACGGCAATGCACTATCGGGATCAAGCCCTGAACTCGGCTCCCACTCCGGCAGTGAAGGAACTCTTGCAGCGACGACTCCAGATGAATCCCGTGGGCGAGACGATGCAATGGGTGGCGATTGACACCGGGTAGCCCTGGTTGCTTGTCAAGAGACCACAGGATGAGATTACAATCAATCGCTCAGACCTCATATGCGATGGCACACGGCATGCGAATCTTACCGCACAAACCGGTCGACGATCGACCAACGGACGGTTAGCATAGATGCTTCGACGGTCTTCTCCTCTTCGGCGAGGTATCACCCATGATGTCGCTGTTCCCGAGTCCCGGCTCGACTCGGCGCCAACCCGTTCATATGTCCCGGCGAGATGCGCTGGCACTCGGAAGTCTGGGCACATTGGGATTGGCTCTGCCCGGGATACAGTCATCGGTCGTCGCTTCATCGGGCAGTCATCCGGCGACAGCCAAGCGTTGCATCTACATCTTCCTGTGTGGTGGCCCGTCACAACTCGACATGTGGGACCCTAAGCCGCATGCGCCGGATTCAATCCGCGGGCCATTCAGCCCAATCTCCACGAGCGTGCCCGGAATACACCTCGGTGACTTGCTGCCGCTCACAGCTGAGCGAGCCGACAAGCTTGCACTCATTCGGTCGATGTCGCACACATCCAACTCACACGATGTGGGCATAAAATACACTCTGCTGGCCGACTCGACTGACACCGGACCTGCAGATCCTCCTTCACGTAGCGATCACCCGGGTCTTGGCGGCATCCTGCGAAGCCTGTTGGGAGAGACCGGACGTCTGCCCGCCTGGGTCACGGTGCCGCGTCCGTTCACCACCGGCAGCCGTTACTACCGCGGCCAAACGGGCGGTTTCCTCGGCGCAACTCACGATCCCTTTTTGATCGATGAGGAAAAGAAGGACTCACTCGCAGACAAATCGTTCAGTATCCGATCGCTGAAATCGCCTACAGGAGTGGATGAGCCACGTTTCGACGCGCGGCGGAGTTTGCTGCAGTCGATTGATGAGGACCTCCGGCAGACCATTGACTCAGCGGCGTCACTTCAACTGGCCGGCGAGTATCAAAAAGCCTTTGACCTCATCTCATCGCCTGAAGTCCGAGGGGCATTTGATCTTGAACGCGAGCCGACTCCGCTTCGAGATCGCTATGGTCGCAACGAGTATGGTCAAAGCTTCCTCCTCGCTCGCCGACTTGTGGAGTCGGGCGTCCGGTTCGTCAATGTCTTCTGGACCTACTTTGGCAAGGACGGATGCCAGTTCAATCTGTGGGACAATCACGGGAGTGATAAGGATGTCTGCGGGGGGTACAAGCGGGGCGTCGATATGATCCGGGGCGACTACTGCTGCCCCGCCTTCGACAAAGCCTTCTCAGCACTGCTCGATGACCTCACAGACCGAGGCATGTTGGACGACACGCTGGTCGTCGTCACGGGAGAATTCGGACGCACCCCCAAGATCAATCAGTATGCCGGTCGCGATCACTGGGCACCCTGCTACTCAACCGTTCTCGCTGGTGGCGGAGTCCGCGGGGGAGCCATCCACGGTACGAGCGACGAACATGCCGCGTACGTGAAAGACTCACCTGTCCGTCCCGAAGACCTCGGCGCCACCATCCTGCACGCGTTCGGATTCTCGCCCGACGCCGAGATCATGCACCCTACAGGCCGACCGGTCCGCATCTCCAAAGGCCAAGCAGTGACACGACTGTTCTCATAACGAGGCCATGAAATCGTCATCACGCAATAGTAGCCATCACGCTCCGTCGTGATGAGCGGACCAAGAGAAGACGCCCGACAAGCTCGAATTCCTCCCAGCGTCAGTGTCATCACGGCGGAGCGTGATGACTACATTCCGCTCTCCCAACATGACAAACACCCCGGCAGCGTGGGGCTGTCGGGGCGTGGTGAAACTCAATCGTCGGCTGCGTCAGACCTTGGCGGCTTCCGGGACCTCGAAGCCGGTGCGGTTGGTGTCCTTGAGGAGCACGTTGGCGGCGTCGGCGAAGTCGCCGGTGTGGCGTTCGGTTTTGGGGTCGAACGTGAGCGTGGGGCCGACGGTGTACTGGGCACCGTCCTCGGGGATGCCGACGCCGTCTCGCATGATCTCGTGCACGCGTCCGAAGTGTTCGGCGGCGTCTTTGTTGTCGCCGAAGCGACCGGCCTTCTCGTTGAACGGCACCTGCTCGCCGAGGCGGTAGGAGTTGTTCATCAGGTGACCGAGGACGCAGCCGTAGTGGGCGTCGTAAACGTTGCCGTTGGCCATCGTGGGATCGTTCGCACGAACAGCGGCGATGAAGCTGCCCCAGTTGCCGCCGGGGGTGACGTCACCGGGCTCCAGATCGATCTTCTCTGGCTGCCCTCCACCGGGCGGGTAGTAGAGATATTCACCACTCTTGACGCCATCGCCGTCGACGCGACCGCCGTCCTCGAAGTAGTACTCGTTCTGGACCTGATGCTGGTAGCCCTTGTAGTTGACATTGCGGACATTGAAGAACACCTGCTGTCCGTTGGGATACTCGGCCATTGCGAACATGGTGTTGGGGGTCTCGCCCTGATCGTCCCATTGGAAGCGTCCGCCGAGGGCCATCGCTGACACCGGGTGAGTTTGATCGTCATCGATGGCCCAGCGGGCGACGTCGAGTTGGTGCGTTCCCTGATTGTTGAGGTCGCCGTTGCCCGACTTCCAAAACCAGTGCCAGTTGTAGTGCACGTAGTTATCGTGATACTCCTTGATGTCAGCCGGGCCTCGCCAGAGATCCCAGTTGAGGTTCTCCGGGGGAGCAGTGACTTCCTTGAAGCCGATGCCGCCGCGCGGCTTGCAGCAGTAGCCGTAGGAGATCTTCAGTCGACCGAATTTGCCTTCCTTGATGGCCTTGTGCAGTCCGGCAACGCGAGCGTCACTACGGCGTTGCGTGCCGTGTTGGACGACGACGCCGTACTTCTCCTGAGCAGCGACTGCGACGCGACCTTCGCCAACGTCGTGGCTCATCGGTTTCTCGACGTAGACGTGCTTGCCAGCTTGAGCACCCCAGATGGTCATCAATGAGTGCCAGTGATTGGGCGCGGCGATCGAGATCGCATCGATGTTCTTGTCATCCAGAACGTCTCGGATATCGACGATACCCTTCGGGGCCTTCCCGGTTTCCTTCTCCAGAAATCCGAGGGCTCGTGAGAGCACCTTGTCATCGACTTCGACGACGGAGGCGATCTCGACGTTGTCCTGCCCCATCCAGCCTTTCATATGCGACTGACCACGACCGTTGAGTCCAACGACGGCAACTCGTACACGTTCACTGGCATTCTGGAAGTTGCCGGATGCCCGCGTCCCAGGCAGGAGCAGAGAAGTACCGGCGGCAGCGGTTGTTTGCAGAAATTGGCGGCGGGTCGCGAGAGCCATGTGAGTCTCCAGAGTGGGTCAAGTGGTGGGATAAAGCGTCGGCCAAAATCGCCAAACGCGGGGAGTCAACTCATTATCAGTGAGGTGGTCCATGATATCCGGTGACCGGTGCATTTTTCCAATGAGACTGCTGGATTCTCACAGGCTTTGTCGAACTGCGGTGCTTCACGATTGGAATCCGTAGCTGCTTCGCGTTGTCCCAACGAGGATTGTGTCCTCGCCCATTTGTTGAAAGATGTGGCTAGCCCATCACCGAGAATCCGATTGGTGGGATCAATCGCGAGCGCCAATTCAGCGACATCGAATCGTCAAAGCCTATCAGCAGGATTTTTTTCCTTCGTCAATATTGGTTCTGGTTGAGAGGAAGTTTCCCGAAGGGCTCAGCATCCATGCGTACCCGACGAGCAATGTCAGTTCATCTCTCCCGGAATGATGACCGATGACAGATGTCCACGAACATTCCGACTTGGCTCATGCGAGATCAAACAACATGATCTCAGCGTCGTTAATCGACAAGATTGTGAGTGCCGATTCTTGACTCACGGCTATTCCATCACTTGTGTTGAGATCGTGACCATTCACGTTGATGCTCCCACGAAGAACCTGCAGCCATGCATGTCGGCCAGCTTCAAGCTCGTGAGTCAGCTGTTCCCCCGCAACAATTGATGACAGGAAGATACGGGCGTCCTGATGGATGAGTAACGATCCGTCAGCAGCGTCACGCGAGGCGACTAACCGTAGACGATTGTGCCTTTCTTCATCCAGGAAACGCTTTTGCTCATAACTTGGCTCAATACCTTTTTCTTCTGGAATCAACCAGATCTGGTACAGATGAACCGGTTCGGTGTCAGAGGGGTTGAACTCACTATGCGTGATGCCCGTTCCCGCTGACATCCGCTGGAATTCCCCCGGACGCAGGACTTCCCCATTGCCCATCGAGTCCTTGTGCTCCAGGGCCCCCTCCAGCACGTAGGTCACAATCTCCATGTCTTGATGCGGATGCGTTCCGAACCCCTGGCCCGGTGCCACGATGTCTTCATTCATCACCCGCAGTGCACGAAAGCTCATGTGCTTCGGGTCTTGATACGTCGAAAAAGAAAATGTGTGATACGTGTCAAGCCAACCATGGTTCGCGTGACCACGCTCTTGCGATTTGCGGACTTGAATCATCTCTCGCGACCGCCTTCCTGAAAGATGTCACCCGAACCGTGGATATGTTAGCAGGTTGCAATCTTCTGTTTCTGCTGCCACATCAGATCGAGCGATGGTAATCTCCCGAATCACGACTCGGTATACTGGCAGAGCCTCCACAACTCCAAGGGACACAGCCAAATTGCAAGCGAAAATCGCAAATCGATTTCCCATCTCCTGCTCTCGGTCGATTCCGGGACTGAAAACATGAGGACTACGATGTCGTCTGAATCTTGCGAAATTTTTCAAATCGGTCGCCGAGCGTTTCTCAAGAATGGTGCGTTGATTCTATCGACTGCGGTGTCGACTCCGGCAGCACTAATTGGCAAAGAGACTGCGACTCTGCTGAAGATTGGTCTGGTCACGGATCTGCACTATGCCGACAAGCCGCCGGCTGGCTCACGTCACTACCGGGAAACACCCGACAAGCTGGCCGAAGCGGCACTTCAATTTGAAAAGGAGCAGCCCGACTTTATCGTCGAACTGGGGGATTTCATCGATGCAGCCGACGCGGTTGAAACTGAGCTGGGCTATCTCAAGCGAATCAATGGAGACTTCTCTTTGATCAACAGGAGACGGCACTATGTGCTGGGCAACCATTGTGTGTACACATTGACGAAGCAGGAATTCCTCGATGGGGTCGAACAGGAGGATTCCTATCACTCGTTCGATGTTGGTGGGTACCACTTTGTCGTGCTGGACTCGTGCTTCCGGAGTGATGGCGAACCGTATGGTCGCAAGAACTTTGAGTGGACCGACCCCAACATTCCCGCAGCGGAAGTTGAATGGCTCAAGGCGGACCTGCAGGCGACGTCGAAGCCGACCATCGTGTTTGCCCACCAGCGTTTGGATGTGGGCAGTCCGTATGGTGTCAAGAACGCGGCGGAGATACGTCAGGTTCTGGAGGCCGGAAACGTCCGGGCAGTCCTGCAGGGGCATAGTCATAAGAACGACCACAACGAGATCGGCGACATCCACTACTGCACACTGGTCGCGATGGTCGAAGGCTCAGGACCGGAGCAGAACGGCTTTTCAACAATGACGCTTTCACCTGATGGGACGATTGAGATCACTGGCTTCCGCAAGCAACAGAACTATCACTGGGGACAGGCCTGATGACCTCACAAGTGCTGCCCGGACGCTATCGACATTACAAGGGCAACGAGTACATCGTCCTCGGCATCGCTCGACACAGTGAGACGGAGGAGGAACTGGTCGTCTATCGGCAAGGGGATGGCGACCAGAGTCTGTGGGTCAGGCCGAAGTCCATGTTCGTTGAGAGTGTTGAGGTGAACGGACAACAGATGCAACGATTTGAGTTCATGGACACAGCCGATGAGTAACCTCTTTGCGGACCTGCCGGCGGGGCTCAACCTTGCCGAAGAACTCGTCGAAGTCCTCATTCAAAGTCAGCACGTCCGTGTCGAGAGAATCGTTTCCACTGGTCACGCCAGTCCTGACGACTTCTGGTTCGATCAAGAGGAGGACGAATGGGTTGTCGTCGTGAAAGGCGCAGTCGAGTTGCTCTTTGAGGGCGAAGCCACTCCTCTTTCGATGAAGCCAGGAGATCATGTTCTGATCCGCGCCCATCACAAACATCGAGTGGTCAGGACGACACCTGATGAGCCGACCATCTGGCTGGCCGTGTTCTTTCGGAGTGACGATTCGACAGCCTGACTTTGCTGACCGTCAACATCAAAAAACGCACAATTCAAAAACCTGAAATCCCGTCGAGATTTTTCTTGATTGATTGGTGATCGGTTGTAGAATTGCGTGTAGAGTCATTCGTTGACTTGTCGTGCATTGCCTCTTGATGGGAGGAAGCCTATGCAAGATCCACCGTGGCGTTTTCGGTGAGAGAGCCTGCCTCGTACGCCTTGTGAAAAGGCCGTGATGAGGCGAGTTCAGTTCACTCGAACAGATGAACCCCGGCGTCGTCTGGCGTGACAGCTCTCAGCATCCCGCTCTGAACATCGAGCCAAGGTGATGCGAGGTTGGCCCGAAAAGGGCTTTGCCTGTACGAGTCGACGGTGAGTCCCGGTGATGGGCTGTTCGGCTCTCTCTATGTATTCAAGAGGCTCTCGCCCGCTCGTTGTGGCGAGAGTCTTTTTTTCGTTGGATCTCTGCGAAAGCAGCGTATCACTCGGCTGCAAGTTTGTCCAATTCTTCAAGCGTGAACCGCACGCTCAGGATGTAGGGCTCTTCACCTTTCTCCCAGTGACCGTATGTGGTCGTCACAAAGGTGCCGTCGGGGAGGACTTCAACCGGGGGATACGCGCAGTCGGCCCCCTTGATGTTGTCCTTGAGACGAACGTAATACTGACCCGGATTGCCTCGGACGAGATCTTCGTAGGTCCCGACCCAACCCACCCAGTCGCCTTCGAAAGGACTGGGACGCCCTTTGGCAGAGCGACTACGGAAAGAGATGAACAGACGCCCGTCGGGCCCGTACTTACCGGTGTGACGGTCGCCACTCAGCGAGTCGGGAACCTCACGCGGCTCGGTCCACGTCTTGCCTTCGTCGTTCGAGAAGATGATGTGTGAGTTCTTGACCCGACGATTTTCTCTCAACAACACGGCGAGCTGCTTGCCATCAGGTGAGCGGAAGATCCCCGGCTCACAGAGATGCACCTCGGTCGACGACTGGATCGCCTCAGGAAACGACCACGTGAGTCCGCCATCCGTGGAGAGCGTCTTGTACAGCGTGAACAGCACGGGCTTCTGTTGTTTGTTCTCCGACGTGAAGTAGCGTCCGTCGTCGTGGAACATGGCCATGTAGTGACCCTTGCCCGTCTTGAGACCTTCGAGGCACCCCATCACGACAATGCCGCCCCAGTCGCCCGCCGGTTTGAGTTCGCTCCATGTCTCGCCATCGTCCTCGCTGACCGCCAGCCGTGCCGGGTACAGCCCGGACCACATGATCAGCCGTTTGTTGCCTTCCGCGTCCATCACACGATGCAGCGTCGGCACCTCCTTGGACGTCTTCCAACTCTCCGGCGTGTCGAGCAGTCCACTCCACGTGAGCCCGCCGTCGGTGCTCCGCTGATAACGAATCGATCCTTTGCCGTGTCCTTCCGGATAGACAATGAGTATCGTCTGTCCGTCTTCAAGGAGCACCGTCGTCGGATGCCCGAGGTACTGCCCCGCCTTGCGATCAACAACGACCTGACGGTCCGTCGCATCGTTGAGGTCGATCAGCGTGACCGACTCCGGCCACTCGGCAGCGAGATCGCCAGCACTGATTGAAAGAAGTGTGAGTAAACAGACTGAAATGGTAAGCAGTCGACTCATGGGGACTCGATCCGATTAAATAAAGAACCACGGAAGGCACGGAACACACGGAAGAGCGTTGACCTTCAAAAGACACATGACAACGCGTCAGCGTTCCGTGTCATCCGTGTATTCCGTGGTTATCTACTCCGACTTGGCACCCGCGTTGGGTAGTCCGGGCCATTGGCTGTCGGTGATCGGTTGCAGTTTCAGCTTCCTGGGATCGACGACGACGTGCTTGACGCGTTTGCGATCCCATGTATAGGTGATATGCACGAGACCGTCCTGAGTTTGGATGATGGCCGGGTAGGAGAACTCCATTTTCGGCGTGTTCTCCAGAATGAGAGCCGCCTGCCAGTCGATGCCATTCTCGCTGATGGCCACGTTGAGCAGATTGCGACCGCGTGGGTCGCCTGAGTTTCGCTGCGTGTGATTGTACACCAGCAGATGTCGACCGTCAGTGAGCGAGACGGCATCGGTGCCCGAGTTGGGGTTCGGCAGTGACGTGCGCTGCATCTCGCCCCATGTCTTGCCGCCATCCTGTGACCAACTCGTGACGATGCTGCCTTCCTTCGACCGACAGAGCACTTGGAGTGTGTCTTCATCATGAATCAGGATTGAGGGCTGAATGGCGTTGAACGTCTTGCCATCATTGATGGGGCCAATGCGTTCCCACGTCTTGCCCGCATCCTCGGTGACCTCGAAGTGCACCCGCCAGCCGTCGTACTCGGTGCTGGAGGGGCAGATCAAACGTCCATCGATGAGTTCGGGCTTGTTCTTCACCGGGCCATCGATTGTCTCCGGCAGGCGACAGGGGTGTGACCACGTCGCACCGCCGTCTGTCGATTCGGTCAGCATGCCCCACCAGGTGCGTGGGTCGGGACCGGCCTTGTAGAACAGCAACAGTGGTCCGTCCGGCATTTGGAACAGGACCGGGTTCCAGGTAGGGTGACGCAGAGTGGTGTGTTGCACACCGTGGGCGACCTCAACCGGCGGCGTCCACTTGCCGTCGACTTGTCGCGAGACCCAGATGCCCACGTCGGGGTTCTTCTCGTGCTGACCACCGAACCACGCCGTCACGAGACCGGTTGGTGTCTCGGCGATCGTCGAGGCATGACACTCGGGGAACGGTGCCTCAAGGTAGATGAACTCACTCATCAGGATTCCCTTCGTACCCGGTTCATCGGCTTCGACGAACGTCACCTCAGCATCGGGCCCTTGTGCGAGTTGGACGTCTTGTGTGGGAGCGCTTCCGTTGGTCGCGGCTAAACGGGTGCGGGGGTTTTGTTTGTAGTAGAGGAAACCGTCTTCCGCGCCGACGAGCAGGTCGGGGATACCGTTCTTGTCCCAGTCCACGACCGTCGGCGACGTTGTGTGCCCGGCAAGCACTCGCTCATCGAGTTGTCCCATGTCCTGGAACCACGTGAACCCCTCGTCATCCGTCCGCACATTGCGCAGCCAATTGACGTTGAGACTGTTGACCAACAGGTCGAGCCGCCCGTCGCCATCCCAATCCGCAAAGCACAACTTCCGCCGTCCACTACCGCCGGCCCGCTTGGCATTGAGACGCAGCAGTCCGTCCGTCTTGTCGCCGACGACACGATGTTTGCCATCGAACTCACACGGCCCTTCGATCTTGAACAGACGTTGAGGTGACTGGAGTACGAGTTCGTCACCCTGTTTCGTGCGTTCGTAGAACGCCAGATACCCTTCATGATCGAGCATCACGAGATCGTTGAGTCCGTCCTTGTTCCAGTCGATGACGCAGGGAGTTGTGCGCCATTGTGTCACTACCTCGGCTGTGCCTGGTGTCCACCACGTCCACTCTGGCTTAATCGTTGGTGGTCCGCCCTTCGGACGAATGGGAAGCTTAACGGAAATTGTTCCATCCATCTTCCGGGAATGCCGATAGATTCTGCCCCAGATCCCATTGACGATCAGATCATCAACATCGTCTCCGTCCCAGTCTGCGACTGATAATGTCGTATATCCCCACTTGGCTTCACATGGCCCCTGGATGGAACCCTGGGGGCCCGCCTGATATCGCATTGGCAAATTTGTCGATGGACCGTACGCACCGAATGTCGTTTCCAATCTGACAGGCGCTGCCCACTTCGGCGAGTCGCCCGTACTCAAATTCTCGATGAACCCGATGTACCCGGCCGTGTTGCCGCAGATGAGGTCCTCGTCGCCGTCGCTGTCCCAGTCGACGCTCACGGGCGTGACGAGGGCACCGAACTTGACGTCGGCTGCCTCTTGCTGGAAGTAGACAGGTTGCTGGAATACGGGCACCCCCTGCGTAGGACGGACTTCCAAGTCCGTCGGAGGATTAGCGTCACCCTTCTGGACGGACTTGGAAGTCCGTCCTACGTTTTCGATGAACGCGACTCGACCGTCCTCGTCGCCACAGATCAGGTCGATGTCGCCGTCCTTGTCCCAATCGACGGCAACGGGTGTGATCATCTGCAAGTCCATGTAGACGTCCATGCCGTCAGCGTCTTTCACTCGTTGACCATCAGCGAACGTCGGCTGCTCACGGCTCCCTGTGTTCTCGAAGTAGGTGAAGCCGTCCATGAATTCGCCGCAGAGGAGGTCGAGGTCGCCGTCGTTGTCGAAGTCGGCGAGGTTGGGGGAGGGCATGCCGTAGACGTCGATGGGGGTGCCGTCGGTGGTGGTGAGTTTGATCGGGTTGGCGTAGGTGGGCTGGGGAGCGTTTGGACCCACGGGGCGTAGCCCGTGGGCTTGGGGGGTGGTGTTTTCGAGGAGGTACACGTAGCCGTGGAGGGGGCCGTTGGTCCAGTTGCCGTCTTTGTCCCAGGCGTCGTCCCAGCCGTAGTCGTCCCAGACGCCGAGGCCGACGATGAGATCCTGATCGCCGTCGGCGTCATAGTCGACCGACTTCCACTGGTTGGCCCGCGTCCGCTCGTACTGTGGGTCGATCTTTGCGGACGGGCCGAGTTCGACTTTGTCTGCCAGCAGGCTTTCACGGAAGTTGCGATACTCGACACCGGGTGACATCACGCGAATGTCCTCGCCGACGTAGGAGACCTGGATGTTGCGAACTGCATCACCGAGGCGGACGGCAGGTTTGAACACGGGTTGAGCGTCGTCAGTGGTGCCCGGGTTCTCGAAGAAGTAGATGCCGTTGTAGGGCACGTCGGGACAGGAGACGACGAGGTCCATGTCGCCGTCACGGTCGTAGTCCATCGGCAGTGGCCACGCCCAGAGGCCAACACCGAGATCGACCTCAAGTCCCGGATTGTTGTAAGGGATGCGTTCCAATTGGTCCGCAGCGAACGTCGTCGTACAACACACTGCCAGGGAAACGAGTGCGATCAGGAATCGAGTCATCGGGGCCTCAAGATGTTTAGCCGCGACCAACGGGAGCGTGGTCACAGAGTTGTGGTGCAAGTTGGACGACGTCCTGCCATGATGATGGGACAGCCGACAAACCTCAACTGACTACCGACTCGCCCCGATGTCCAAACGCCGTCGCAAGCCGAAACGCCGCCCGCCCGCGAAGAAGCCGTCACGGCTGTTCAGCCCGGTCTTGCTGCCGAACGAGACGCTGTGGTTCGTGCTGATCAACGTGCTCGACTACCTGATGACCTACATCGTGCTGTACACCAGCCACATGGAAGGCAGCTCATTGCAGATGCGATTGATCGAGAGCAACCCCATCGCTGCCTACTTCATCAACCACTGGGGACCGCTCAAGGGGCTACTGGGCTTCAAGTTGGGGATGGTGGTCGCCATCTGCCTGATCACCCAGCGAATCGCCCTCCGGCAGCCTCGCACCGCGAAGTTGGTGCTCAATTTCGGGACGATGGTGACGGCCGTCGTGGTGATCTACAGTCTGAGCCTGCTGATCCGGGCGTATGGATGAGAGTTGACGTGCTTCTGCGGTGCCGATAGAAATAGTGGGTAACCACCATCAATTTTATCGACACCTGACGAGGACGAGACCCCCATGGGGCGAGTTGAACGCACACGAGAGATCGCCCGCCGACGCACGCGGCGCGCTAAACTGGCCAAGCTCCGCAGGCAGCACGCTGAGGCGAAGTCCGAGGGCGAAAAGACGGACATCCAGGAAAAAGTCCGCAAACTCAGCCCGTTGGTCACGCTGGATTAACTCGTGACTTCTTGTGGAGATATGTCCTCCACCGAAGACGTGTTGGCGGGGTGATCTTGGGTTCCGGTCGACTCTTGAATGAGCGTCTGTGCCGCCGCGAGCGCGATGTCGTCTTCCAAGTCCCAAACAGCGCCCGGGTCGTGTTGTCCCGCTGTTGTGGCCAAATTCGCCAACAGTTGTCCAAATCGCCACTGCGGTCGGACTCGACTGAGTTCGTGCAATGCTGAGATGAGTTCCTGGCGAGTTTGTAAGTCAGGCTTCATAGATTTTCTCCAATCGTCGGCAAGCTCCCGACTGGACTCGTGAGGATGCCAGTGACCTCGACTTTGACAAGTGTTCCCGCCGAGTGCTTTGCGAGACGTGTGGCTCTGGTCACTCCGTCGTAGATCACCAACTCTCCGTCAGAGCCTTGCTTCACTTCCAGAGGAGGCATGCCGATTGTCGAGAGTCCATATTGTGAAAACTGCCTTTGAAGTTTGAGTGGATCCGCTCCATCACGACGTGATCCGGGTAGCCGTAGCAATGCCGGGTCAACTTCTCGGAAATCGCGTGGCTTCATTGAACAATCATACCACAACCACCGACTCGCACGAGTGAAAACTCCTGAGTGCATCGACACTGCAGCAACCGCAGCTTCACTACTCCTTGCGGTCTTGAGTGAGTGGGATCGCTTTGCTGACGTTGGAACTGCCCGACTGGGGGACTTGCCGACCGCCCGTGAGTTGAGTCAGGCTGTTGCTGATGTAGGACTGGAGTTCGAGGTTGGTGACGACGGTGTCGAAGCGGCGGTCGTTCGCTTGGCCTTTGAGGCCTTCCAGCACCACGTGAGAGAAGTAGCCATGGCCGAGGTCGTGTGACTCTTCGGAGACGGACTGGCCGTCGGTCGAGCAGATGACGTCGATGCCCGGTTGCTCGTTGGTGAGCGAGTGGATCATGTCTTCGTTGAGTTCCTGTGAAGGCATGATGCCACCGGTGCCGATCGCTCCCGCGTGACAGGCGTCGAGCATCACGACCAGCCGTCCGGGGATCTCAGCGAGAGCCCGTTTGAACAGGTCTGCGGAGATGCCGCGGTCGGCGATCTTCTCATCGTCGACATCCGACGGCAGGAAAAAGAATCCGCCAAAGCTCTCGTCGACCGCTCCGTGTCCGGAGTAGAGCACGACGCCGATGTCGTTGTCGGTCATCTCATCCTTGAGCCACTTGAGACCTTCCAGGATGGCCGTCTTGTTCGCTTGCGCGTTGGTGAGCGGTCGGGTCATGACCTCACGGAACACGGGGCGGCCATACTCTTCCAACGTCAAGCTGAGTTGCTCTGCGTCGTTGTGGGCGTAATACAGGCGGTCGATCGTCGCGTCCTCGTAGTCGGTGATGCCGATGCTGAGCACGTACAGCTTGCGATCAGTCTGCACGTCGACTTGGTACGCAACGTTGATGGCTGGCGTGTCCGTGTGACTGCTTTTGGTCGCTGCCCGCACGGTGAAGACATGCTCGCCCGGCGGGACGCTGATGTCCCAGTTCTCCGTCACAGGGTCAGAGCCACCTGTGGTGATCCGGCGGCGACTGTTGCGACCGTCAAACGGGCGGCCATTCATGTAGAGCGTCAGGCTGACGAGCGGGTTGTCTGCCTGTCGTGATTGGGCACGAACGCGCACCTGGACTTTTCCGTCAGCCGGTCGCACTTGCAGCTCGGTCGGTGACAGCAATTCAATAACTGGCGGCAGTACCTTCTGGACAGTGACCTGTTGTCCGCCCCCCTTGGTAATCGCCGCCGTCACGCTACCCTGCCCGAGGACGGCACGAATGACGTCAGGCCGATAGAGCGTCTTATGGAACTGTGTGCCGTCGAAGAAATCGGGGAGTTGATCAGGTCCCTTGTTGATCTGCCATCCGATCAGACGCTCGCCGCGCGGGCTGGAGGCGTAGTGGCCCGTGGGTGTCCAAGCGACCCATTCGTCACCTTCAGCAAACAGGCTGAGCAGTAATTCGCCCGTGCGCACGTTCCACATGCGTAGCGTTTTGTCGCCACCGGCGGTGAGGACGTAGGGATGCGTCGGCGACGGTGCCACAGCATTGACTTGGTCACGATGCCCTCGGAACTCGATGCCTGGTTGTCCTGTCAGACCATCATAGATTTGGCAGGTGTGACTGCCGACGACAAAGATGGGCAATCCTCCTCGCCCGTCTTCGGAGGGGAGGAACGTCATGCCGTTGACCTTGTCGCGTTCCCGACCCGTGGCAAACGCTCGTCCACCGGGAACCATGGAGATCGTCTCACCCCCGGGTCCATCTCGATTGATCGTGAGTCTTCGTCCCGCATGCTGAAGGAGCCCCCGTTGGCCCTCAAAGATCAACGCGGTTGGTGCTTGCGCTCCAACCCTGATGTTGTTGGGATTCAGGCCAGGCTGGTTCGCTCCCGGCTCAGGCGGCTGCGGTGCCGCACGGAAGGCGAGAGTCTCCAGATTAAACGACCACTCCAGTTTTCCACGAGTATTCAACTCCTCGTCGGGCACGCCCGTGTTAGGACGGAAGAGGTGCGATCCCCAGAGCAGCTTCTTGCCGTCAGCACTGAAGGCCGTGCTCCAGATGGTTTTCGCAGAACTGCCGAGAATTGAGAGCGACTTCGCGAAACCTGCATCCCAGAGATGGACCTGTTGATTCCCGGCATCAATCGAAGCGACACGCCGGCCATCCGGACTGACGGCGATCGCGGCAATGGTCCGCTCGTGTCCACGATAGTGTTGCAACCTCTGTAAGCTCGGCCACGAATAGATGTACGCCGATGATGTGCTGGCCGGATATCCCGTACCGATCGCCAATCTTAGGCCGTCCCCCGAAAAGGCGACCGTGGCCGCGCCTTCGTTCAGGTCGATCGTCTCATTGCGACGTTGCCCATCCGTGGAGAAGAATCCGACTCGCCCCAATGGTGGACGGTTGACTTGATTCGAGTTGCCAGCGACCGCCATGATCGGCTGCGTCGGATGCGGCGCGACCCACCACACATTGTCCATCCCATCGAGTTGGCTGGTGCTGACGAATTTGAACTCGCCGCCGTGGTAACTCCAAAAGCGGATCAGCTTGTCATAGCCGATTGAGACCAGTCGGGGCGGTCCGACCTGCGCGAAGGCGATGCGGGTGACACGTTCGTTGTGACCCTGATAGCCCTTGATTTGTGTCAGGCGTCCGTCGGGTTGCATGCTCCACAGGTACACGAGGCCGTTGTAGTCGCCGCTGGCAACGTACCGGCCATCTGGACTGACGGCAATGGCGCGGACAGGACCCTGGTGACCTTGGATCACATGGACGAGTGCTCTCGTCGTGCGATCGTAAATGCGAATCGGATGCGGGCCGTTCTCGTCGGGATGGAACCAGCCGCCGGTCAACAGAAAGCGGCGGTCGGGCGTAAGTGCTGCACCGTGAACCTCACCAAAGTTCTGATCACCGAGTTCGCCCCGGTAGATGTGCGCGACACGACCCAACTGGAGATCCCATTCGCGGACGGTGCCGTCATAGCTGGTGGAGATGACTGTTTGATCGTCAGCGAACAACACATCGCGGATGTAGGCCGTGTGTCCGCTGGAGTTGAGAACGAGCGTGGGTTGTCCGTTCTGCGCATTCGCAGCTGAAGGGATGCCCTGGAGGACGGTACAAGCGATCGCCAGCAGTCCGAGCCGTGCGAAGTGAGTCGCATTCATGGCGGTTTCCCCATTGACCATCTGTCTGCCGTGATTGACCTCATCCGCCTGGATGCATCATGCCTGCAGGACAACCGGAAATCAATCTGTCAGTCCGATGCGGACCCGGGGGGACATGTCACCAGGAGAACGTTCCGCGACCGGAAATCTTCCGCCTTTTCTCACTTCTATTCCTGAGTTCGTTGTGATCACAAGTGGAATGCGGCTCGTGGATCGTCAAAGCGGAGTTTTCGAGTCGCCCACGGTCGCCAGGCCATGGAATTCCGCTCTCTGGCGAGAGCGGCTACTCGAAAAACATCGACTGACAGGCCACCGAGTGACAAAAAGAAAACACCCGCCCTCATGACTGAGGACGGGTGTTGGTGATCATCACGTCGTCTCACCGACGCTCAACGGCAGGTCACTCAGCACTCCTAAGCTGCTGGTTGTTCGGATTCGGAGTTGTTGGTGGTGCCGGGGCTGCGTCGCCTCCCGGAGCGACCGGGACTGGAGTCGGAGCGACGTGTCCGCCGTCAGCCGGAGCTGCGGGAACAACCGTGCCACCGCCACAGGAACTGCAGCAGCCGTTATAGGACGTTGATCCACAACTTGAGCAAGTGTCACAGCTGGAATACGAGTTGCCGCAGCAGGATGTGGTCGGAGCACAACATGACGGTGCACAGCAATCATTGTGATGGTGTACACGGTGTGCGCGGCAACGCACGCGGCGTCCGCAACGACGGCCTGCTTCAGCCATATCACCGACTGCGAAGATCGCGACAAGAGCCGCACAGATGGTCAACACGCCCGCTCGTTTCATAGCACACTCCCCTGACTAAATTGTTGAGACTTCGATGGGGTACGACTCTACTCCTGAGTCACGTTCTGCAAACAGAGGGAGAATAGAGCCTTTACGCAATCCCTGAGGATAGCACGATGATCGGTTAAGTCAACGATTTAGTAGCGAACCTTGACGACTGCCCGAATGCCACCGATGTTCCGTTCGACCTTGACTGTCGGATCTTTGCGTGGCGGACCGGTGACGGTGCCGTCGGGAAGGATGCTCTTGGCGACGGGCGGCTCGTTCGGCGGGGGATTCTCGTTTTTCTTCCAAGCCGCGGCGAACGTGACGGTCACCGTGCCGATGTCGGTTGGATTGGGCAGCGTCTTCGCCGCCTCACTCTTCGAGTACTCGCCGATTTGGAATGAATCGACCAAGTCTGAATTGCGGAAGTACCCCGGAACTGTGCGCGGGTTCCCCGGAAGAATAATGTCACGGTTGTTGTGTTGTGCGGGTTCATCTGCGAGCGAGAAGCGGCTGAGCCCGTCGATCAACACCTCAGCCGCCGCCTCGAAGCCCGAACGGTTATGCAGGCGAACTGCATAGATGTTGCCGCGCTGGAGGTCGACTTTGATGAGCTTGCCCTGCTGGAACGGTGTGAGGGGTCGATATTGTCCGGGCGATGTCTCGACCAGAATCTCCACGCCATAGGGGCTGCTGGGACTCGGACGCAGTTCGGTGCCGATGATCTTGGGATCACTGACCGGGTGTGATCCCACACCCGCATTCGGCGGTGCACTCGTTTCGCCCGTGTCGGTAACAGCCGTATGTCCATCATCACGATTCTTGACGTTCACCGAGAACCGACGCTCACTGCCGCTCGCCAGGAAGACCGATCCTTGGATCGTGAAGCCGGTCAACGGTTTATTGAGATCGCGCGGCAACCGATGCAGACGTCCCTCGACTTCATTTGCCGAGCCGGGGCCGATCGGTCGGTTGGCCTTCGTCAGATGCTCGCTGATCAGTTTCGACAAACCAACGTCATTGCTGGCCGTTGCACGAAACTCACGAACGAAGATGCTTTCGTCCTTTGGCGTAATCTGCATGACGATCTCCGCCACCTTTTGAGCGGCGTCGAATTTGTTGAAGGCCGTCAGTTCATTTGCAGACGCTGATGCCGTTGCCAGCATGGCGATGATCGCGAGGGTGATGATGAAAGGTTTCATAAGACCCGACTCCCCAGTCAGAAAATGACTCTAGATTTGTGTTTACTCAACTCCTGCGGTCAAGGAAAGACCCGTTCCGGAGTGCCGAAGCCGAGTTGTTCGGCAACATCGTGATAGATCGAGTAAGGATCCAGCTTCTCCCACATGTCACGGCTGATGACTTTGTCGTCGACCAGCACTCCCAGACCGAAGCGTCGGTATGCGGGAGTGTCAAACAGAACGAGTAGCTTCGCGTGGTCTTCGACGCCCACTTCGGAGGCGACGTCCTCAAAGGTAAGATTGTTTGTGTACTGACGTGCGATCGCACCGACCGGTTCACGGAATTCCGTGATCGGCGTTTGGTCGCCGTCACCCCGCACGAACGGGCCAGTTGCTTCGTCCAGACTGGTGAGGAAGCGGTTGCGGTCCTTCTCGACAAGTTGATTCATCTTTTCCTGTGGCGGGAACAAGCGGTCGACCTTCACGGCGTCCGCCCCCTGCACGCCATGCCCCCTGCGGATATCATCGACGAACGGCTGCATCCCATGCACGTGGCAGACCATGCAGGAGATCCCGTTAATCACTTCGTTGTTACCGAGCGGCTTCTTACTATCGAAGACGACGTTGATCGGCCCACGATTAATCCGGGCTCCCTTGCCGTCCACGAGCAGGTACCCCTGCAGACCGTTCGGCAGGTTGAAGATCAACTCTCCGCCGTCATGCTCGAAGGCCACTCGATTGTGCCTGTTGCGCGGGTACTTTGGTCCCAGCGGATTCTGTGTGAGTGAATTCACACCCGCACTGCTGCCGAAGTCGTAACTCTTCCAGTACGCCCCGTACGCAGCCGGATGACGATCGACCAGCCGGTTGTGTTGAGACACGTTGCTCTTGATGAAGCCGGCACGAGCGAGCAGGTTCTGCTCAAAGTCGTCAATGACGTCCACTTGCAACATCTTCTCGATCTCAGCAGCCGTGTTCGGACCGTCTGGCAGTTGTAGCAAGTCGTGATACAGCGGCGGGACCCCCGCCCTGGCGACAAACCAGTCGGCCCGCACGACCGGGATATGCGATACGGTCGCATCGTAGACAAAGGTCGCATCGCGCTGCAGTTGTTCGTCCCGAGCCGTGTTGTAGGACATGCCGTACGGATACTCGGTCAACATGCGTTGCCACTGTCCATGCTTGTCCCAGCCGATTCTCGCCAGATCGACACGCACGATGGTGCCGAACTCGTCAATCGGCACGGGGAGGTGAATCTCCGGCTCCCAACTCAGACTGTTGAGAAGCTTGGACAAAGCCGCACGATAGACCTGCAGGTCAGCATCGGAAACCGTTGCATTGTTGTGCAAATGGGTGATGCTGAAATACCGCAGACGTGGGTAATCTTCTTCGGGATACTGACGCAAGTCCGCGGCGATGGCAGCAAAGTTGTCTGCCACCGACACAAACGGACGACGCAGCACGCTCTCAGATGGAGCGATCGCTCCCGCGTCAATCCACTGCTGGATGATCGCAATCTCTTCCGGTGGAAGCGGCTCGCTCGGGGGCATGACGACATCCTCGTCGCTCGCCGAGACACGCACCCACAACTCGGATTCGTCGAGATTGCCCGCGGTCAGATACCCATTCTCCATCAGGTACGCATGATCGAGTACGTTGAGATCACTCTGCGGATTGACCTTGCCGTGACAGTTGCCACAGCGTTCTTCCAGAATCGTCCGGGCCTTGTCAGCCAATTCGTCAGCAGACGCAAACGGCGTCCCGCTCGCGCAGACCACTAACAACAGGCTCCCCAACCATGTACGTCGGCTCATCACAAGCCCCTTTCATGCAAGTTGTTTGATGGGGAGAGCTGGCTCACAGCGCGACCCCGCATCGTTCACACGAACAACGTCCGTGTGATCCCCATTTCATCTTGATTCTGCGTCAATGTCAAACACGTTCAGCGGTGGGCTCATGGCTGTTGGCCAATGGCGTCATCGCCGTGTTAGAATATCGTGAACTCCCAAGCCGACGGCTCTGCCGTCGCACGACGACACCTGAGACGTCCGCTTGAATGTGATCGGTCGATCGACAGTGTTGAGACGACAAACCGACATTCTCCAATAGGCCAACGGTGAACGGATACAAATCTCCCCGACTTTTCTCCGGTCTATTGATATTCGTCATCAGTCTGCGAGGAGTGTGCGCCTGTGCAGACGATCCCATCGACTTCAACCGCGATGTCCGCCGCATCTTGGCCACCAATTGTTTCACCTGTCATGGGCCGGACGCTGAGGTTCGCGAAGCGGGACTGCGGCTGGACGATCGAGAGCGAGCCGCAGCCGAGTTGGACAGCGGTCAACGAGCGATCGTCCCCGGTCATCCGGAACAAAGCGAACTGATGCGACGAGTCCTCTCCGACGACGAGAGTGAGCGGATGCCACCCAGCGATCTGGGGCCGGGACTGAGCGATGGCGACATCGAAACCCTGCGGCAGTGGATCGCAGAGGGAGCGTCGTTCGACGAGCACTGGTCGTTCGTCCCGCCTCAAAAGTCCCCCGTCCCGAATGTGCAACACGGTCAGTTGGTGCGAAACCCGATCGATCAATTCGTGATCGCAAGGTTGGAAGCCGAGGGACTCACGCCGAGCGAGGAGGCAGATCGGTATCGACTCTGCCGCCGCGTGTCACTCGATTTGATGGGACTCCCTCCGACCATCGAGCAGGCGGATGCCTTTGTGCATGACACCGACCCCGATGCGTACGAGAAGTTCGTCGACCGGCTGCTCGCTTCGCCCCGCTTTGGTGAACGCTGGGCTCGGGTGTGGCTTGACCTTGCGAGGTACGCTGACTCCCAGGGTTACGCCCAAGATTCTGATCGCACGATCTGGCGATACCGTGACTGGGTCATTCGAGCCATCAACAACGGCATGCCCTTCGATCAGTTCACCGTTGAACAATTCGCAGGCGATCTGTTGCCAGACCCGACGACGGACCAGTTGATTGCGACAGCCTTTCATCGCAACACGATGACAAACAGTGAAGGGGGCACGAACAACGAGGAGTTCCGCAATGCCGCGATCATCGACCGCGTGAACACGACCATGCAGGTCTGGATGGGCTTGACGATGGGCTGTGCCCAGTGTCACTCGCACAAGTACGATCCGATTACGCAAGAAGAGTACTTCCAGTTCTTCGCGATCCTGAATCAAACACAAGACGCTGACCGTCCGGACGAGTCGCCCGTCTTCGAGGAGTACAGCGAAGAACAACTCGCCGAACGGGTACGACTGGAAAGTGAGATCAAACTGCTGGAGGGTAAGCTCTGCGATATCGCCGCCGAGCAGGTGTCGCGATCGACAGTGGAGGATCGACCTCTGCTGGAGGGACCATTGCAATCGCGATTCGTTCGCATTGAGTCAATCGGCGAGAAGCAGTTCCTGCATCTGGCGGAGGTGCAGGTTTTCGTGGGGGACAACAACGTCGGCACACAGGGGACCGCGTCACAGTCCAGCACGGACTTCGGTGGCGACGCCAAGCGCGCCAACGATGGCAACACGGACGGAGATTACGCGGCCTCAAAATCGGTCAGTCACACGGCTCAGGAAGACAATCCCTGGTGGGAAGTCGAACTCAAGGAAGGTGTCACGATCGACCGCGTTGTCCTCTGGAACCGCACCGACAACCAACTGCAAACACGTCTCAAGAATTGGCGGGTTGTCCTGTTGGACGACAAGCGAGAACCGTTGTTCGTGCAGCAGTTGGCCGAATCACCCCCGGCGGACCGACCGATCGACGTGCCCACCCACAGCGATGAACTGACGGACTCTCAGCGCGAGACGCTTATCACTTACCGCAAGGAGCAGGGGACCGGCCTCTCGCCTGAGGCGAAGCAACTCGCTGATCAACAGAAGCAGCTGGCCGACATCAAGCCTGCGATCAAAACTCCCATCATGACCGCACTGGCGATAGACATGCAGCGGCCCACCAACATCCAACTCCGCGGCAATTTTCGTGTGCTGGGCGACGAAGTTCAGCCCGGTGTGCCGACCGTTTTTCATCAGCTGACCGGCGTCGACAGTCCCACGCGGCTTGAACTCGCCAATTGGCTCGTCGATCCCGCGAATCCGCTCACTGCGCGCGTGGTCGTCAACCGCTTCTGGGAACACCTGTTTGGCACAGGCATCGTCGAGACCAGCGAAGACTTCGGCACGCAGGGTGAGCCGCCATCACACCCTGAATTGCTCGATCATCTGGCCGTGGAACTCATGCGGCACGACTGGGACACGAAGTGGCTCCTGCGAGAGATCGTCACCAGCGCGACGTATCGGCAGGCTTCGCGGACATCGCCCGAACTTGCTGAGCGTGACCCCCGCAACCGTCTGCTTGCGCGCGGACCCCGCTTCCGTCTCCCGGCAGAGATGATCCGAGATCAAGCTCTCGCTGTCAGCGGCCAAATGTCCGACAAGATGCTTGGTCCATCGGTGCAGCCGTACAAACCTAAGCTCGGCCTCCGCGCTGCGTTCGGTGGCACGACCGACTGGGACACGAGTCCAGGCGAAGACGCCTACCGGCGCGGCCTCTACACCAAGTGGCGACGCACGGCCCCGTACCCATCAATGGTGACCTTCGACGCCCCCAGCCGCGAGTTCTGCACCATCCGCCGCACCCGAACCAACACCCCGCTGCAGGCCCTCGTGACCCTCAACGACCCGGTCTACATCCAAGCCGCCCAAAGTCTCGCCCGGCGTGTGCTCTCTCTGGACACCACTGACACAACCGCCCAACTCGAATGGCTGTTTCGCACAGTCCTGACTCGCCCACCGACGAGCGACGAAACCGTGCGTCTACGGGACGTCTTGCAGTCCGCAAGGTTACACTTCGAGGCCGACCCAACAGCCGCTAAGCAAATGGCGACCGATCCGATCGGGGATGCACCGGAGAACATCAGCACGACCGATCTCGCCGCGTGGACGGTACTGGCAAACGTGGTCCTCAATCTCGATGAGACGTTAGCTCGGCCGTGACCTCTTTCATTCGCCACATTCGCGTTATTCGCGGTTGTAAATCAGGAACCGCGAATGAAGCGAATCGCGCGAATACGTGTCAGGCGATTGAGTTCTTTAACCACGGATTTCACGGATGACACGGATCAGTTTTGAGGCGTCCCGATCTATCCGTGAAATCCGTGTCATCCGTGGTCTATAATGAATTCGTCAGTGACTCAGAGTCGAGCAGCGAAGTATGAACGAGTTTGATCAACATCCTGCGAGTGATATCACGCGGCGGCACTTCTTTGATCGGTGTCAGGTCGGATTGGGGAGCATTGCGCTGGCGTCAATGCTGGCGGACGAGGCGGGGGCGGCGATTGAGGTGGACCGGCGGGAGCCACTGTTGCCACGGCAACCCCACTTTGCGGCGAAGGCGAAGAACGTCATCTTCCTGCACATGGCCGGGTCGCCACCGCATCTGGATTTGTTCGACTATAAGCCGGAGTTGGCCAAGCGGACCGATGAGCCGTGTCCGGATGAGTTTTATGAGGGGAAGGAGTTTGCATTCACCTCCGAGCGACCGACACTGCTGGGTACGCCTCACAAGTTTGCTCAACATGGGCAGAGTGGAGCGTGGTTCTCGGACGCAGTGCCCCGTTTGGCGGAGGTGGCGGATGAGTTGTGCTTCATCCAGTCGATGCACACCGAGCAGTTCAATCACGCTCCGGCGCAGCTCTTGCTCTACACGGGCTCGCCCCGGTTGGGGCGTCCGTCGATGGGGTCGTGGGTGACATACGGCATCGGCAGTGAGAACCGTGATCTGCCGGGGTTCGTGGTCCTGCTCTCCGGCGGACTGAACCCCAGCGCGGGTCAGTCAGCATGGGGGAGCGGGTTCCTGCCGTCGGTCTTTCAAGGTGTGCAATGCCGATCCAAGGGGGATCCAGTCCTGTTTGCGTCAGACCCCAAGGGCATGAGCCGCGAGTTGCGACGGGAGAGTCTCGATGCCATCAATGGTCTGAACGAATTACAGGCAGCCGATCAGGGGAACGCAGAAACGCTGACTCGTATTGCCCAGTACGAACTCGCGTTTCGCATGCAGATGAGCGTACCGGAGGTGATGGACATCTCGCAGGAGACCAAGGGAACGCTCGAACGGTACGGAGCCGAACCGGGCGAAGCGAGCTTCGGTAACAACTGTCTGCTCGCGCGGCGACTGGTCGAAAGCGGCGTGCGATACGTGCAACTGTTCGACTGGGGCTGGGACTTCCACGGCACCAATCCCAAGGAAGACATCCGCGACGGTCTCACAAATCGCTGCAAACCGATGGACCAAGCTGTGTCTGCACTCATCGCTGACCTGCGGCAACGAGGACTCCTCGATGAGACGCTTGTCGTGTGGAGTGGTGAGTTCGGTCGCACGCCCTTCCGTGAGGGTCGCACCGCCAAGGGGGACGTCCTCGGTCGCGATCACTTCCCCGACTGTTACACGATGTTCATGGCTGGCGGAGGTGTGAAGCCGGGGACAGTTTACGGAGCGAGCGATGAGTTAGGTTTCTCGATCGCTGAGAACCCGGTGCATGTGCATGATTTGCAGGCGACCATCCTGCATCTGCTCGGGTTTGATCACGAAAAGTTGACGCACTTCTATCAGGGTCGCAACTTCCGTTTGACCGACGTACACGGTCGCGTGATGCATGATGTGTTGGCGTGATAGTGAAATGAAAGCGCTCCCGTTGGTCGCGGCGAAACGTTTAGCCGCGACCAACGGGGGCGCGGGGGTGTGTCTTCAAGCGGCCATCTCATTCTGAAACGCGT
>JAJDEJ010000291.1 GCA_029259815.1 Planctomycetaceae bacterium | reverse complement strand
GCCACGCTCGTGATGGGCGTGGGCGTCCTCTCCGTAATGACTCTGTTCCCCATCGCCTACCTCCGCGCCATCCAGGGCTCCCAACTCACCAACAGCGTGCTCCTCAAACAGCGAGCCGAGGTCGTCGTCGACCTGTTCGATCTGACGTCCGATCTCTATGTCCCTCAACCGGCCCCGGGCGACATCAACCGCTGCATCATTGATCCGTTGGGGGCATTCGATAGCCTTGATCCCGCGTATGGCGCGACGACATTCGATCCCGGAGCAGGCAACCCGGACTATTTCGATCTGACGGGCGTGCTTCAGACAGATACATTGGATATTCCGCTCCGGCGTTTGGGCTTTCAGGGATTCAACCCCTACAACGCCGGGTTCGACTCACTCGAACCCAATCTTTTTCCCGGTGCTAATCCAACAATCATCCGCAATTCCATCCTGGATGCAGTCGGATTGACCGACCGGTTTGACACTGTGTTCTCGGCAGTCCCTTCGGCCAGCACGGACACGCAGGTGACGTTTGATCTCAGCCAGGTTGAGCAGAGCGACTTGGTTGACTTGGATAACCAACTCACAACCCAAATTGGACTGAACTATAACGATTTTCGAATGGTCATGGTGGATGTCACCGGGAAACGGAGTGAGGTGCGGAAGCCGACTGTGATCGACCCGGTCGCCGGCACAATGGATTGGAATACTCCCCTGCCTGTTCCCTTCAACGTCGCGAATTCGATCGCTGAATGTCGTGTGGAGATTCCCGACCGGCGGTTTACCTGGATGCTGACCGTGCGCAAGACGGGAGAAATTGGACAGAGCACCACAGAAATTGACTGTGTCGTGTTCCATAACCGCCCATCGATCGATCCGGAAGAAGAACTTGTGCAAGTCGTGGACGCCGTGGATGTGATCACTCCGTCAATCGACATCAACACCTTTACGCCCTATGTCTCGGACCCCTCTTTGACTCCTCCTCTGCGAAAAGGGGGCTACGTCTTCGATCCGGCACATGCACAATGGTATCGGGTCCAGGACATCATTGAAGACGTCCCCGGAGTCGCTGCCAGGATCGTCCTCAACAGGCGTCCGTCCGATACGATCACAAGAGTGACGATCCCGCGTGGAGTCGTCGGCGTTTATCCGCTGAGGCAGCGGACCGCTCAGGGGCGACCTTGATCTTTTATTCGGTGACATCATGACTCGACAACATTTCCCAATTCGCATCGCACGCGGCGGTTTCACGCTGGTGGAGTTGCTGGTGTCGGTGGCGTTGGTGCTGGTGATCATGTCACTGTTCGCTTCGGCCTTTCAGATCGCCACGGGCACGCTCCTCAAGCACCGAGGCATCGCCGAGAACGACCAACGCGCTCGCGCCGCCGTCTCCATGCTTGGAGGTGATCTTGAAAAGCGAACCTATCGGCAACGCACGGACGTGGAGTTGGATCTCCAGTACCCCACGGCCCCCGGCAGCGTGCCTGAAGATCCTCCTGTGTTGCCCCCGTTCGGTCAGCCGGTGACAGACTTCGAACTCAATCTGGCGACCGTCTCCAACCGTTTAGCCCTCGGCATCGTGCCGCTGCATCCCGACTATTTCCTCTCCACAACACGCGACGTCAACGCGAATGAACGCGGGTACTTCTACTACTCGGAGAACGATCCGGATAACGATGTGGATGACGTTCTGCAGTTCACCGTGAATGCGGAGATCACTGAATTGGGGAACGAGGACCAGATTCCTTACACGGGACGAGCGAGGCCGTTGTCAAATTCAACTTGGTCTGGTTCGCCTGACGATCCCGATCAACCCATTTGGGATGATGGCATTGGCTTCGGGCTGTTCGGTGGTGTCGCCAGTTCGTATGGTCCGACTGACACGGGGAGTGGAGAGTCACCCACTGCAGAGGTTTCGTACTTTGTCAGAAATGGCAATCTCTACCGCCGCGTCTTACTGATCCGGCAGCCACGCTTTGATGCAGGAACGGACGATCAGCCGTCAGATGCTGGCGGCACAGATTTCATTACTGGCGACTACACCACAGTTGAAGATCTCTCTCCGACTGCCTTTGGGACGAGTGATTTCTGGAACGACTTCGATTTCTCCGCCACACGGATAGATCCCGAGACGGCGACGCCACCCGATCCCAAAATGCGTTTCAACACATTCGAGGGTCTTGATAACACGATTACCGGGGCTCAGTGGGTATCGAAGTACCTCGCGTTGGGCAATCCGCAGAATCGATTTGGACACGATCCTTCGCCCCGGATCAGTGTGAATGGCCTTCAGGGGCGACCGAAGGAGCATCTGGACCCTTCGCTGTCAGGAACTTTTATTGGTCGTTACACACACGAGGAGACATCCCATCCGGAGTTCCTGTTTCCGGGTCTGCCGGATCCGTTAACGACGGACCAATTCGACGTGCTGACTCCCTTCAGTCCCGGTCGGGTCTATGCAGACACGACGCCCGCCGATGGCGTGCCCGATCTGTTGAACGAGGGACCACGTCAGGCAGAGGATCTGTTGTTGCCGAACGTGCACGCTTTCGATGTGAAGGTCTGGGACGATGCCATCGGGCAATGGGAGGACATGGGACATGAAAATGCAGGTGTCGGCGGCAACGTGGGTGACTGGCATCAGGATCAGGTGATCGACTTTGGGAACCTTGCCGGAACGTTTGCCGATACGTCGGGCACGCCGATGCCGGCGGATTACATTATGCCACCGCTTCATGCCAGTGCTACTCGCGCCATGTATCGGTACGGCAGTCTCGATGAGTCTGAGGCGATGAATGTGCCTCCAGAATTCAATCGCATCTTTGACACGTGGCATCCGGGCTTTGATTTTGACACTGCGAATGTTCCGGCGATCCCGTCCGAAGCAGCCTTGGACGATCCACCCCCATTTCGGCCTCAGTGGTCGGACAGAGGCCAATTCAACGTAGAGAGTGGATTAGAACTTCACCTCAGTTACGAGCCACGCATTTGGGAGCCGGGCACTACATACTTTCTGCCCAATGAATTTACTCAATCAGAAGTGTGTCGTGTGTTTCCGACCCATCGACCGGAGCCGGGCGGCGGGAATTATCCTGGTCATCAGTCGCTGTTCTATCAAGTGAGTGCGGTCTCAGGTGGAGGCGAGAGTGGCGATAGTGACGGTACTACGGAGCCAAATTGGCCAACGGTCGCAGGAGATACTGTGGTCGACAATGAGGTGACTTGGAAAGCGTTTAACAACACGATTGGGCTGCAGGCGATGCAGATTACGATTCGGTTTCTTGATCCGACCAGTCAGCAGATGCGGCAGGTGAGTCTGGTGCATTCCTTTGTGGAACTTGATTAAGAAGTTGTTTCAAATCGCCGACGACACTGTCGCTGAACTCGCCAGAGTTCAGAAAGCCAATAAGACATCGACCCGGCTGAATTCTGGCGAATCCAGCTACACAGGTTTTGAAAGCCTCAACACGGTAGCGGGCCGTGAGAGGACACTCAGATGAAACGTCAAAACAGAGTGGCAAGTGGCAAAGTGGCAAGTGGCAGAGGGGAAGGAGTGCGTCATGAACGGCCTCTCAGCCCCCCACCCCCAACCCCCAACCCTCAACCCAGCCGTCGCGGGGGGGCGGCGCTGATTGTGGTGCTGTCGCTGTTGGGGACGCTGGCCTTTCTGGGGCTGCTGTTCTACACGTTCGCAGCGCAAGAACTGGCCAACGCTCGGAACTTCGCCGCCGTGCCCACAGCGGCACCGTCGTTTGGAGCGTTCGCGAACTGGGGCATGAAGCAACTCATCGTCGGCACGCCTCCAAGTCTGGAAGACAGTGCCCTGTACGGCAGTAACTGGGCGATCGTGCCGAACATGATCGGCCGTCCGGACATCACGGATGAACTCCTGCCGCTGCTGGACGTCAACCCGTATGACGGCTTGGGCATTGGCGTGTGGGCCGATAATGCAGGCTTGGCCGCTGGAGATTTCATTTTTGACTACACCGGTGACGGGATCGCCAACGCGGACCAGAGCAACTTCATTCTGAACTTCAGTCCGACCGCCAACGCGGGTGCGATCCCCACTGAGATTGACGACTTTCATCCAGACGCCGGCTATACCTACCCGGATGTCAACAGCATGTTCATGGCGTTCGATGGATTTGTACGCGATCCCAACACAGGCAACGAGTATCGGGTGATTATCCCGTCGTTTCATCGGCCGCAGTACTTCCCGGCCAAGCGTGGGCTGAATGCAGGACAGGAAGGCCAGTTTGGCGACCTCTATGAGGATGCGAGTACAGCCAACCAAGTGCTGCGTCCTCACTGGGACCACATCAACGCGGATGACAACTCGTTTGCTCGATTTCTCACGGCTCCCACCACGAATGCGTTGAGTGGTGATACGTCACGCGTCCTCGGGCCGTTTCCGTTCCGCGTTGACATTGATGCTGACCTCAACGACAACCAGGCGGGCGTGTGGTCCAACCCGGATGGGAGTTTGGATCCCACTGATCCGAGTTCAACGATCTACGAGTACGACGTGGACTGTGACGGCGACGGGTTTCGCGATGCCGTCTGGGTCGATCTGGACTATCCGATTGTGGACCTGTCGGATGGGCGTCAGTTCGTGCCGCTGTTTGCGTTCAAGGTCGTCGACATGGATGCGCTGTTGAACGTGAATGCGCACGGCAACATGAACGGCGTGCTGGCGCGTGACTCGAATGGCAATCCGGTATCAGTCGGAGATTTGCTAACCGAGTACGTGAGTTCCTCCAATCAGGCACTCTCCAAGAGCGAAGTCAACTTGGGCCTCGGATTGAACGCTGACATCGCTCCGGGCGAAATGGATCAGCACGAACAGAATCTGGGAAGTGTCCCCACGAATGTTCTGCAATTGTCGAACTATGAACTGTTGATGTTGTTGAACGGACGTGAGAGTTATGTCGAGAACCCGCCCTCGGTGTTTAACGTCAGTTCAAGAGTTGAGGGACGATGGAGTGAGCGCGACCTGATTGCCGGCTTCTACGATTTTGCCAACGGTGGCTCGTGGGTGGGAGCTCCCGCGGCGGGGGCGTATTTCACTGATGACGACAGTGACAGCAATAGTTTCACCGACGATGAATTCAACGCACCTGTCCCGCATCCACTGGGGGGAGCGGCTTATCAGGATCCGAACTTGTTCAATGCTTGGATACCTCCATTTGTGCATCCGCTCGACTACGGTGGCACCGGAAGCAGTTCGGTCTTACTGAACGGCGGCGTGTATGATCGGCGGTTAAAACCAGCGACGACGGTGTTCGGCGCTCCACAGAACCCTCTAAACTGGTTGGACTACACGAATTCTCCGTGGCAGCACCAAGCCACTTCGGCAACTGCTCTGGCAGCGACGCAAGTGTCAGCCTATTGGGAGGCGGTCGCTGCCGCTCTGCAGGTCAATGAGCCGTTGCATGACTTCCTGCTGGACGATGGGAACGAAATCATTCTTGATCGTCGTTACCGCAATCCCGATTACGATGCAGTCTTCCCCACGTCGGAGATGGATGGCATCGCACTCAGCGAGACTGATTTCATAAACTTAGGCATCTCGAATCGACTTCGAAGTGTGGGGATCGTCAACCTCGATAAGGGAGACGCCGACCAGATCAGCCGGGTCCGTCAACGGCTGACAACGGACAGCTGGGACCGTTACGACTTCGGGCATGGCCGGAGCGTGAACTTTACAGAGGATCGCGATTGGGAGTTTACGATCTGGGGAGATGGAGTCACAGTGGCTGACGAATTCGACTCCGCGACGATTACATTTCCTCCGCAGTTCGGCACCATCGAGGCGGGGACGGCGGATGACCCGTTCCGTTCTGAGGTGCGGCTGCTCTTGAAATCAGAGTTCGGATACAACGACCATTTGAATTCGAATGCGACTTTTCGGCGCTTTCCACGACACAAGCTGGACATCAATCGCATTCTCAGTGGGGAATCAACAGCCGCGCCAGCTTCACCGACTGACACCGATCGTCGCGCGTTCGATGACGAAGGCAATCCTCGGTTCCGCAACCTCACGCCACATCCTGTGATGGATGTGGGTGACCCGACCATTGCGGTGCCGATCATACTTCACGACAACGTCACTGCCGGTACCGAGCACACGGTGATCGGGGATGTGGATGTTGCGTTCGCCAACATCGACCCGACGAATGCCGATATCGCCCAGCGAAAGAAGGCTCAGGAATGGTGGGCCCGCTATGACCGGCAACGATTGGCCCGTGACATCTATGTCCTGCTCTATACCCTCGGAGCGGGGAATGATCTATTCGAGACGACCACAACTGTTTACCCAGTCAATGCCCAGACTGACCTCGACAACAACGGTATCCACGACCTCGTTCAGCAGATGGCTCAATTTGCCGTCAACTACGTGGATGCTCTTGATCGCGACAATGTGATTACGCGGTTTGAGTATGACGTCAATTTAACGGACGGTTGGGATATCACAGGCAACAACACTCCTTCTGATCCCGATTATGTGACAGTGAACGGCGTGGAGGCCCAGCAACTGGCGTTCAGTGAGGCAATCTGGATTCGCACAGCCCAGGAAATGGCTCCTGGTAATCATAATCGCACCCCTTGGGATGATGAAGATCGTGAGCATCAGTACCTGCACATCGAATTGCGGAATATGCTTCCGTTCGAGGTCGAACTTTCTGATGAAACTTGGAGGATTGTTCGCGAGGAGGAGGGGGCGCTTCCCCAACAACGGACCGCTCGCCTGACGTTCAAGCGGAACGGGATGGTGCCTTTGACGGTGCCGCCCGGAGAGGTCTTCACAATCGGAACGAACGACGGATACCCGACGGACGTCGACAGTGCGGACTTCTACATTGACCATGACGCCGATCCAGAGTTCGAAGGAATCGTCCCGAACGGAGCTGATGTTGATGCTGCCAACTTTGGGATGGAGTTGCCGCGAACAGACCTGGACTTGATCTCCACACTTGTGCCTCCCATGAGTCCAACGAACTACCCAAACTTCTACGATGTCGAAGTGGACTCGACCGTGCTCGACAATACCCGAGGAAACAACGGAACCGGGACGATGGTCGGGATTCTGAATGCCGACACGACCGCCGACTCGACGGCGAGTTTCGATCTTGTGCTTGAGCGGAGACGGAACCTACAGGCGAACGATTTGCTCGGTCAAGTCGACGACGCGCTTAATGACGTCCCTGCCGACCGACCGGATTGGATCGAGGTCGATCGGATTCATGTGGACGTCAATTCGTTTGATGCTGCAGGCGATACAGAGACTGACATGCAAACAACGTTGGCTGACATTGTCAGTTCCTACCGACTCGAACCGCTCAGCGCTCCACATGACGCCCATACTCCTACCAAGACGAATAATGGAGATCCGATCAATCATACGATCATGGAGATCACCTCCGTTGATCGGGATCGGGCCAACGTTCAAAATCCACCGGATCCGAATGTGGGATCGATGACCAATGAAACGCCCTTTGAGCTCTGGCAGCCGCACTTCGATCGTGATTTTTCATCCATCATCGAGCTGTTCAGTGTACCGGTGTTCGGGACGAACGAATTGACACGCCGTCTCGCCCAGTCAGACACGACGATCACTGGCATCGACAAGAATGCGATGGCATCACTCGCTGGCCGACTGTTCATGGATACCGACCCGAATGATGATAGTGACCATGCGTCGTCCACGGGGATCGAAGATGACAATCGCTGGTATCGGTTGTTGGAGTTTGTGACGACGGCAGACGGAGGCGATGGTGCGATTCGGGAGCGATTGGACCGAATCATTCGCACTCCGGGCAGGATCAACATCAATACGGTTCGTGATGAAGCCGTGCTGGCCGCCATACTAGATGACAAGCACATCAATCGTTTTGACGCTGCCGGATTTGGCCAGACGGAAGACACGGTCGAGGCGGGTGGCGGCCGCAATTGGTATCGGGAACTCACACTGGCCCGGGACGGGGTTGATCCATTGAACGCGCTCGGTGGCGGACCGATCCTGCCATTGCCGGGTGTGCCGGGTGTGCCGAGTGATCCGAACGCAGGGGACATTCAATATGGGGCGATCCCGTTTCGCAGCTTGGGTTATGTACCTCCGGACGTGACGGTCTGGTCGACGGCTCAACAAGCCAATCGCACGGCCCATTCGCTCCTGCGGTCACACGTCGAGGATGACGCAACCCTGACGACTCGAGCGGCTATGCTTGATCAGCTGAGTCTGTTCGAGGCACGACCGACAGCGGATGTGGCGACGGACTCGGTCGACTATCACACCCGCAATCGTCTGCTGGCCAAGTTGGCGAATCAGACGACGAATCGTAGCAATGTGTTTGCGGTTTGGATGACCATCAAGTTCTTCGAGGCGCATCAGCCGGATGCCACGAATCAGCCGGGGGTGGTGCAGATTGGGGCCGAGTTGGCTGATTCGCCGACGCAGCGGATGTTCTACGTCGTGGATCGGACCTTGTTGGAGGATGCGGTGCAGGTCGATGACGCGGGCACGCCTGCGATCACAACCGATGACATCATGACGCTCAACTGGCGTTCGTTCGTGGTGCATCAGCGGACGCTGCCGTCGAATTGACGCAGTGAAGTCTGAGCAGTCACATTGGTGGGAGAGTGAGGTGTTCGAGCGAAATGGGCGACCGTTTCGCGAATTTCCCCGGTTTGGACCGGAGTTTGCTGTCTAGGGTGTTGAGGAGCGGGGTGAAACAACGTAACTGGTAAAACCAAGGGATTTTTACCTGATTTCATCCCTCTGTCACCTGAATATGGGCATAATAGAGGGAGAGATATCTGCGACACCTGCTGCGAAACGAAACACATTGAAAAAGCAGCAGGTGGTGTCAAGGACTGTTTCGCAGCAGAGTTCGCCAGGGAGGCATTGATGGTCGGGGCTGGACGATCGATGTGAGAGGCGTTCGTGAGCAAGCCATCTTCATCTGGAGATGGGAGACCTTCGTGCACAAACGATTTGTTGCAAAGTCGTCCAGGACTGGATTTACACTGATTGAGTTACTCGTGGTCATTTCCATTATCGCTGTGTTGGCATCGCTGATTCTGCCGGGTGTGCAAAACGCCCGCGAAGCGGCTCGTCGCACCCAGTGCATGAACAACATGCGAAATGTGGGCACAGCGGTCCTCAACTTCGAGTCGACCAACGGGCGGTTGCCGTATCTCACCACAGGCGTATTTGAGGACTTCACGAAACAGAAGTCAGAGGGCGGTCTGGCGATCAATTACGGCACTGTTGACTGTGGTACCGACCCGAATGATCCCATGCTGGATGATCCGGTCTGTGCTCAAGCATCATGGATCGTGCATTTGTTGCCATACCTTGACCAGACGCCGCTGTTCGAGCGATTGCAGACTTCGGATAACACCAATCCGACGGACGCCAACAGCACGGACAACCTCGCTGCCACGCACATTGAGACACTGACATGTCCTGATGCTTTGAACAGCGACGGACGGGGGGCACTCTCGTTTGTGGCGAATGGTGGCTACATCACCTCCAGTCGCTGGGACGTCGTTGACTCCTCCGTGAAGACCAACATGACCGAGGTGAATGACTACGCTTACGAGTTCTTCAATGCGGGCAATCAAAAATGGGACGATGCGACATTGTCCACCGGTTTGTTCTGGCGTGAACAAAACGAAGGGGGAGGGACCAACAGGCCGCCACGCCCGATGAAGCTCAGCTTCGTCTCTCGAGGCGATGGCCAGTCGAACACGTTGATGCTGACAGAGAATCTCAATACCAACAGCTACAAGAATGCCACCGCAGCTTTCGCAGGGAGCGGTGGCTGGATCACAGAGCGGACAGGGGGGATCGCGTTTGTGGTCAGGATCTCTGATGATCTCATCACTGGCACGTTTAACGATAGCGATCACGGTGGCGTGGGTGTCGCGGGCGCGCATCATAGCCAGGGGCTCGTGTTGGCGAGCGACCTGGACCTGGGGCCCTCTGCCATCAACGCCCAGTTGAACTCAGCCGATGCCGGTAAGACACCACGGCCCAGTTCGCTGCATCCGGGAATCGTCAATACGATCTTCGCTGACGGCCATGCTCAAACCCTCAGTCAAAATATTGATCCATTCGTCTACGCCTATCTGGTGACCCCCAATGGGGGGGACTTCGGCCAGCCGATTATCGGCGACGACGCCTTTTGAAACTTCAACGACCCGGCACTCTCTGTGCCATTTGCAGATCACCTTCGACTCGTTAAAGAGAGCTAATCATGAAACGACAACAGACGCTCATTCATCGTCCGCAGCGTGCGGGCTTTACCCTGATCGAACTGCTGGTGGTGATTTCCATCATCGCCGTGCTGGCCTCACTGATCCTGCCGGGTGTCCAAAACGCCCGCGAAGCGGCCCGCCGCACGCAGTGTCTCAACAACATGCGGAACGTGGGTCTGGCGATTCACAACTTTGCCTCCAATAACAATGGTCGGTTGCCGTACCTGACCACGGGCGACGTCACATCGCAGGTGAACTCGGGCGGACTGATCCTGGACTTTTCTACTGCGACCACAACGAACCTGGACCAGGCCCCTTGGCCGGTGCATCTGCTGCCGCTGCTGGACCAGACGCCGTTGTTCGAGCGACTGCAGGAGTCTGATAACGACCCGGCCACCAATCCGAATACCGAATTGACGGCTGACCTGATCGAAACCAGTCTGGCAATACTCAACTGTCCGGATGACCTGAACGCGGACACTCCCGGCAATTTGAGTTACGTCGTCAACGGAGGTTACATTACCCAGCCATTTTGGCCTGCTAATACCGTCGCACATCAAGTTCAGGACTATGACTTTGGATTCAGCAACAACATTGATGCCCATGAGCAGGCGGAGTTCTCAACTGGCGTGTTCTGGCGTGAAGATAATGCTTCTCGACCTCCGAAGAAAATGACCTTGGACTTTATTTCTCGTGGTGACGGGCAATCCAACACAATCATGTTGAGTGAAAATAACAATGCAGGGCTTTGGTCTGACGAAGAAACTGCAGATATTGCATTTCTGGTCTGTTTCGCCAACGGGACTGCCAATAATGATTTTGAACAGATCGACGTCGAGGTGGACGGCGTTGGATTGGGGAGCGGTGTCGGGGAAGGAAAGCCTTTCGGATTGGTTCTGCAAGGTGGTGGAAACTCGTTTCAGTTCCAGACGGATGCCGATCCTTTGGTCAGTACCAGTGCCTCACGGATAAACTCGAATCTCAACTCGGCTGTTAATGGTGAAATGCCACGACCGAGCTCGTTGCATCCGGGTGTCGTCAACACGGTCTTCTGTGACGGGAGCTCCAGGACACTCAACCAGAACATCGATGACGCTGTCTATGCTGGTCTGGTGTCGTCCAACGGTGGCGACTATGGACAGGCAATTTTAGGCAGCAACGACTTCTAAGTCGGCGGTCGTCGAGTTTGTTGAAGGTGATCTCAGCCACGGCTGCTCTGTGCGGGCAGCCGTGGTTTTTCGTGCGCTGGGTGGTACTACGAACGATGCCATCCCCGAAGACTCCCTGACCAGCCGCGCCCGTCAGGAAGCGGAACCAGTGACGAGCCTCACCCGCGACGGAGATCCGCTTCCTGACGGGCGCGGCTGGTGTGAGGTGTTACTCTGGGGAATGGTTGCCGAGCAGTGTTGCAAGGCGGAGGTGCTTAATGCCGAGGAGTGTCTTCAATTCTTCGATGTGGGTCATATGCTGGGCATTGGGCGTGTTGTCTTTGCGGCGGATGGCTCGGAGGAGCAGGTTCTTGGGGGTGTGCTCGGTGTCGATGAATTCGATGACCTGCGTGCGGTAGCCTGCCTGTTCGAGGACGGCCGCGCGGAGGGCATCGGTCGACATGGCGGCGAGACGCTCTTTGAGGATGCCGTGTCTGGTCAGCAGGGTGAGGGCGTCGCTTTCGAGTTGCGGGGCCAGTTCGTGCTGACAGCAGGGAGCGGCCAGGATCACGTCGGCCTGCCAGCGCACGGCCTGAGCGAGGGCATCGTCTGTCGCCGTGTCGCACGCATGCAGGGCGACCGCCAGATGCACCTTGCGAGATGTTGACGGGGCGTCAATCGCTTCCGCTGTGAACTCAATGCCCTGAAGCTTGAGGGTCTTGCAGGTCTGGTTACAGCGGTCGATCACGTGTGCGTTCTGATCGATTCCGAGAATGCGGACTTCGCGGGAATGGATGACGGTCAAGAGATGATGCAAAGCGAAGGTGAGATAACTGAGGCCACAGCCAAAGTCGACGACGTCGAGCGGTCCCTCGGACGGCAAGTGGGGGATGACGTCTTCGACGAACTCCAGGAAGCGGTTGATCTGTCGGAACTTGTCCTGCTTTGCACGATGCACACGTCCGTCTGCTGACATCACGCCCAACTCGTGCAAGAACGGGCAAGGCCGGCCTTCAGAGATGAGGTGCTGCTTTTTCCGGTCGTGGGCGACCGACGAGGGGACACGCTTGCTCGGTGGCGAAACACTCACGCGATAGTCGCCCGGCTGGTTCGAGCGAGCTGCAATGTCCGAATCGGTCGTGAAGAGATGAGCATGTTTGAGGACGCTCCCCAGTCCGAGCGAGACCCGTCTGACGACCTCATCGGCGTCGAGGTTCTCGTGCGTTTCTCGCTGGGGATATTGACGTGTCAATTGATAGCGCGACTGCCCACGCACTTCGACCGGCCTCACGGTTTCCCGCTTGATCCTGTCATCGGTGTGCGGACCTCGCGGCTTGCTCAACGTCAGAGAGATGAACGTGCCCTCTGCAAGCGATGTGGAAAGGGCTGTGAGGAAGTTGTCCATCGTCTGCTGGCAAGCTGTGAAGAGAATGGGATACACTGACGGGTGGTTCACCCGCAGTTCAATACACTTTGGATCATTATGGCTCTCAACCGCAAGCAGAAGAAGCAAGTCGAGGCCGCGCGCAAGAAGATTGCCTCACTTCAGCAACAGCTCGCCGGTGCCCGCGATCAACCGGACGACCCGGCGGAGGCTCCACGGATCGAAGGCGAGATCGCCAAGCTGGAGGCACAGATCCGCGAGATCAATGCGAGCAAGTGATGCCCTGATCGTATCTGGAGGTGCGTTGTCGGCTGTGATATCGTAGAGAAAACGTCGATTCGACAGAGGAGCAAACCCGATGCCGACAGTGATTTCGGACTATACGAAGTTGTCGATCCCCGAACGAATCGCCCTGATCGGCGAGATCTGGGACAGCATCACCGCCGAGGGCAAGCCGTTGCCGCTCTCGGATGTCCAGAAAGCGGAGTTGGAACGGCGACTGGCAGAGCATGAAGCGAACCCGGACGCTGCTATTCCTTGGGAAGAAATCCGTCGTTCGACTGACCAAGTGATGTGATGCTACCGGTTCGATTCGTTCCCACCGCGCGTCGCGAATTTGACGGTGCCCGCCGATGGTATGAGCAGCAGAGCAGCGGACTGGGTGAGCGATTCGAAGCGGCCATCCATGCCAAGTTGCTGAGTCTTCGCGAGCGTCCAGATTTTTACGCCTGCGTGCATGACGACATTCGAGAGGCATCGCTCACTAAGTTCCCCTACACAATCTATTTCCGAGTTGAAACTGACGAGATCATCGTCGCATCGGTCTTTCACAACAGCCGCGATCCTGACGTGTGGCAGTCGAGGTGGGAAGAGTGATACCTCCGCCGACGATTATTATGGTGCATCCCAAGGAGAAGCGGAGCAAGTGTTCGGTTGAACCACTGCGGGGGCGGAAGGACTTTGTCTTCTGGAAGTACCCGCATGTGGTTGACGAGTCTCTCGATGGATATGTGCGACTGGGGCTTGGAGGGCCGGAGTTATCTCACGAGGATGCCGAATGCGGGCTGCTTCTGCTCGATGGGACATGGCGGCTGGCTGGGAAGATGGAGGAAGACTTTGCGGACGTGCCTGTCCGTACGCTGCCGGTTTGGGAGACGGCCTATCCGCGGACGAGTAAACTGTTTGAGGATCCGCTCGGGGGACTTGCAACCATCGAGGCGGTTGTCGCCGCATTCAGTATTTTGGGACGTGATGTCTCCGGGCTGCTGGATGAGTATCATTGGCGCGAGGAGTTTCTGGAGAGAAACTCAGCTCGGTTGCGACCATCGATTTGACCCCACTCAACATCTCAACAGGAGAATCTCATGTTTGACCGCATTGCAAATGGGTGGGAGTTGGCGAAAAACAGTTGGCAGGTGCTCCGGCTCGACAAGGAATTGCTCTTGTTTCCACTGATGAGCGGCATCGCGTGCATGCTGGTGCTCGCCAGCTTTGCGATCCCGTTGTGGACCACACAAGCCATTGATGGAGTGATGCAGGACGATCAGCCTCTCCAGAACGTGCTGGCTTACGTTGTGCTGTTCGCGTTCTATTTTGTGAACTACTTTGTGATCGTGTTTTTCAACACGGCACTGATTGCATGTGCGATCATTCGTTTTCGGGGAGGCGACCCGACAGTGAGTGATGGGCTGCAGGCAGCCATGTCTCGTCTGCCACAGATTATTGCCTGGGCTCTTGTGAGCGCGACGGTGGGTGTCATTCTGCGGGTGATCGAGTCGTATTCGGACAAGGTGGGACAGGTCGTAGCGGCCCTGCTTGGAGGTGCTTGGTCCATCACCACATACTTTGTCGTGCCGGTGATGGTGGTCGAGAAGGCGGGGCCGGTTGATGCGATCAAGCGGTCGTTCGCGGTGTTGCGAAAGTCATGGGGAGAGTCGCTGAGTGCCAATTTCGGGGTCGGCCTCATCACCTTCTTCTGCATGCTGGTGGCGATCATCCCCCTGGTGTTGGGAGGCATGGCCCTGGCAGCCGGTCAGACAGCACTGGGAATTGCCGGGCTGGTATGCGGAATTCTCGGCATCATCGTGGTGAGTCTTGTGAGTTCTGCACTCAACGCGATTGTCATCGGTGCTTTGTACCTGTACGCCTCCGATGGTGAGGTCCCGCAGCAATTTGATGCGAACTCACTGAGCCATGCCTTCGTGACGAAATAGTTCACTCTCGAACTCCTCTCGGTTGCCAATGGGGCCACATGGCACCGTGTCCGGTCGGAACCTCAGTGAGTGCGTGTTCAGCTCCGCTGTCGAGATTCAGCACGGACAACTGTCGGGTGCCCGTCTTGTTGGAACCGATGATGAGTGCTCGGCCATCCTGGCTTGGCGTGGGGTGATAGGTGTGCGACCCTGGTGGACTGTGTGTGAGTTGCACGACTTCCCCTGCGAGAGAGACGCGGAAGAGTTCGTTGCTCTCTCCCTCCTGTCGGGTGAAGAACACCGTCTGGCCGTCAGCTGACCAGACGGGGACATCACTGCTGCCACCGTGAAAGTCATCGACGTCCAGGAATGTGACGACGCCTCGATAGCCGTTACGGTCGGCCAGCTTGCGAAGGTTGGTCCCGTCGCGATTGACAATGTGCGGATGGCAGTCGTAGTGCTCGCCGGAGAGAAACAGAACGTGCTGACCGTCGGGGGACCACTTGGGAACAAAGTTGAAAGGCTGTCCTGTCTCGACATGTGTCGCATTTGAGCCGTCTGCGTCTGCGAGATAGACCTGATAGCTCTTGTGGTAAGCGATGCGTTTGCCATCGGGGGACGCTTCGAAGCCGTAGGTGAAACCGTCAGTTCCCTCGGAGAGATCAACCTTCTGTGTGCCGTCGATGTTCATGCGGAACGGATGCGAGATGCCGTTGATGAGGGCTGTGAAACCAAGCTGATCGGGATTGTCAGGCCAGAAGAACAGCCCGGAGTTATAGAAACTGACGCGATCCACAGCCGTGACGTTGACCGCTTGATCCGTGCCCATGTCGATGAGGTACGTGTCGTACAGCCAGCCTTCTGCATTGAAGCGGAAGGTGCGGTGCTCCTCCTCCCAGCGGGCGTTCTCGGGAGACTCCCAGCCACTTCCGACAATCGCCCGCCTGCCATCGGGCGACCACCCTGCGAACTGTGTCCATGAGTGGTCTCGTTCGATGACGGATTCTCCCACGCTCTTCGCGTGCTTGCCGTCGATGCTTATGACTTCAGCGCGCATTGTGCAGACATTTTCGAAGCGTCCACCGGGCAGATCAGTGCGAAACTGCGTGAAGCCGATGAAGGGAACATGAGCCTGTGGTGATGAGATGTCATCGGCGGTTCCAACAGGGCACACGTACAATCCCAGCCCCAAAACAAACATGACGTGTGTGAGATGGTGGAGCATGCGGATCTTTTCAGGGTGACTGGAGATTCAGGTGGCCGGCTCAGAGGTGACTCGCTGTTCTTCTCGGAGAATAGGGGTTCCGAACTGATCCGGATAAGCGCCATGAATGTTTGCGTAGAAATTCCGGACGATGTCCATGTCTCGCGTGACGTCGTCAGAGGGGATAAACGAAGGGCCCACGCCACCGACTTTGCGACCGAAATCCAGGTAGGACAGCACGACAGGCACGTTCGCCGCTTTGGCGATGCGATAGAAGCCCGATTTCCAGAAGGGGCGAAAGCTGCGGGTTCCCTCGGGCGGAATCAGCAGTTCGAGTTCCGGCTCAGTTTCGAACGCGGTCACAACCGTCTTCACAAAGGTGCTTGGCGACCTGCGATTGACTGCGATTCCACCCAGCCTGCGCATCAACCCTCCGAACGGCCAACGAAACATCGTGTGCTTGCCCACCCAACGGGGCTTGATTCCCATCGCGGTCGCCATCGCCAGCATGTAGATGAAGTCCCAGTTGGAGGTGTGTGGAGCTGCGACCATCACATAGTGCTTGACCTCCGGACGCTCGCCTTCGATCTGCCAACCGGTGAGTCGCAGGAAAGTTCGGGCCAGCAGTTTCAACACAGTTCATCCTCTGGCGGGGACTGATGGAGGGCTGAGTCGACGTCGGCAGGCACGTCGCTGGAGGGGAAGGAAAATGAGTATGACAGCTTGATTGTCGGGCGTTCTCGGAGATTCTGCAACCGCAGGCATGCAGCAATTGCGAGGTCATCTCAGGTCGCAGTCGCCCGACGCTTGACGTTCGATCGCGGAAGTCAAACAATCGCTGCCGGTGTCTCATCGCAGCGAACCGCTGTTCGGCACCTCGTGTCCCAGAATCGGCCTCTCAACCCTTTGCCTACAGAAGTCCGCGACCATGCATCTCTCCGCGACCGTCCAGAAGCTTGCCCCGTCCGCTACCATCGCCGCCGCCAACAAGGCGAAGGAACTCAAACGTCAGGGAGTGAAGGTGCTTGAGTTCACGCTTGGCGAGCCCGACTTCGTCACGCCCAAGCACATTTGTGAAGCGGCCAAGCAGGCGATGGATGCCGGTCATACGCACTACACGGCTGCCGGCGGCATGCCCGAACTCAAGCAGGCCATTCGCGATGCCTACGAACGCGACACCGGCTTGTCGTACGAACCCACACAAGTCGTCGTCTCCAACGGAGCGAAGCACTCGATTCACAATGTGCTGACAGCGATGTGCGGACCGGGCGACGAGGTGATCATCCCGGCCCCCTATTGGGTCAGCTACTCGGCTCTCGTCGAACTCACAGGAGCGACTCCTGTCATCGTCGACACAACTGAAGAGTCCGGCTTCTGTCTCTCTGCAGAACAGTTCGAGGCGGCCATCACTGATCGCACCCGCTTGATGATGCTCAACAATCCCTGTAACCCGACCGGTGCCGCGTACACCATCGAAGGCCTCGAAGCCCTCGCGCGTGTTGCTGTCAATCGGAGCATCCCCGTGCTGTCCGACGAGATCTACGACAAGCTGATCTACGAAGGCAGCGAGTTCAAGAGCTTCGCCACCTTTGGCGACGACGTTGCAGCCCTGACGATCATCGTCAACGGCTGCTCGAAGGCCTACGCCATGACCGGCTGGCGGATCGGCTGGACCCTCGCCCCCCCAGACCTCTCGAAGGCGATGGAGAAACTGCAAAGTCAGGAAACGTCGAACCCGTGCAGCGTCAGCCAATTCGCCGCCATCGCCGCCCTGAACGAATCTCAGGACTGCGTCGCCGAGATGCTGACCCATTTCGCCAAGCGACGCGAATACGTCCTCGGACGGCTGGCCGAGATCCCCAACATCTCCCTCGCCACCCCGGGCGGCGCGTTCTACGCCTTCTTCAACGTCAGTTCCTACTTCGGCAAACCCCTTGGCAGCGGCAAGACGGTCGACAATTCCTCCGACTTCTGCACCGCCCTCCTGGAAGACGCCCACGTCGCCCTCGTCACCGGCGACGCCTTCGGGGCCCCAGGGTACGTACGACTATCATTCGCAACGGACCTCGACACACTGAAGGCCGGTTTCGATGGGTTGCAGAAGTTCTTGAATCCGTGATTCAACTGATGGCTGTGTGGCATGCTCTTGCGCCGACAGGCGGGTGAGCATGCGATGTTCAGTGTACGAGCATGGCGACCCGGCAGAGGCCGTGACGCCATGCCACCCTCACGTTCTCAGCCTCGGCGATGAAGTTGACTGTCCACGGGTCAGTCGTACAGCGCCTTCGCGACATCCGTGCGATATGCCGTGAGGCCGGGGAGGATGCCGATGAGGGTGGCCATCGCGAGCAGGGCGGGGATGATCCAGAGTTCGATTGGCTCGAAGTGCATGGGGTCGATCAACAGGCCGCTGCGGGCGGTCACGATGGGGGCTGCTGCGAACACGAGGCCGTGACCGATTAACAGGCCGAGGAGGCCTCCGCCGACCGTGAGTACGATCGCCTCCAGGAGGATGATCGAGAACACCTGTTGTCGGCTGGCGCCGAGGGCACGCATGATGGCGATCTCTTTTCTGCGGTCGGACATCGAGTTGTAGATGCTCACAAAGATGCCGATGCCGGAGACGGCGATAATCAGGCCGGTCAATATCATCAGCGCGTAACGAATGTTGCCGACCAGATTGTCCATCAGTTGCCGCATCACGATGATCGGGTTGACACCCTGCGCGATGACTCCCTCTTTAAGTCTTGAGGAAAGTTGCAGGGCGGCAACGTCGTTCTTGGTGAGGACGAGCAAGGCGGTGACTTCTTTCTGGATGTCGGGGATGCCGTCGTGATGATGGACGTGTTGTCCTGACTTCTTGGCAGCGGCCTCCTTCGCCAGTAAGTCTGCATACTCGGCTCGCAGGGCTTCGATGTCCTCGCCGTAGAGGACCGCGTTGCGTTCGATTGCTTCGGAGGCCGGCTTGGCGTGATCATCCAGCATGAAGAAGCCGCGAAGGTGGATATAGACCGTCTTGTCGTTGGGTGTGCCGGTCGGCGCTAGGACGCCGGTCACCGTAAACTTTTCATTGTGGACATGGTCCTGCACTCCGCCGTGTACCATCTTGAAGGTCGAGCCCATGTCCCAGCCATTTACACGCGCGACTTCTGCCCCAATAACCGCGTCCCAGGTGCCTTTGAGGATCTCTCCCCCCTTCTTGATGCCGAATGAGCGACCTGGTGCGTAGTCTGTGCCGAAGAAGCGAGGCAGTGTGCCGATAATGGGAAAACTCCCTTCTTCCTCCGAGGTCGTGTCACCAAAACAGAGCGGGATCACCTGTTCGACGCCGGCTCGCTCCTGCAACTCTTCATAGAACCGCCAGGGGAGGTTGTCGTAGGGTTTGCCGATGCGATAGATCGTACTCAGAACGAGGGGCAACTCGCCGCCCCCTTGTGCCCCGACAACGAGGCTGTACCCGCTGCCCGATTGACTGAAGATCCGACCCACCACACCGTTGATCACCAGCACGGCGATCATCAGTGCGACGCCGAGCGCCACGCTCAGGGCTGTGAGTGACGAGGCCAGTGATCGCTGACGGATACTCTTCCAAACGATAGCGAGCAGATTCACGCGGCTGCCTCCGGTTGATTGAAGGCGGCCAATTCCTCGACACGGTCGAACTGCGACGAGACTTCGGGAGAGTGCGTCACCAGTAGCAGGGAGACGTTATTCTCGGAGCAAGCGGTTCGCAGCAGCGTCAGGATCGTGTCCTGATGAGCCATGTCGACACTCGCGGTCGGTTCGTCGGCCAACATGAGCTTGGGGCGATTGGCAAGAGCCCGTGCGACCGAGACGCGTTGTTGCTCGCCGACGGAGAGTTGTCCCGGTCGGTGATGCAGCCGATGTGAAAGGCCGACTTGCTCCAGCAGGCTGCGGGCGTATGTGCGATCGACCCTGCCAGAGAAGGTCATGCCCAGCAGCACGTTTTCCAGTGCTGAGAAGGCTGGCAGCAGATTGAAGGTCTGAAAGACGATGCCAATTCGCTCGGCCCGGAACCGGTCGCGGGATACCTCATGCAGCCGTGAGATGTCGACGCCGTCGACCTGGACCAAGCCACTATCGACCGCCGTAATCCCGGAGACCACATTGAGCAGCGTGGTCTTACCGCCGCCGCTTTGGCCGATGAGGGCCACTTGTTCAGTCGGTTTGACTTCAAATCTGGCGATGTTCAGCACAGGCAGGGGACGTCCGTCCGGTTCCCGGTAGCTTTTGTGAACATCCTGGAGGAGCAGAGACATGCGTCAACTTTGTTGAAGGTGAGTGTGGAGCCAATGACTGTTCCACCACTGTACGCGGAAAGGTAGCGAAACGTTGGATGGGGTGCAAATTGTGAGGGACAGACTGTGAAGGACACTCTGGCAAGGAACTCGAACTCGAAACCAGAATGACGAAGGAAATCCGAAGCATCAAAGCACGAATAGAGCAAGTATCGAAATAGCCCCATGACAATCAAATACAGCGCCGTGATCAGTTCACGTTCCTCGAATTTCGTTCATTCGAGCTTCCTTCGTCATTCTTTTTTCGACATTCGACATTGCCCGGCAAGATCATCCCTCGCTGTTTTGGAGGCCATCATCGACTTCCCAGCCTGCGTCGCCGATGAGCTTGACGAAGCGGCAGGTGCCGACGTCCGAGATCTGTGGCCCCGTCTTGTGCTTTTCGATGACCTGTAGCTCCTGTGACTCTTCGTCGCCCACGGGGATGACCAGACGCCCGCCGAGCCTCAGCTGGTTGTAGACAGGTGACGGAACATCTGGAGCACCAGCTGTGACCAGGATCGCATCGAAGGGAGCTGACGGCTGCCAACCGAGCGTTCCATCCCCGACATGGAGTTCGACGTTCGCACAGCCCAGTTCCCTCAGTTGGATAGCAGCCGACTGAGACAGTGAAGGAAGACGTTCGACAGAGACAACCGTCCTGCACAGGCGTGACAGAATGGCTGTTTGGTATCCACTACCGGTGCCGACCTCCAGGACCTTCTCGTTCCCCGACAGCCGCAGCATTTGCGACATGATGGCCACGATGTACGGCTGACTGATCGTTTGCTCCTGACCGATGGGCAGAGCCACGTTGTCGTAAGCCTTCGTCCGCAGATGGTCGGGAACGAATCGTTCGCGAGGCACGGCGGCGATGGCAGCCAGTACACGCTCATCGGTGATGCCCTGCTTTTTCAGGGTGGCGATCAGTCGTTGACGTGGTCCGGAGAACTCGTCCATACGCCAACATCAAAGACAGGTGATTGCAAAGGATCGAGGGATGTCGAAGCCTCTCAATCATCACACAAGTGATGCTCACCGCTCAAGGCCAGTCGGTCGGTGAATCGTCCTTCGTCGTGAAGAGCGACCCTATCGAACCAGCGGGCGGTCGATTTCGTCGATGTTGCGGACGACTCGGGTGCGGGTGTATCGCTCGGGGTCTTCCTTGAAGGCGATGCGATTGTCCTTGGTGGCAAACAGATACAGCTGGCCATCGTAGAACGCCCCGTACTTCACACTGCCGAGGACCGCGAGGTCTGTGTCCATCAGCACGACAGCATCACAACCGAGTAACTGCGGTGCGTACTTCGACGTTGCCTCCGCGAAGTCGCTCATCGCTTCCGCACTGGCGAGATAGTACGTCTGACCACGATGGTCGACCATGTACTGGGGATCACCCTTCACCCACTGCCGTTCCTTGGTCAGCGTGACCGGGCAGTAACCGCCGATCGCCAGCAACAGCGACGAATCAGCTGTCTCGGGGGAAATTCCGACCGGCGAGCCTGTCGTCGGCTGACGGGTCGAGACATACATCTGCTCTGCATCACGGGCAAACCGCACGTACTTGTCCGCTTCCTGGTATCCGGTTGAGGAGAGAATGCGTTTGCCGGTCGGGTCGACGATCACATCAGTCGGAAACAGCTCCACCCCGAACCGTTCGGCGATCTCCTGATGTTGCTCAGCGTTGAGCTTCACGAGGATCATCCGCGACTCGAGCACCTGTGTCACAGTCGGTCGTGACAGGACATCCTGTTCCATGCGACGACAGGGGAAACACCAGTCAGTGTAAAAGTGCACCAGCATCGGCCGGTCGAGACGTTGAGCTTCTCGCTGAGCAGCGTGGAAGTCACTCCGCCAGGCGGAGAGATCGGCTGCTGATGAGTGAGCGGCCAGAGTGAAGGTGAAGATCAGCAGTGTCGCGGTGAATGATGTCGTCCGCATGAAAAAAGTCCTCGCATCGGTCCCGGTGGGGGGGATGAGCGAAGGACACTAACCGTTGACACAGTCGGTGAGCACAACATGATGGGCGGACACGGCTCGTCCTCGATCGGCCCCATCGAGGTGAGCAACTTCACGAGAGATGCAGCATCGACCGTGAAGGAGTTACGACCGTGACAGCCGCGACCTGTGAGGTTTACGGTCCGTCCGACGCTCCACTCCCTGATATCGGCGGATGTCACCACATCAATCCGGAGCGATCGGCGACACCGGGTGAGAGTCGAACGCTATCTTGTAGATTGTTCCGATTGCAGCGTCGGCAAGAAGTTCGCAGATTGCCATCGCGCCCCGACCGGCAAATTAATGCGAGACTTCGGTCGATCCTGCCGGTGTCGGTTCCGCTTGCGCACGCAGGGTGGCACGCCCAGACCAACGGGATGGGTGTGGAGAGCGCGGGACAGAAGATTGAGTATCATTGAACCGTGCGCCACGCCCTTCCTCACGTCAGGGCGTGCCACCCTGGTGACCATCCGGGTAGGGATGATCCCTCAGGATCTCACGGCTGTAAAAGTCATCTCCTGGCGAGGGCACTTGAAACTCATCTGATGGAGTGATTCGACCGCTGATGCCGGCGAGCCTTAAGAAGTTACCAAGCAACCGATGACCACCCTGAGTGAGGACGGACTCCGGATGAAATTGCACTCCCACCAGCGGCCAATCTCGGTGCTGAATGGCCATGATCACGCCATCGTCGGATCTCGCAGTGACGCTCAACTCAGCTGGCAACGAACCCTCATCGACCCTCAACGAGTGGTAACGCATCGCCGTCAATGGGGAAGGCAATCCTTCGAACAGCGAACGTCCATCATGTGTCATGATCGATGTGCGTCCATGCATCGGCTCGGGGGCACGCACAATGTCGGCACCCAGCGCGGATGCGATCGCCTGATGGCCAAGACACACGCCCAGAATCGGAATTTGATGACCCAACTCACGAACCACGGCAGGGCAGATTCCACTCTCGCGCGGCGTGCAAGGGCCGGGCGAGAGCACGATCGCTTGTGGTTGCCGTTCCCGAATCGTTTCCACGTCGATGGCATCATTCCGCACGACGTCCGTCTCACAGCCCAATTCCGCCAGATAGCGAGCCAGGTTGTGCACGAAGCTATCGTAGTTGTCGATCAGCAGGATCATCGATGCATTGTCACAAGTCGACTGTGGTCAGCCAAGACTCTGATGGACTCTCCCCTTCAAAATGGCTGAGCCCGCTGAGTGGTGTCAGGACGGTGTGTGGAGATAGGAGAAAAGCGGAACAGGCGGATGCGGCGGATAGCAACGGATGGGATTTGAATGATGCCCTTCGTTCCCTCTTGTTCAAATAAAAAGGGAGACCGGAGTGAACGAAGGAAACGAAGGGCTTGCATGAATACGCTGGGAAGGGCTGAGTGCCTGCGTCAGTCAGTGTGTTTCCGTTGTCTTGGAATTAGCAGGACCGGGCACTTCCAGTACCATCTTCAAACACCACGCAATCCCCAGAGAATTGAGCACGAGAAATGTGACGAAGACCCACCAGCCGCCGACATTAGCAGCGTACTGATGATGGGCGACGAGTTCGGTCATGTCGACCGATGCAACCCGCAACGCCTCGCGGAGGACAGCTACGCTCACAAGCATCAGGAGTGAGAGTCCGCTCAGCAATGTCAATCGTTTCGGGCAGAGTTCATCACCCGCATACTGTCGCCACAGGATGATGAGTTGTCCGAGGAGACAGGCCCCTGCCAGCACGGCATACGGCATCACGCTCTCATCGGCAAGCGAATCACGGTGAGCAGCGGGCATCACCAACCAATAGACACCGCAGCAGGCAGTCGCGGTCAGCAGACCGACGATGCCCATCGCCGTGACCTGTTTGCCCTGCGGCACCGCTTTGGCCACCTGCCAGCGATGGGGCCACCACAACTGCCAGCTCAACCAGAGGCTTAGGATCGAGAACGTCCCACAGAACCAAATGCCCAGTCGGGGAAGAAGTTGAGCCGAGTGAAAGATCAATGACCCGCCCGTGTACTGTTCTGTCCAACCCTCTTGTCCCTCCAGGCTCAACAGATGATTCTCTGTCCATGACCAGGCAACGAACCCGAAGCACACAAACGTCAGCACCGCGATGCTTACCGCCAGCCACCGTGAGCGACCATCGGCCCAACGGTTCTTCAACAGGTACAGCAGGTAGAATCCCGTGATCAACGCCGGCAACACGGCCATCCACCGATTGAACAATAACAGGTTAGCCGTGTAAAACTCCGTCCGATACAGAAGCTGAATGAATAACAGCGGTGCCACGCCGGCGGTGATCGCCATGCTCAACATAAAGGGCAACCACGATCGCAGCAGCGTTGTCACCGGGTTATCGCGATCATCACGCCCCAACAAAATGACCATCGCCAGATACGCACTCCCCGCGAGGACGTACCCCATGAACATCACGTGCAGCACCAGCGTGCCGAGGTAAAGCACGAGGTAGAATGACGTCGATGAAGGGAGATGGAAGGGGAACATCAGGGCGTTGTGACTCCTTCAATGGTCTGCCGGGACGCAGCCAGCTCGGAACCCGGCTTCGTTCCCACTTCATCCAGCCACGCGTCGATCTGCTGAAGGACTTCTGCGTCGTCTGTCATCGCCCATGCGTCCGGCCACCCAGCGTTATGCCATGACAGCCATTGGACGAGGGACTCCAACTCCACCGGTGTGCCTGCAAACGGAGGCATGAATGGTTTGGTGCGTTGCAGTTTGGAGATGTTCAGCCGCATTTGATCGATGGACCATGTTTCCGTCAGATGCTTCAGCCCGTTGCTGCCATCAACCGTGTGACAGATGCTGCACAGCCTCCGAAACACGCGGGCTCCCTGTTCCAGCTGGTAATTCGGCAGCGACTCAGCCAACTTGAGCGGATACGGGTCGTCAGCGAGACACCCAACTTCTCGCAGTCGGGCCACTTCGTCTTCTGTGATGGACGTGGAGTAGAGGTACTCTCGAATCGTGTACGGCTTACGGGCACCTTCACGGACGAACTCGCCTCCCGCGGTAGCCAGGAAGGCGAGAGCAACGAGCAATGTCGCGCTTGCGCCGTTCACGTACAGTCGCCGTCGGATCAGACCGAAGAATGCATACGCACCAATCATGGCTGAGCTGCCGACGCCCAGATTGAAGAACAGCAGCATTGCCACACTGCCGCCGAGAATCCACTGCCGGCTATCTGCTGGGATGGTCATGAAGAACCAGATTCCCAGGGCCGGCATCAGCAACATGGGTGAGAGGAAATACGCGGCTCGATGCACAAGTGTCTCTCGCTCCTCACGCGACAAGTTCGGCATGATGTTGATCACCACACACGCGGCAAGTGCTGCGATCGTCATCGAAGTGATCGTGCGGAACAGCAGCGAAGGGAAGAAACTCGGATTGAAAAAGCCATCCCAGACGTTGTGTGTTTGATAAAAGGTTCCCGGTGTGAGTTGCCAGGAAAGAATGCCGTTGATCCAGAACAGGCTGAACCACG
>JAJDEJ010000030.1 GCA_029259815.1 Planctomycetaceae bacterium | reverse complement strand
ATCCATTATCCCCCCAAACACGGCAGCTGGCTCGACATGGCGGAAACCGAACTGGGCGTGCTCTGCGGCCAATGTCTCGACCGACGGCTGCCGGACCGCGAGACGCTCACCCGCGAAGTCGCCGCTTGGGAGGCTTCCCGCAACGCCGCCGAATGCAAAGTCCACTGGCGATTCACCACCGCGGACGCACGCATCAAACTCAAGACACTTTACCCATCAATTCAGGTCGGATGAGCCACTAGTTTGTGTCGAAGAGGTTGAAGCTTGGCAATTGAACCTCTGGCTCACGTTCTTTACGCAGCATGTCGATTTCTACGTGCATCAACATTCGATCCTCCAGCTTGGTCAGATCAATAGACGCCCCTCGAAACCACTGCAGCAACGGGGCTGTGTAGTCGGTCGGCATTTGCTGGAGAGATTCTGGCCAGGCAGTCGACCGCCACTTACGGGTGCCTTTCTCATCCTCGACGAGCTCATATTCACCATCGAGTGCGCAGACAAGTTGGGTATCGAGCAGTCGGTTTGCCAAATCGAGTGCCTGAGGTTGTGATACTCGCAGTTGTTGACTCAACGTCTGCAACAAGCGCACGTTCCCTTGAGAGACTTGAGATGCGCGGCTGAAATTCAACATCGTGATCCAACTCGCAAGTTGGGAATGGGCGAGATCGCTGATACCGATCCGAATCTGAGCCATGTTTTCGGTAGGAACAGGCTGAAGGTGTGCAAACGCATCTTCCAGCACACTACGGTGGAAAGACAGCACCGAGAAGCCTCCCCCTTGCCATCGCCAGAGCCCCAAAGGAAGAGACGAGAAACCAAGCACGTCCGGTTGAGGAGAGAGGAAGGGGATCAGATCGAGCAGGCCCAATTGGGGCCATGCTCCCAGATAGCCGGGGGTCATTCGCAGGATCATTAATGGCTTGAGGACACCGTCCGGGATCACGTCGACTTCGGGGTCGACATCCCTGACACCCAGGAACAGCTGATGTGCAGCAATGTTCGGCCATAAAAGGCCGCCACGAAGTGACATCTGCACCGTGATAACGTCGGTGGGATTCGACTGGATCTTCACTTCGCTGGGAGGACCGACCATGGACAACACCCAGCCATATTTCTCCTCAGCGAGTGGAGAGACATGTGCGTCGATGACGACCCGCTCGTGACGTTCCTGTTCGAGCGCATAGCGCTTGATGCCGATCATCAGTGGATCCATCTGCTGCCACTCATCTTGGAGAAACCGGGCACATCGGTTGAAGAGTTCTGTCTCCGTGGGGGTGATCGCCGACAGCGGCATGTCGGGAATCGGTGTGAACGCGCCGCGTGCACCGCGGAGCGGGTCGATGAAACCATGATCGGTGATGAGAGGGGGCCCACCGTCACCACGCTGCCCAAAGCCTTGCGGCAGGAATCCTGCCGCGATCAAATCCTCAATGGTCTCATGATCGCGACCTTCGGCGAGTGCCGCCAGCTGCGCAAGTTGCACCAATTCCATATCTGTGACTGACTGGAGGCGGCGAGACAATTCGATCTGATATTGCGGACTCAGCAAGCTGCGAAAGAACGCAGACGAGAAGTAGGCGAAGATCGTGTCCTCACGAGACAGCGGCATCTCAATGCGGGCATGCTGAAACTCGGCAGACGTCCCCAGTGATCCCTGACCACGTCCGGTCGCGTAGAACCGCTCCACGATGGACTGTGATGTCGTCACCAGATGATAGTCGCCATCAACCGCGTAAAACGATCGCAACCGATTATCGGGGGTCGAGAGAAGCGATACCTCGTGACCAGCAATCGTCAGAGTCTTCAGCGTCGCTCCTTTCGCTTGCCATTCTTGCAGGACGGCTTGGCGGTCGGACGCGAAATTCACCCCAACGACGGCCGAATTGCTGGCTTCAAAGAGCATCCCCAGTGCGGCCCCCTCCCTGAGGTACAAGTCGCGGCCAATGAGCGCGACGTCCGAAATCACCGTCGGTCCCATGACCTCGGCGAGTGCAGTTTGCTTGAGGGCCAGCTGGCGCTGAACTCGCTCATCCAAACGAGCGTTATGCCCTCTCAGTGTGACCATGCGGCTGATGTCGCCACCGTAGTCATCCTTCAGGTGATCGAACCAGAGATAGTTCGTGAAGCTCCCAAAGCGGAGATAGAAACACTCTTGCGGCACATGCTGGGCGATCGGTTCGACCTCAACCGGCGGCGCATCGGTCGGCACGCCGAGGGGCTGCCAAACAACTTCTGGCGGTACCGGGAGACTGGCCACTTCACCGAGTCCGGCCCCCCGCATCGTCTCTTGCAGCACAGCGGATCGCAGTTTCTCGGTACCAAACACTAGTCCCATTGTCTGCTGAAGTTCACTCTGCTCCGGCTCCGCGATGCGAGTCAATAATGGCGACCGTAGTTTCAAGCGATGCGAAAGCATTGACGTCAGGTATGTGTGGATCAGTGGCGGATAGTCGCTCCTTCGCTGCTGCTCACGCGCGAAGGCGTTGTAGGTTCTCCACCATTTTGCCAGGGAGATGTCGTACTCTCGTGGTCTCCGTGCAGGAGTGGGTGTCAGTACGAACTCATGGGGCTCGGGCGTAAAAACGGTCACGTTGAGTGGTTCATTTCCGGTGAACAGAAACGAGACTTTCAACAGACTTGGTAGTTCCGGCAATCGATCGCCGAACACTTCCGATGCGAGTTGTCCGAACTTGCCCGTTGTCAGCACCGGGTAGAAGGCACGACCATTTGCTTCGATCAAGTCGAATCGGTTGGAGTCCCCATCGCCGGATTCCGGATCGGGTGCTATCGGAATTGTGACGTGCGCAACTCCAAACAGCTGTCCAGAGATCGCTCGCGGGCCGGGTTGGCCCTCAGCAATTGCCGGGGCCCCGATGCAATAAGCTCCGGACACAATGACCCAGAAAAACAGCAAGTCTTGTTGCCTGCACATGACGTCAAACTCCTTTGAGTCGAGTTTCCGCTCAGTGAATTCGGGAATTGATTCCCATTGAAGTCGCGCTGGTGATTCGCCAGACACCGCGCTCGTTCACAGCAGTGCCATCGCAGGCTTCGTAGAGCATGCGATAGACGGGCTTTGCTCCTCGAGCATCTGGCAGTGGGTAGACGCACATTTCCGAACACTTCACTGCATCTCCTTTGCCGCCAGGAGCGAGCACCGGTCGAATCGACTTTTGCCACGTGATACCGGTGGCCGATTCGGCCCGCAGAATAGATGCACGCTGAGCCGTGGCGTACCCGGCGTAATACATCACATAGCCGTTGCCTTCTACCTGTACGATTTCGGGAGCGAAGGCTGTCAGAGCATCGTGTTGGTCACCCGGGGCAATCCGCTGACCGGGTTCTTGGCGAAAATTCAATCCGTCGTTTGACGTGGCGCTCATGATGACCCGTCCGCGATCAACGCAGTACAGCCGGCACATGCCACCAGGGAAATAGATGATTCGCGGTGACGCAAAATTTCGACCAGCCTCTTCCAATCGCACGCCGGGTTCCAACTTCCAGTCCAATCCGTTCTCGGAGATCGCGATCAGGATGGCGTTTTGTGTCGACTGCGGACCGCGACAACATTCGAAATACATGCGCAACCGGCCATCATGGATTGGAACGACGTCCGGTGACACCACGCGGTAATCGCCGGCCCCACCGGCTTCCGCTGACAACCGAACACCCGGCTCTATTCCTGACCATCTTTTGAATACGCACTCAAAATGCGCGTTGTGCGATCGTCGTAGTCGTTTGCACCGGCTGTAAAACCGGGCCGCGGCAACATTTGGGGATAATACATCCGGCATCCTCCATTGGGTAGCATGAGGCCCCGTGGCGACACGACACAGCAAATACCGGTTAGTTTGGCAGCCTTCGACCAGCGTGATTCCGGCAAGGGACACGAGTCGTTATCAGGTGGCGCTTCAATCGCCACATCGGCATCACGGGTCCAGGCAAAGCCCGGGCCCGACGAAACGACGTGCAACACAGGTGCGGCCGTCAGCGATGCCGTCAGGTCAATCACTTACCACTCCTTCAGGAGTTCAAAATATCTGCCTAGCGGAGCCTTTCCAGACAACAGTGCTGTTCGCCAAGACCTTTGGGACTTTTCCGCGCGAGTTCCCGCCACTCACGCAGAGTATGGGTCGGTTGACTTCCGCCGGGGCGTCACAGACATGACCATCGAGACATGTCTGACTTGCCCCGCACGCAACAACGTGA
>JAJDEJ010000290.1 GCA_029259815.1 Planctomycetaceae bacterium | reverse complement strand
GCAACGTATTCACACACTGCCTGCCAACTTGGTCCGGCGAAGGTTGTTTATCGCTTTCACCCATTTTGCGATCACGATGTGACTGTTTTGCGAAGGACTCGCCACGGCGGCGAGTCCGCAGTGTTGGTGCGGGTTGAACATCGTGACCAAGGTTCCGACGATCCTGAACTGCGAATCGTCGTCCCTTGTTGGATGCTTGATCAAGCGGCTTGCTCGGCGGTCGTCTTACGCCAGCAGCCGCGAATCGGGCCCGCCGCATTGTTGCAGCTTCGAAGCCTTGTCGATCATCTCACCAGAACCGCTGGTCAAGAGACCGATGCTTCGGGTTCCATAATGGCGAAAGGAGATCGCCATGAAACGAACCAAGACACAACTCAAGCAACTCGTCCAGAAGCTGCCGCCGAAACAGCAGATGCTTGACTTCGGCAACTCCAATCTGTGGCAGCAGTTGTCTGCAACGGATCGCCGGGCATGCCGTGACGCGATCGCGGCTCTTCTCTCCCAAGTCACTCTCGCAACCCAGGAGAATGATGCACATGAATGACAAGATCACACCACAACATCTCGACCGCCGTGCATGCGTCTACGTACGTCAATCGACCGTCCATCAAGTGCGACATCATCACCAAGGACGCCAGCGGCAATACGACCTCGCCGCGCATGCTCGCGATCTCGGCTTCACGCGCGTCGAGGTCATCGACGACGATCAAGGCAAGACGGGCAGCGGGATGGTTGAGCGACCGGGCTTTGCCACGTTGCTGTCGGTGGTCTGCAGCGGTCAGGCCGGTGCGGTCTTTGCGTTGGAAGCTTCCCGGTTGGCTCGCAACAACCGCGACTGGCACCACTTGATCGATTTGTGCGCGCTCACCGACACACTGATCGTGGACGGTGAAGGAGTCTACGATCCGCGTCAAGTTAACGACCGGCTGTTGTTAGGACTGAAGGGAACGATGTCGGAATTCGAGCTCAGCCTGTTCCGACAGCGTGCCCGTGAAGCGTTCGAGATGAAGGTGGCCTCCGGGCACGCGATGTGGGAAGTGCCGGTTGGGTTTACTCGCGACGACCTGGATCGCGTCGAGAAGATCGCCGATCGACAAGTGCAAGCCGCCATCGAAAGCGTATTTGTGAGGGTCCGCGAGTTGGGTTCGGCTCGGCAGACGGCATTGTGGTTCCGCGACAACCGGACTCCGTTACCGGAAGTCGTTCGCGGCACGCGCGGCCGGAAAGTCGCGTGGCGTTTGCCGACCGAATCTCGCATCCGCCAGATCTTGAAGAACCCTTGCTACGCCGGCGCGTTGGCTTACGGGCGCACCGAAGCCAAGGTCGTTGTCCAGGATGGGCGAGCACGTAAGAGCAGCACGCGCAATCGCAAGCCGCAGGAGAAGTGGAAGGTGCTCTTGCTCGACAACCACGACGGCTATATTACGTGGCAGGAGTTTCAGGAGAACTTGTCGATGTTACAGTCGAACGCGGGCTCGCGAGAACCGGCGGGCCAAGCTGCCGTGAAAAAAGGATCAGCCTTGTTGGGAGGACTGCTGCGTTGCAGCCACTGCGGGCGGAAACTGTTCGTCGGTTATGGCAAGAACAAGACGCAGCCGCGTTACTTGTGTCACGGCGGTCGCCAATCGCGTGGCAGCGCGTCGTGTCAGTCGCTAGGCGGTGTGGGCGTCGATCGCGCAGTCGCTGGCGTCGTGCTCGAAGCGATTCGTCCTGCGGGCATCGAAGCCGCAATCGAGGCGATGAAACAGTTGGACGGTGAACATGACGAGCGCCGCCTCCTGCTGGAGTTGTCGTTGGAAAAGGCTCGTTATGAAGTCGATCGAGTGCGACGGCAGTACGATGAAGTGGACCCGGCCAATCGGCTGGTGGCCTCGGAATTGGAATCGCGTTGGAACACTGCCTTGAAACGTGCGACCGAGTTGGAACAAGTGCTCGATGCCGGCACCCACGAGCGTCCCGAGTTGAGCGAGCAGCAGCAGGTTCGGTTACTTGAACTTGGCCGCGACTTGCCGGCTCTGTGGAGTCACGCATCGGCAAGTGCAGACCTGAAAAAGCGCATTTTACGGACGGTGCTCGAAGAGATCATGATCGGCGACGACGAGTCGCGCAGCCACCATCGGTTAGTGCTGCACTGGAAAGGCGGCGTTCACACCGAACTCTCGGTGATGCGCATCGCACCCGGCAAGAAGTATCGCGACACAAGTAAGACGGCGCTCGAGTTGATCGAAGAACTGTCGAAGGTTTGCAGCGACCAAACGATCGCAGCGACACTCAATCGGTTGGGCTTCAAAACAGGCGCCGGCAAGACGTGGCGTTTGCATAGCGTGTATAGCGCGCGATCCATTCATCGCCTGACGAACTACCGCAAGCAGAACGCCTGGGTAACCGTGGAGCAAGCGGCGGCGCAGATGGACGTCAGTCACACGGTGATTCGTCGACTGATCCGCGAACGCACTCTGCCCGCGACACAAGTTGTCGAAGCAACGCCCTGGATCATCGCCCGCGAATCCCTGGACCTCCGAGCGGTTCAAGCAGCCATCGCCGCCGTCCACGCCGACCGCCAACTGCAAACCTCAAACTCGCAACAAGCCGAATTCCCCTTCAAATAACGCATTCTCAAGGAGCTACGGTAGTATGAGCACACCTTCCGGA